>CAZQSF010000064.1:0-22744 GCA_964595955.1 uncultured Saprospiraceae bacterium
GCTGAAGGAAACCAACAAAGCGGAAAATGCCGACGAACACCTTGATCAGCACCGTCACGGCGATCTCCATGCCGTAGCAGTAGAACACGATGGCGATCATGCGCTTCTGCGCCTTTATGAATTCCTTGAATCCCGGATTGATGGGCACGCCCGACAGGATCTCCACGGTGCGGCGCGAAAAGTGGAAGATGATGACTTCCACCAGGATGAGGAGTATGTACTTCATACTGCCGGCCACGAAGAGCTCGTAGCCTTCGGCGGCCATATTCTCGTACAGCTGCCCCACGCTGCTCAGGGCCATCTCCGGCTCGGAGAAGCGGACTTTTTGCCACCAGTCGATGAGTACCGAAAGCATCTTGATGCCCAGGATGAGGCCGATGACGACCAGGAACCTGGACAACCAGCCGTAGCGCAGCATGCCGCTCCACAGGCGATGCTCCTTGATGAACAGCACTGCCTCGGCATATTTGTTGAGGGTGAAGAGAAACTGCCAGCCGGCTCGTTTCGTCTGTTGCCAGAGGTGTTCGGCTCGTTGGCGCATGGCGGAATCAGGCTTTAGCATTTTCTAAGATACGTGGAAAAAAAACGCGCTGCAAGGCGGGCGGACCGGTTTTCGATGAAGGGCAGCACCTTTTCGAGCAAGGCCCTCATTCCGGCAAATGGTACAACACCCCTTTGTCGAAGGGCGACCAGACGGACGTGCGTATCCCGGCTCGCTTCAGGGCTTCATTCACCCATACGTTGCAGGTGCGGAAGGCGGTATAATGGCCACGGGCTTCGTAGAAGAAGTCATTTGCGTCGTACCCCACGGCCTGTACGGGGGTGAATGCCCCGGTCGAATCCGGCAGAAAGGACCGCTGTACGAACTGCACCAGGGTGTCTCGCTGCTGCGGGCAGAGCTCCAGCTGCTTCCAGTGCCGGCGCGGGTAGCGATAAGTGATCACGTGCATGGCCGAGGCCGAGGGCCAGAAGGCGGCACGCAGGGCCGTGCCCGGCCGAAGGTCGGCCCAGGTGGGTGTGCTGCGGTAGAATTCCTTTTCGCCCCAGCCGAAGCCCAGGTATGGGGGATCCTCCGGCAGCTGCAGGCCGGCTACAAAGGCCGTGTCGAAGGTGGCCGTGGGCAGGACCAGGAAGAGGTGGACGCCGTTGGTGTGCACATAAGCCGGCGAGCGCTCGGGGCATTCCCAGGCTATCGATCGTGCGGGCAGCACGGAAAGGAGCAAGGCGGCCGCCAGATACAGCAACAGCAACAACAGTACCCCCAGCAGGAGCCGGACCGTCCAGCGCACCACATGCCGGATACTTTCCATAAAACTCCTAACGCCCCGGCCCGGGTATGGCGTGCCCGCCCCATGCGCAAAGCCGCTTTTGGGCTTGGACTGCCGAACCCCGGATCGGATGGAAGCAGGTACCCGCTTCGCGTTATCGGCCCGGAGAAGCGAGTCCCGCCCAAGGAATGCGGCTTTCCGGACAACCCCCGACCGCCCGGGCTTGTTATCTTTACCTTCAAAAATCCAACACATGATACGAACGACGATCTGGTCTTTTCTGATCCTTTGCCTGCCCGGCATTGCCATCGCCCAGGATGCCATCGACAAGATGGCGAATAAGCTGTGCGAATGCGTAGAGCAATTCAATGCGGAAAAGCTGAGCACACAGGAGATGCAAATGAAAATGAGCACCTGCATAATTGAAGGGCTCGGCCAGCTGAGCGATGCGGAACGCGAAGCGCTCAAGGTAGATGTGAGCGATCAGGAAAGCATGATGGACTTCGGCCAGCGGATCGGCATGCGGGCAGCCAGCCAGTGCCCGGAGGTGATGATGCAGTTTGCCCAAAGCCAGGGGCAGGGCGGTGCTGTAGTAGAGACCCGAAGCGTGGTCGAGGGCACCTTTCAAGGCCTGGAGACCGGCGAATTTGCCTACCTGCTCGTAAAAATGCCCAACGGCCAGACCCAAAAACTCCTGTGGTTGCGCTATTTCGATGGGGCCGATCGATTGAAAAACCCCGCCGGCCTGAAGGGAAAGAAGGTGCGCGTTACCTTTTCCACACTCAGCGCCTATTCGCCCCAGCTGAAAGACTATATCGACCGCAAGGAGGTGCGAAATCTGGAGATTTTGGATTAAAGCCAGTGGCTTTTTACTAAACTAGCAAGCCGATTCGGCTCACTGATTATTCGTTTGGGGGCAGCAGGTTTGTCCCTGAAGCGGATCCAAGAGAATGACACTATGGCACCTCTGGCTGTTATCGATCTGGGAACCAATACCTTCCATTTGCTCATCGCGGATCCGCTCGTCACCGGAGGCTTCCGCGAACGGCTTCGCTTGCGGAAGTTCGTCAAGCTGGCCGAAGACGGCATTGCCCGCATCGGTCCGGCACCCTTTCAACGAGCCCTGAACACCCTGAACGAATTCCGGCAGCTATTGGATGAGTACGGCGTCAAGGACGTACAGGCTTTTGGCACGGCAGCCCTTCGGACGGCCTCCAATGGCGAAGAGCTGGTAAGGCAGGCCCGCGAGGCTACCGGTATTCCCATCATGCTTATCAGTGGGGAAGAGGAGGCCCGACTGATCCATCAGGGCGTATCCATGGCCGTGCCGCTGTTTGCACGCCCCGACCTCATCATGGATATCGGGGGCGGCAGCGTCGAATTCATTATTGCCAACCGGGGCCAGGTTTTCTGGACCCGAAGTTTTCCCATCGGCGTAGCTGTGCTCACCCAGCGCTTCCACCGCACTGATCCCATCAGCCCGGAGGAGGTCCGTGAACTAAGAGCTTATCTGGAGGAGGAGTTGAAGCCGCTCTACAAAGCCCTTCGGCACTTTCCCTGTCACCGGCTCATTGGCTCCTCCGGCACCTTCGACGTATTGGAAAACCTGCTGGCCGACGAGCGCACCCATCCGCTTCATGCTACCATACCCGTACGCCGGTTTCAGCCCCTGCACCAGAAGGTGCTGGCCAGCAACCTGCACCAACGCCTGAATATGGAAGGTGTACCCTCCTCCCGGGCCGGCATGATGGTGGCGGCTTTTGTCTTGCTGGATTATATCCTCTACCTCAGCGCAGTGCACACCATTGTGGTATCGGCCTATGCCATGAAAGAAGGCATGCTGTCCAGCATGCTTCCCGCCGAACCTGCCTGATTTTTAGGCTCATCTAAATAATTTTTACAGGCAAGCAAAAAAGAGTAACTTCGCTCATTGCTTAAAGACCGCCTATCCTCCGGATTAGGAGGGTGAGCCGGTCGACGGCCGTGCCGGCAGGTACCACTTAATCGTTGCTATGAAGAATTTCGTCCTTCTTTTTTTTCTGATCCTGATCCTTACAGGTTGTGAAGACCAGGCCGGTTCGGGAGGAGGAGATGGGCCGCTTCGGGTCGTGACCACAACCGGGATGATTGCTGATCTGGCCGAAAAGATCGGAGGCGATTCCGTTGTGGTAACGGCTCTTATGGGGCCGGGCGTCGATCCGCACCTGTACAAGGCCACGCAGGGTGATCTCGGCCGGTTGCGTTCGGCAGATGTGATCCTGTATAACGGTCTGCATTTGGAGGGGAAGATGGGCGAAGTGTTGGAGAAGCTGGAACGGCTCAAGACGGTAGTACCGGTTTCGCGCGGAATCGAGACCGGGCGACTGATCGACCACCCGGAATACGAGGGCGCCTACGATCCGCATATCTGGTTTGATGTACAACTCTGGTCCGAGGCGCTTGAGGAGGTGTTGGCCACTTTGATCTCGGTCGATCCGGCCCATCGCTCTTTGTACGAGGCCAATGCCGAGGCTTACCGCAAAGAGTTGGCCGACCTGCACCGTTGGGTGGAGGAGGAAGTTCAAAAAATCCCGGCCGATCGCCGCATTCTCATCACGGCTCACGACGCCTTCAGTTACTTTGGTCGTGCTTACGATATCGAGGTTCGCGGTCTGCAAGGCATTTCCACCGTTTCGGAGTTCGGATTGAAAGACCGGGTGGACCTGGTCGACTTCATCGTCAGGCGAAGTATAAAGGCGGTTTTTGTAGAGACCTCCGTTTCCTCGAAGAACATCCAGGCCATTGTGGAGGGCTGCCGGCAGAAAGGCCACGAGGTACGCATAGGCGGCAGCTTGTATTCCGACGCCATGGGCGAGCCGGACGGCCCAGCGGGCGACTACATCGGCATGGTCCGGAGCAACGTGCAAACCATCGTCAATGCCCTGAAATAGCTTATGAAGATCCAAGCCCAAGACCCTGTCGTCGAGTTCCACGATCTCACGGTTTCCTACGACAAGAAACCCGTACTCTGGAATATTGACATGACGCTCCCGCGGGGCGCCCTCATCGGTATCATTGGCCCGAACGGGGCCGGCAAGTCTACCCTGATCAAGTCCGCTATGGGATTACTTCCTTTGGCGTCGGGCTATGTTCGCCTTTTCGACCGGCCGCTGGACGAGGTGCGGCAGCGGGTGAGCTACGTACCTCAGCGCGAAACGGTGGACTGGGACTTTCCCACCTCCGTTTTCGATGTAGTACTCATGGGCCGGTATGCCCGGCTGGGTCTGCTCAAGCGGCCGCGCCGGGAAGATCGCCGGATCGCCCGCGAGTGCCTGCAAAAGGTGGGCATGGAAGCTTTTGCCAAACGACAGATCTCCCAGTTGTCCGGCGGTCAGCAGCAGCGGGTCTTTCTGGCCCGGGCGCTGGCTCAGGAAGCTGACCTGTACTTCATGGACGAGCCTTTTTCCGGGGTAGATGCAGCCACCGAATCCGCTATTTTGAGCATTCTGCAGGAAATGACCGCTCAGCACAAGACCGTAGTAGTGGTGCATCACGACCTGCAGTCGGCCGCCGAGTTCTTCGATTGGATCGTACTGCTCAACATGCGGCTGGTCGCTTCCGGGCCTATCGATCAGGTCTTTACCCCGCGTCTGTTGCAGGAAACCTACGGCGGTAAGCTCACCGTGCTCTCCGAAGTGGGCGAACTGGTGCGCAAGCGGCAGATCCCAAGCCGGGAAAAATATTGAGAAGGGTAGGGGCATGATTCGGAGCGGACTAAAAAAAACGTTTGCAGCCTTGATGTATGGAGCGACTGATTGAATTTTTGAGCTTCCGGGATCCCAGCGTACTTTCGGTAACGATAGGGGCCATTCTGCTCACGGCTTCTTCCGCCGTGGTGGGCACCTTTACCTTTTTGAAGAAAAAAGCCCTGGTCGGGGATGCCGTGGCTCATTCCGTTTTGCCCGGCATTTGCCTGGCCTTCCTGCTTTCGGGCACGAAAAACCCGCTTTACCTGATCGGGGGAGCCTTTGCCATCGGCTGGCTATCGTTGTTTTTAGTGGACAAGATCAGCCTTAAATCCAAGCTCAAAGAGGATACGGCCATCGCGCTCATCCTCTCGGTTTTCTTCGGCCTGGGCATTTTGTTACTGACGTACATTCAGCACAGCGGCAATGCGGCCCAGACCGGCCTGGACTCCTTTCTCTTCGGCAAAGCGGCCGCCCTGGTTGGGCAGGACCTGTTGGTATTTGGCGTTGTGGCCGTAGTACTCATCCTCACGGTGGCCCTGTTCTTTAAAGAACTCAAGCTCATCGCGTTCGATCCGGCATTCGCCCGTTCGCTCGGACTTCCGGTACAGGGCATGGACCTGCTCCTCACTACGCTCACCGTTTTAGCTGTCGTAACCGGTATACAGGCCGTGGGTGTGGTGCTCATGGCGGCCATGCTCATTACACCGGCGGCGGCCGCCCGCTTTTGGACTGACAAGGCCCTGCGCATGACGCTTCTGGCCGCCCTCTTTGGAGCTCTTTCCGGCCTGGCCGGCGCTTTTGTGAGCTATGCCGCTCCGGACATGCCCACCGGCCCGTGGATTGTGATGGTGATTTCCCTTTTGGCCATGTTCTCCTTCTTCTTTGCCCCCCGGCGCGGCGTCGTATCCCGGTGGGTGCAGCAACGGCAGCTCAAGCACATGCTCATGGACGAAAACGTTCTGAAGGCATTCTACCATCTGGGAGAAGCCGATGAGGATATGTTTCGCAAGCGAAGCCTGGAAGAAATTGTAAGCCGGCGCTTCTTTCCGCAGGGCGCCCTGCGTTCGGCCCTGCGGCGGCTTCAACGGCGAAAACTCGTTCGACGGCAAAATGGCAGCTGGCGATTTACGCAAGCGGGCCTGAAAAAGGGTAGGCGCATGGTGCGCCTTCATCGCCTTTGGGAGCTATACCTGACGCGCTACCTGAAAATTGCTCCCGATCACGTGCACGAGGATGCCGAGACCATTGAACACATTCTCACGCCCGAGCTGGAGCAGGAGTTGGCCCGCATGCTCGATTATCCGGAGCGGGATCCGCACGAAAGCAAAATTCCCTCATAGCCGATGGACGCCTTTTACATCATATCCACAGCTACACTCATCGCCCTGTCCTGCGGCCTGCTGGGTAGTTTTCTCATCTTGCGGCGCATGGCCATGGTGGGCGACGCCATATCCCATGCCGTCTTGCCGGGCATCGTTATTGCCTTTCTGATATCGGGTACGCGCGACTCTTTCTGGATGTTGGCCGGAGCGGCTTTGCTGGGCATTTTTACCACCTTTTTGATCGAGTTCTTCCACAAACGGGCCCGGTTGCAGACCGATGCCGCCATCGGCGTGACCTTTACCTGGCTGTTCGCTCTGGGCATCATCCTCATCTCCGTTTTTGCCGGGCAGGTGGACCTGGATCAGGAGTGCGTGCTTTACGGTGAGATCGCCTACGTTCCGCTCGATCTGTGGATAACGGCCTCTGGCCAGGTGCTGGGGCCCCGGGCCCTTTACGTGGCCGGGGCGGTTCTGCTCATCAACATCGCCTTTGTGTACATGGGCTACAAGGAATTGTTGCTCACCACCTTTGATCCGGCCTTTGCGGCCAGCGTTGGGCTGTCTTTGTCGCTGTGGAATTACCTGCTGATGGGTGCCGTTTCCTTGACTACGGTAGCTTCCTTCGAGTCGGTGGGGGCCATACTGGTCGTAGCCTTGCTGGTCGCTCCGCCGGCCACCGCCTATTTGCTTACCGACACCTTACCGGCTATGCTTGCCACCACGGCCTTATTGGCCGTAGGGATCAGTACAGGCGGCTACTTCCTGGCGGCCTGGCTCGACGGATCCATTGCCGGAGCCATCGTCACGATCGCCGGTTTGATGTTCGCCCTGGCTTTTCTGTTCGCCCCCCGGCACGGGGTAGTGACCCGCCGTTGGAGGCACCGGCGAAACCGGCAGGCGGTCGCCGATAGCGTTTCCCGGGCCGGGTAAATCAGGACTCCTCGTTGTCGTCGGGCATTTGATTTTCGCGGTACAAGCGATCGAACAGTGCTTCCACGCGGTACATCTCGTCTATGGTCTCATCCAGGTAAAAAGCAATATCGGGGATTCGGCGCACCTGCTTCCGGATGCGGGCAGCGAGCCCTTGTTTCAGGCGGGGATATTCTTCCTCCAGGCTCATCATTACCCCGTCTTTATTTTCCGTATTGTAAACGCTCAGATAGATTTTCGCCAGGCTGAAATCGGGCGTCACCTTTACATTGGTCACCGTCACCATCACATCGCTGCCGTAGATGTAGCTTCCCTCGCCCTGGAGCAGCATACCGAAGTTTCGCTTTACGAGTTCGGCTACCTGGCGTTGTCGCTTCGTTTCCATGGTCGTCGTTCTTTCTGTTTTCGCAAAAGGGGACAGGTCTTTACGCTGTCGTAACGTAAGGTAACACCGGGCGGCCGGTAATTCGTTCTGCCCAGGGTCGTATTTTTGTTAAATGCAGGCCGGATCAGCCGGGCCATGCGCGGTGTTGGCGGAGCTGATTTTTAACCGGACTTTTGTATGTTGACCTCATGAGCGCCAATCTGGACAAGCCATTGGAGTACCTCAAGGGCGTAGGCCCCGCTCGCGCCGAACTGCTGCGCGAGGAGTTCGGCATGCGCTGCTGGCGCGATTTGCTCTACCACTTTCCCCTGCGCTATATCGACCGGACCCAGTTTCACCGCATTGCCGACCTGCACGAACAAAGCGGCCAGGTTCAGATCAAGGGAGTTTTGCGGCAGCTTCACACTGCCGGGGGCGGCCGAAAACGCCGGCTGACCGGCCGGGTACGCGATGCCAGTGGCTCGCTGGAGCTGGTCTGGTTTTCGGGCCTCCGTTTCCTGGAGAAACAACTGGAGGTAGGGAAGGAGTACGTGCTCTTCGGTCGGATCAACAGCTTTAACGGCAAGTTGAGCATGCCGCATCCCGAGATGGAAGCGGCCAGCGAGCATTCCGGCAAGGCCGCCACGTATTTTTCTCCGGTTTATCCCAGTACGGAAAAGCTCAATCAGAAGCGGCTGGACAGCCGTGCCCGCCGACGCATTATGCAGGCGCTGCTTGAGAAACTCCGCCCGGCGGACCTGCCTGAAAACCTGCCGGCCTACCTGGTAAAGCAGTTTCAGCTCATGGGCCGGTACGAAGCCATGCGGGCCATTCATTTTCCGCGCCACCAGCGCGAGCTGCAGGCTGCCCGTGGCCGGCTAAAGTTCGAAGAACTTTTTTTCCTGCAACTGCGATTGCTGCAGCGCCGGCAGGAGCGCAAGGAGGCCAACCGGGGGTACGTATTCGGCCAGGTAGGTGATTTTTTCATGCGTTTTTACCGGGAAAAACTGCCCTTTGCGCTCACGGAAGCTCAAAAACGGGTCGTGAAAGAGATTCGCCACGACCTGGGCGAAGGCCGCCAGATGAACCGATTGCTGCAGGGCGATGTGGGCAGTGGCAAGACCATCGTAGGCTTGTTGTGTATGCTGCTGGCTCTGGACAACGGCTACCAGGCCTGCCTGATGGCCCCTACCGAAATCCTCGCTCAGCAGCACTACCAGTCCATCACCGGTTATCTTCAGGGCATGGGGGTACGGGTGGGCTTCCTGTCCGGTACGGTCAAGGGCAAGAAGCGCAAGGAACTCCTCCGCCTGCTCAGGCAGGGCGAACTGCACATCCTCATCGGTACGCATGCGCTGATCGAAGATCCGGTGGAGTTTCACCGCCTGGGCCTGGCCATCACAGATGAGCAGCACCGCTTTGGCGTGGCTCAGCGGGCGCGCCTGTGGAAAAAAAGCCGCCCACATCCGCCGCACGTTCTGGTGATGACGGCCACGCCCATCCCGCGCACGCTGGCCATGACCCTGTACGGTGACCTGGACGTTTCGGTCATCGACGAACTGCCGCCCGGCCGCAAACCGGTGCAGACCATTCACCGTACCGAACAGCAACGGGCCCGGGTATTCGGCTTTATGAAGGAGGAGATCGCCAAGGGGCGGCAGGTTTACGTGGTGTATCCCCTCATCGAAGAATCCGAGACGCTGGACCTCCAAAACCTGGAGGCCGGCTATGAGGCACTCAGCCGCGAATTCCCGAGCCCCGACTACAAGATCAGCACCGTACACGGGCGCATGAAGCCGGCCGACAAGGATTATGAGATGCAACGCTTCGCCCGGGGCGAAACCCAGATTATGGTCGCCACCACCGTGATCGAGGTGGGGGTGAACGTGCCCAATGCCAGCCTGATGGTGATCGAGAATACGGAGCGCTTCGGCCTGTCGCAATTGCATCAATTGCGCGGGCGCGTGGGCCGGGGTGCCGAGCAGTCGTACTGCATCCTGATGACCGACTACAAGATCAGCAACGAGGCGCGCGAGCGCATCGCCACCATGGTGCGCACCAACAACGGCTTCGAGATCGCCGAGGCCGACCTGCGCCTGCGCGGCCCCGGCAACATCGAGGGTACCCAGCAGAGCGGCCTGGTGCACTTTCGCATCGCCGACCTGGCCATGGACGGCCAGATCCTGCGCACCGCCCGCGATCTGGCCCGACGCATCCTGGAAGCCGACCCTCATCTGGAAAGACCGGAACACCAGCCCGTGTCTCTTTTTTTGGAACGAGATGAAAAGCACAAAAAAGGATGGAGCCGGATCAGTTAACCCGAATTATTCACGGATTACCGTGAATAATGACGATAAGTGGCTGAAAACAAGCTTGTTTTCAGTCACTTATGTCAGGGTTAAAGCGGGTTGGGGTAAAAACCGTAGACGCAGTGTAATCCATGGCCGGCAGGACAAATGATCCGGCCTTCACATAAACGCAGAACCCCTCATGTGGAAGGTGCAAAAAAATGAGCTGGAGCCTCAACGGGTTATCCGATACCGGATCGAACAGTCGGGGCAAGTACTCACGGTGCGCCAATTTCTGACCCTGCTGGCAGAGGCTGCTGCTATGCGTAGCTATTACAGCCAGCTGCTGGCGGAGAGCCCATTTCAGGGCTTCTTCTGGGAGCACCCGCCGCTCGCGGAATCCGGGTTGGATCTGCCCTATGAATTCGTCTTGGTGAGCGGGGATGAGCTGCTCCGAATGGCACCGCAGCCAACGGCTTTTGCCGAATATTTTCAAGCGGCCGAACCGGCCGTTTCCTTTTCCAACCGGGGTGGTGATGCCCGGCTGGTCGTTCCGGCACCGCTTGGCCCGCCTTCCCAGTACACCCATCTGGCTGTCTTTGTGCGGCAGGCCCCGGAAGCCCAGCAAAATGCTTTCTGGCAGTTGGTGGCCGAAGAGGCCCTTCGCCTGCTTCCGTCCGGGAAGCACTGGCTCAGTACGGCCGGTATGGGCGTGTCCTGGCTCCATGTTCGCTTGGATACCCATCCCAAATATTACCGCTATGCTCCCTACCGGAACGCCTGAAAAGTGTGAAATCCTGCAGGGGTTGCGGATGTCATTGTCCGGTTTGGCTGGGATTTGCACTTTGCCTGCCGTATCTAATGCGGCAACTATGAATCAACGCCAAGCCAGCACCGGCCCGGCCAATGCCATTTACGGTCTGGGGTTTATCGGAGCGCTCATTTACTACCTAAGCACGGCCACCGGCTTCTGGATGGGCGTGCTGGGCGTACTGAAGGCCATCGTATGGCCGGCCTTTCTGGTGTATGAAGCGCTGGTACAACTGGGTGCCTGAGCCACAGACCTGAATTCATGGAACAATTCGACCAACTCATCGAGCAATTCCAGAGCTGGACCCTGAGCGGCCTGATGCTGCAGATCCTGCAGTTTCTATTTTGGGCTGTCCTGGTGTTGGTACTGGCCTGGCTGGCCCGCAAAGCCGTTAACCGAACCATTTCCGACAATTCGCTCCGCTACAAAGCCCGCAAAGCCATTCGCTTCGGGGGCTACATCCTGGTGCTCATCGTGGCTGTGGCCAGCTTTGCCGGGCAAATGCAATACGTGACCGTAGCCCTGGGGCTGATCACCGCCGGCATTGCCTTCGCCCTACAGGCCGTTATCCAAAGTATAGCCGGCTGGGTGGCTATACTCAGCGGAGGGATCTACAAGCCCGGCGATCGCATCGAAATGAACGGCGTGAAAGGCGACGTGATCGACATCGGGATTACCAAGACCACCCTGATGGAGATCGGGGAATGGGTGAGCAGCGACAACTACAGCGGGCGCATCGTCAAGCTGAGCAATGCCTTCGTCTTTAAGGGGCCGGTGCGAAACTACTCCACCGACTTTCCCTTCGTATGGGATGAGATCACCCTGCCCGTAAAATACGGTTCCGACGCCCAACTGGCCGGCGAACTCATACTAGGTGCTGCCCGGCACGAACTGGCCGCCTATGCCGGGTATGCTCGCGAGCACTGGAAGCGCATGGTGAAGATCTACCTCATCGAAGACGCGCATGTGGAGCCCACCCTGACGATGCAGCTGACCGACAACTGGATCGCCTTCAACCTGCGCTATGTGGTGGACTATAAAAAACGACGATCCACCAAACATCAGCTGTACAGCGAGATCCGCCAGGCGATTGAAGAGACGCAGGGCAAGGTCGAGCTGGCATCGGCTACGTTCGAACTGGTGGGATGGCCGGATATGAACGTTCGGCTATCGGAACCCGGTAAATGACTCCCTTTCCCGCAGGTGCCGGAAAGCGGGGTCAAAAGCGATAGTTGGTGCTCAGTACAAAACCCACGTTTTCATACAGCTGGCTCGAACGGCCACCGCCGGAAGGCAGCGGACCCTCTCCCTGCCCTCGGATGAAAAACAAGCCCGCTCCCGTTTCGATCTGCTCCGCATTGTATTTTCCGCCCAGATGAATCGACCAGAAGTTCTGCCCGAATTCCTCTTCCGTTTCGAGCAGGGTCGAAGGGGTATAGGAAGCTCCGCCCAGCAAGGACAAATTTTTTCGCAGATGAAATTCGCAACCTCCGCTCAGCCTGAAATTTCCACGGGTGTTCTCTTCCGATTCGATGGCGATATCCGGAAAAACGCGATAACTGACCGGAAAGGCATACGAGAGGTCCATGGCTATTTCCCAGCGGTTGCCGGGTCGGATCACCCCGCCCAACCGCAGGTCTAAGGGGCTGATAAATCGAGCCCGCGTAGCGCTGAAATCCATACGCTGCGTTTCGGTGGGATTGGCAAATTGGTTGAAGAAGTACTCGTAATAATCCCCATCTCCGAATACCACCAAACTGGGAGCGGTAATGCGAAGTCCCAAACTCACCTTTTCCCATTGCTTGAGTACGCCTGCCATGAACAGTACGTTGACAGACCGGCGCCGTTCCCGAAACGTTTGCTGGATCACCCGGGTCGGATCTTCCCGCAAGCTGCCGCGAAGATCGATGGTGGACAGGTAGCGATAGAGTTGCGCATACAGCGACAAGCCGGCATACCAACCCTTGCCGAGCGCGCGAGCAGTTGTCAGGCCGTAGAGGGAAATGGACTCCTGATAGTTTTGCAACAATTTGAGGTCCAGATTGGCCCCGTCAAAGGGAAGGGTCCAATTGCGCTCTCCTTCAAAAGCAAAGGTCATGGGAACGAGAATGCCCAGGCCGAAGGTCCAGTCGCCCAGGCGCCGCACGGCAATAACGCTGGTGGGAATAGACCGCAAGCCTGCGCCCCGATAGTCCAACTCGCTTTCCCCGAAGCGGACAATGGGCTCGGCTTCGAAACGAAAACGCATGTAGGCCGAACCGGACAGCGAAAGGCGGTCGCCCTCCAGGGTGGCCAGGGCTCCCGGGTTGTAAAATACCGCGCCGCTGGACTTCAGGCCGCCGGTGCCCGTATTGGCCATGAGGGATTCCCGGTCGCCCAGAGGCAGCAGGTTGGGATTGTAAACCGACTGGGCCGCGCCGGTCAATGCCAGGCAAGAGCCCGCCATCCAGGGAATAAGCCATCTCATGCTCGCAGGTTTTCGGGCGCGGCGGTACGATTTCCTTGCGTCCTGCGTAAAACAGCAAAAGGAAGGCCGAAATCCCTACGGCCTGCAAGAAAAGCGATGGATTTTGCAGATATTTCAACAGAACGGCCCGGTAGAATAACGGACTTTCAAGGGGTAAAACAGCTGCCGGAAAGGCGGCCCTTTGTTCGAATTTAATCCTTCTTAAACCGTCAACTTATGAAACGGATCTCTTTTTTCTTTCTCGCCTTAGCCCTGGTGGCCACGGCCTGCCAGAACTCTTCGTCTGCCGAAGCGGAACGGGAAGGCGAAGTAAACCAGGCCCCAGAAGAAACCGCCGCCCAAAGCGCCATGCAAGCGCAGGAAGCTGACGCCCGGGACGATCCCATGGCGGCCAGCATTCGCAACGCCTTGCGTAACGATCTGCTGAAAGGCGACCTGTCGGCCATGACCGAGGAGCAGCGCCGTTTTGCGTTCGAACGCTACGACCTCAATGACGACGGCAAGGACGAGTACCTGGTCGGTTTCGGGAGGAACAGCTATTTCTGCGGCTCCGGCGGCTGTACCTACATGCTGCTGGACCACGAGGGCAACCTTATTACCCGCTTTACGGTAGCCGATGCTCCCTTTGTCGTGCTGTCCTCGAAACACAACGGCTGGCACGACCTGGCCGTGGAAAGCGACGGCAAAATGCGCGAGCTGGTGTTCAACGGCAGGAAATACCCCAGCAATCCATCCCTGGCCCCGGCGATGCGCGAAATTCCCGGCGACGGGCTGCCGCGCCTGTTCGACCCCAACATGCCCGAGTCGATGTACGCGTTTTAATCTGGTTGCCGTTCGTCCGGTGATCGCCTTTGAGCTCACCGGATGAACGGTAAACCCACACCGGATACCGGGCTTCGCTGATGGTCCGGGCCATGGGGGAGGTCGCGGCAGGGGTTGAGGAAACCCTCCAAGGCCTGGGTTTTGCTTTGGAAAGAGGGCTCGTTATTCTCCCATTCTACCTGCCCTGTTCGTTTGCCCGGATGCTGCCCCTGTGCGCCCGGGCATTCCGCCCGAGAGGGGTTCAATCCGGACCGGACTCTTTTTGTGTTCCGCCGTTCGAAGGAGCGATGGACAGGCCGTTGACCGACTTGATGTGCAGGTCTCGCTGCGGGAAGGGAAGACAACCTAGAGGCTCTTCCTTTGTATGCGGTTTTCAGCAGAGCCTGGCTCGGAGGGACTTCCAGGTCCTTCGAGCCTGCGGGAGGCTGCACCCCTCAGCCTGAAAGTCGATCCCATTCTTCCGCCCTTTTACCTAAGCCGGAAAATGAACAGCCTTGTCCGGTTTAATGGATCAAAGATCAATAAACCAGCTCGAAATTGTTTACCCACAGCTCGCTGCCGATAGCACCGATGAAGAAGTCGCCCAGGGCGCTGGACGAAAAGACCACGGTAATGTGCGTGGGCGTTTCGATGGGATCGGCCCAGCTTTCACCGGGGCGGATGTTGGCGTATTCAAACTCGGGATCGGCATCGGTGAGTTCGCCGTACTTCATATCCACTTCGAGGGTGGTCTAGTCTTCCACCCGCTCATCGCTGCGGTACCAGCCGGTGGCGATGCGGGCCACCTCATCCCCCTCTCGCTTTTCGAGCAGCACGTAGATGTCGGCCTGATCGCCCCCGGACAGCGGGTTGCCGTCCGCGTCGAGGTATTCTTCGCCGGGCAGGTAGCGGTAGTCCACGCGGAAGGCCTGCGGCCGGCCGGCAAAGGGCGTACCAAAGTCGATGTTGGAGCGCGGGTCGGTGGCGCTGGGAAAGCCGTCGGTGAAGGAACCGGTGTAGAGCGTGGCCGCCACCATGCGGAGAATAAGGGGCGCCTCCTGGCTGACCATTCGCGCGGCCAGGTCGCCTCCGCCCAGGTCTTCCGGAAAGGTGTTGAACCTACCCACCAGCGCCAGGGCCTTGTTGGCCGTATCCCAGATGGTGTTGTCGGCATTTTCGCCGGGCTGCTGATAGCCGCCGGCATCGTACCATTGATCGAAGTTGCTGTTGGGCAGTTGCGGCTGAGGCTCGGCCCGGATGGCCGTGACCTCCCAGTCGGCCTGCGTGCCGTCTTCGGCGGTAACGGTATAGATGACCGGCGCGCTAAAGTCCTGCGCTTCGCCTACGCCGGGCTCCACGGTGGCAAAATTGGATAGCTTGATGACCGATGGCGCCAGGCTGGTGAGGTCCGTGCCTTCCGGAAAGGATACCGCAATGGTGCGATCGGTACTGTTGATGGTGGTGGCACCGCTCTGGCCGGGGATCTCGAATGCCTTGATCGCTGTGAAGCCGGAGAGCCCGAATCGGTCTTCCTGGATGCAGGCCGAAAGTCCGGCTGCCAGCCAGAGCAATAGTGCGAACTGGATGATGTTTTTCACGTCTCGATTTTTTTGCTTTTGACAATATCTTTTCGTTGGAAAGGGGGCTACCTCCGGATCAGAAGTAGTACGCCACACCCAGGTTCAGGGCCAGCAGGTTGATCTGCAGATCGATGTCCGTCTTGACGATGCGGGTCCGGTTGTCCTCGTCGTCGTTGGTGGTCTGCTCGGTGATCCGGGAGGTGAGGCCTGCCAGGCCCACCGACATCTCGAAGGCCCAGTGCCGGTCGAAGAACAGCAGTATGCCGGGCGAAACACCCAGGCGGTACTCGAAGACATCGCGTTCGATCTTGTCGATCTCGTCCGGGAAAAAGTCGCGCTGCAGGGACTCGGCAAAGGAAAAGCGCATGTCCGTCTGTACGAAGATCTGGAAGGTGCCCTTTCCAAAGGGAATGTAGTTGCGCATGTTGGGGATGAAGGAGATGTCCTGCTCCAGAAAGCGGGAGGTGACCTCTACGCCGTCCTGGAGGAAGGTCAGGTCTTCCTTCTCCCGGCCGTAGCTCAGGCCCAGGCCCACGATCAGGTTGTTGGCCAGGGCATAGCCGCCATTCACCGTAACGCGGTATTGCAAGCGGTCCTGGTCGATGACCTCCTGAAAGAGTTGCGACTCGTTCTCGGCCCGGCGCTGGTCCAGGGAAAAGGACAGGCTCACAAAAGCCCGTCCCTTGGTGATCAGCCGGTCGTTCTTATCCTCCGCCGGAACCTCCTGCCCGTACAGGGGCGCGAAAAGGAGGCAGCCCAGCAGAAGGCAGAAGAGGGCTTTCCGGTGAAAACCCGCCGGAACGGGTAAGTGGATTGGTCTATGCATGGTAGTGGTGTTTTGATCGGTTTGTAAATACAAGATCGTAGAACCGGATTTTCGAACTATCGCGCGGCATAGGGTTCCAGGGTCAGGTAATTGACGACCATCGCCACGGCGCCTGCGATCAGCCCCACGATGAAGGTCGCGGCCAGGGGGCTGACCTCCACCGTTCCGGCATACCGCTGCCAGAGTACCGAAAGCCCGGTAACGACCCCGAAGGTGAAAAACCCGTGTTTGACGATCAGCCAGGTCAGTTTTCCCCAGGAAGGTCGCCGGTCTTTGGGGATGGAAAAGTAGGCTATGAAGGTGAGGATCATGGCCATCGTAATGGCCAGGTGCACCCCCTTGCCGAGAACGGTTACCTCCTCGTTGGCGATCGAATCGAGCGAAATGGGGATCTGCTCGTACTTTTTAAAAGCGAACCATTGGATGAGGCCATTGATGAGGCCGTTGATTAAAGCGCCTTTCAAGACCGTTGAGTGCATGCTAGTGTAGTTTTAGTAAAACGCGAACAGGCTTAGTTGGAATGTTTGCCAGGGACGACTATCAGGCAAGTTGTCCTGAATGGCTCCGCCGGGGAAAGCCCCGGAAACGACAGCCAGCAGCAGGTAATTCGGATTGAAGGAATACTGACCCGCTAAGGTGTACTCTTGCCCAAAGTTCTTGCTTTGCAGTTCGGAAATAGGAGCCAGACCGCCCAGGTTGTTCAACTGATGAGCCTTCAGGAAGTAGGCATCAAATGACAACCTCAGTTTGTCGACCAGGTATCCGCTCAGTTCGATGCGGTGGGAAATGATATTGCCGGCGCCGATCACTTTGCGGAAGTTGAGTCCCTGCACCCAGGTACCCAGGCCCCCGGTAAGCAGAGGGTCGAACCGCTCGTAGGTTTTCGTTTCCGGATTATCGCCTTGCATGAAGGCGTAGCGGTAATACAGAGAAGGCTTAAACGTCCATTGGCTTTTCTTGATCCCCCCGCCTAGGTACCAGGCATGGGCTCGCATACCGCTTTTCCGTTCCAGGGCGAATTCCGATTTCAGGAAAAGCCCCGTTTGCAGTTTGTCGACCAGCCACAATTTGGGGTTGATGACCCAAAGTCCTTTTTTTTCAAGGCTTTGATCGTTGGGAAGCCGGTAATCTCCGCTGCCTCCTGTGCGGTTTATTGCCGTGATATTGGCGTCGACCGTTGTATTGTTGTTAAATCCGACCGTGAGGCCGGTGTAGTTGATATTGGTCTGCCGGTCTCTAAACAACTCATCGGGTTCTAAGAAAAAGCCGCTTACCGTCCAGTTGCCCTGGGTATAGGTAGCGAGCACGGTTTTTTGGAAGGCGGTCCGTGAACTCAGGTAGGTACTGCCGGGATCTCCGGCATTGGCCGAGCCTGAAATTCGGGAGAATAAAAATCCGTCATTCAGCTGAAAGAAGTTCCTGCCCCCTGATACATTGAGATTGCCCTTGTTTCCTTTTCCGAGCCGGGCCCAGATGAAGCCGGCATAGGCACGTTCGAATCCGCCGAAGATCGTGCTACCCTCCGAGAAAATATCCGTACCGATCCGGGCAGAGAATAAGCCGGATAACGCCCCGTAGATATAAAGATCGGACTTACCCAGGGCGGAAATGCCGCCGATTCCCGGTTCCAGGAAAACCTCCAGCCACGAGCTTGCGCCCCCCGAAGCCGGATCATCGGCTACCGGGTTTCCCTGGGTAAACGCATCTCCTTCTCCGAAGAACGCGTCCTTTTCCAGAAAGGCGCCCAGGCCGCCATTGAGCAAAAAGGTTATCTTCGACCGCTTAGTTTCCAATAGCAGTGGCAGATCGCCCCATTTCCCCGTTCGGAAAAAACCAATGCCTTCCTCTTCTTCCTTTTCGCCCAGGGTAATAAACCATTTGACCGTAACCTGGCCCGAGACCTGGGCGTTGTACACGCCATAGGTTACCTGGGCAACTGGGGCCATGTCAGCAATTCCTTTGCGGATCAGGTCGTATACGGACTTGTTGAAGAGCCCCTTGTTTTCCAGATTGAAGTAGGAGAGAAAATCGGCATACTCTTTGTCGCGCACCAGCCGGGTTGGGTCCTTTTCAATCACATAGACTTCAATGTTCTCCACGGGGAAGCCTTCAGCCGAGATGGGTGGGATCTCGATCAGTCCCCTTTGGGCATAGCCCATTCGGACGATCCCGCAAAGGGCCAAGACAAGGAAGAAACGATTGTATGGGATCAAACTCAATCTGCCGGCGGCATTTTACTCGTGTAAATGCCGCCGCCGTCGATCACCAGGTCCGTACCCGTGATCCAGGCAGCCGCCTTGCTCATCAGGAACATGATGCCGTAGGCGATCTCGTTGGGGAAGCCGCGGCGTTTCAGGACGAACATGTTGTTCAACCGCTCGATCATTTCCGGTGTATAGCCGGCCTTCAGCGTGGATTCGCCGTTGTCTACGGAGCCGATAATGACGCTGTTGAAGCGCACCCTGGGGCCACCGGCCACGGCCATGCTTCGCACCATATTGAGCAGTCCTGCCTTGGCCGTGCTGTATTCGATGAACTCCGGCGAAGGGCTGGTACCTACCCGGGAGCCCGAGAATACCACGCTGGCATTTTCCTCCTTCTCGAGGTAGGGCTTGGCAAATTTGGTCAGGTTGTACGCACCCACGGTGTTCAGCTTGTAGGAGTTCACCATTTTCTCGGTGCTGGATCCCCAGATGTCGGTATTGGCACCCCAGCCGACGTTGTTGACCAGGCCGGAGATCTTGCCGAATTTCTCGACGGTTTTATCCACCAGCGTTTTCATATCCTCTTCTATCGTGGAATCGGCTACGAGGCCCAGGGCTTCGTAGCCCGTTTTTTCCTCGATCGACCGGGCCACTTTTTTTACGCTTTCCTCGTTGATATCGGAGATAACGACGTTGGCACCCAGAGAGGCAAGCAGCTCAGCGGTTGCACTACCGATGGCACCGGCGCCGCCGGTGATAATGATCACGCGGTCGCTGAAATCGAACAGGTCTTTGATGGCTTGCATGATAAAGGGTTTTTAGATTGGATTACATGGTTCATTAGTCCAGCGTCTGTACGCCGCCGCCGTTGACAAACAGCACCTGTCCGCTCACCCATTCCGAGACGGGCGCGGCGAAGTACAGGACGGCGCCCGCGATATCTTCCACTTCGCCCAGCCGCTTGATCGGAGTGTGGGCCAGCATCCTGGCTTCGATCTCGGGCGTGAGCACGCTGGCCAGGGCCGCCGTCCGGGTCGCACCGGGACCTACCGAGTTGACCCGAATGCCGTGGGGACCATAGTCGTGGGCCAGGTTGGCGGACATGTGGTTGAGGGCCGCCTTGGAGCTGGCGTAGGCACTCATGTTGGGACTCTTGTTGATCGAGCTCATGGAGGTGATGTTGATAATAGACCCGTAGCCTTTCTTTTCCATCTCCGGCGCGCAGAGCTGAGAAAGCCGCCAGGCACTGAACAGGTTGAGCTTGAATACCCAGGCGAAATCATCGACGGTGATCTTGAACGGGTTTTCCCGGCCGCCGCCGCCACCGCCCGCGTTGTTGACCAGGATCTCGACACCGCCGAATTCGTCTACGGCCGTCTTGACCGTCTTGACGAGGTCTTCATCCTGGAGGACGTTGCATTCTACGGCAATGGCCTTGCCGCCGTTTTTGCGGATCTGGTCAGCCGCGTCTTCTGCGTCTTTCAGCTTCAGATCGGAAACGACCACATTGGCCCCGAAGGCCGCCAGGATCTCGCAACTTGCTTTTCCGATGCCGTTGCCGCCGCCGGTGACGATGGCCGTCTTGCCGTTCAGGTTGAAAAGAGCTTGTGTATTCATGAGGTTGGTTTTAGGAATGAGTGAGGAACGAGATTGAGGACCGCCCGCCTTCAACCCAGCTCGTAAGCGGGCACTACGGACGGAAAGCTGCGGTAGTCCCCCCTGCCGCTGATGCGTTCCATGCCGGCCGGAAGATTTGGGAAGGACAAAGTAGCGCAGCAAAGAAAAATTTTTTTTAAAATGTTCCAAATTCGTTTTTATATTTCCAGGCAGAAAAACCAACGCCATGCCAAAGCAAAGCAAGGGGATGGCAACCAGGCAGCGCATACTGGAGGAAGTCAGCCAGTTGTACAACGAGGAAGGCCTGACCCTGACCCTGGACCAGCTGGCCCGCAAACTCGGGCTGACCAAAGGGCGGATCACCAATTATTTCCCGAAAAAGGAGCAGTTGTTGCTGGCGATCTTTCGGGAATACGAGGAGAAAGCGGCTCAGCTTTACCAGCGGTATCAACAGGATGAAGCCTCCCTGGACCTGTCGGATTTCCTGCTGTATTACAGCAAGATGATGGACCTCCAGTACCGCTACCGCTTTGCCATGGCCTACCTGGCCGTTCAGCCCATCGGAGAGCCGGAGCTCCAGCAACACATCGCAACACGATACCGGCAGAACAAGGCCAACCTGAAGAAACGCCTCAGTTATCAGGTGCGGTCCGGCACGCTTCGGGAGGAACTGTTGGAGCCCGAGACCTTCGAGCTGTTCAGTTTTCAGATATACAATCTGTTCACCACCTGGGTCGTGAGCCTGCAGCTCTACTACAAGGATGAAGGCTACGAGCAGATGAAACCCGTTTTCCTGCGCGGCATCATAAGCTGCTATACCCCTTACCTCACCGAGAAAGGTAAAGCGGAATTGGAGGAGGCTTTCCGGCAATTATTGGGCGAACAACCGGGCTGACCATAGCGAAAAAAGTAAGCGATTGCGATCTGATCAAAACGGGCCGGAGCGCGAAAGCAGAGCGCCCGTACATGCACGGCTGCATCCCAAACTGGAGCCGCGAACCGCCCGGGTTCGCTTGTTTACGACCGAAAACAGTACCACGTGAACGTTACCCCCTTGACAAATCGAGAAGCGGTAAGGATAGCCTTTTCCCTCCTGATACTCGGCATAATCTTGTTGTGGCCCGCCGGCCTGGCCGCTCAGGTAGAAACCGCCCCACCGGAGAAAGACTGCACCCCGAAAGACATTCGCGATCTCTTTCGCAAGAAGGACAAGCCTCCAAAAAAGGAGCAGAATACCATGCTGCTGTTGCTGCCCAACGTTTCGTCCAATCCGGCCAACGGCCTGCTTATCGGTGCGGCGGGGACCGCAGGCTTTTTTCTGGGCCCCCGCGCCTCCACTCGCGTCTCCTCACTGGGCTTTAATGCGGCCTACACCACCAAAAAGCAGTTTCTCTCTTTCCTCAAGAGCAACATCTATACTCCTCAAGACCGGTTTTTCCTGCAGGGCGATTGGCGGTTCTTCATTTACCGGGCCCCCACCTGGGGGGCTGGGCACCAATGCGCCCGACACCATCGAGACAGACAATGATTTCATCTGGCTGGGGGCCCCTACCGACGCCGTCGATGGCGGCTTTCAGATGGCTTACAATTACCTCAAACTACACGAGATCGCCAGCTACGAGATCAGCCGCCACACCTACATCGGCCTGGGTTACCACCTCGACTATTTTTACCGCATCCGGGATGATGCCCTGCAGCTGGACAGCATGCCCTTTGAATTGACCCCTCATTTCATCTATTCGGAGCTGTACGATTTTGATCCGGAGCGCTATCTGCTGTCCGGGATAAGTATCAACTTCGTGTACGACTCCCGCGACAACCTGATCAACCCCTACCGGGGCTATTTCGTCAACGCCAACCTGCGCTTTAACCCGACCTTTCTGGGCAGCAGCCGAAACTCGACATCCCTCTGGCTGGAGTTCAGAACCTACCAGTCCCTGTCGAAAAAAACACCCCGCCACCTCCTCGCCTTTTGGTTGTTCGGCAGTTTCCGCCTCAGCGGACGGCAGCCCTACCTCACCCTCATGGCCCTGGGGGAGGACCAGCGCGCGCGATCGGGCCGCGGCTATATACCCGGGCGTTTCCGGGGCGACAACCTGGTGTACGGCGAGGTGGAATACCGCTTTCCCATCACGCCCTGCTCGGGCGTACTGGGCGGCGTAGCTTTTGTGAATGCGATCACCGCTTCGAACCAAACCCGCGACCTTGCCCTGTTCGAACACATCCGCGTGGGGCCGGGCTCGGGCTGCGGGTCATGCTCAATAAGACCTTCCGCACCAATATCAATATCGACTTTGGGGTGGGGGACAACTCCCAGGGGTTTTATTTTTCAGGAACCGAAACCTTCTGAGCGAATACAAGAAAATCGAAGGTTTTTGCAGGATATATGCCCGCCGGATTCCGTATCTAGTGAGACCTTCACGCCGGATAGTCCATGAGCCGAACAACTGCCATCCTGCGAAAAACGGCCGCCTGGTCGGGCAAGATCCTGCTCATCCTGCTTGGGCTGGCGCTCCTTCTGTTGTTGCTCATCCAGCT
>CAZQSF010000065.1:0-22648 GCA_964595955.1 uncultured Saprospiraceae bacterium
CGAAGAGTAGGCGAAAAAGAGGCGGGTTTCATGCGTCATTCTCATTTTAAAATGGGATTAACCTCGGAAGGGTACAAGATGAAGATATTCAAACCCGTAATCCAGGAGGTTTTCCAGCTTCCTGGCCGGCTTTCAGCGGCCCGGAACAATAAAGGCTGCTGAAGTACTGTGCGTTCTTGCTCAGGGATTTTCCGGCTCAGGGGATCTTGCGGGCCAGTTCGTCGACCTTATCCAGGAGCCAAGAGCGGTTAAAAACAGCCGTATCCCGTTCCAGAGCCTTTTTCAGGCGCTTGAGTTCCTGCCTGGCTCGCTCGTCGGTGATGTAGTCCAGCTGCTGCCGGAGGTGAGCCGCTTTATGGGTGAGTTTGAAGAGGTTGTAGTATCCCTGGCGGCGACTCTGTGCCAGGATCTGTTTGCGCCGCAAAAATTGCCGGAACGATCCATAGAGCGATTCCAGGGCTTCGTATTCGTTCAGGTCGTAATAGGTGCGCAGCAAAAGGGCCCGGGCTCCCAGGGCATAACGGAGATCCGAATACTCCACATGGAGCAGGAGGGCCAGCACCTCATCGTAATTTCCCGCTGCATAGTGGTAAGACGCCATGTTGAACCGGTAGGCATTTTCCCTGACCTGCGGGAGTAGCCGGTCGCGATAGGATTCGATGAAATGCCGGGTCCAGTCCAGTTCCTTGAGGCGCAGGCTGGTCGTCACGATGTTTTTGTAGTGCCACTCGGAAAGAAACCCGTCTTCCAGCAAGAGGTCGCGGTCCAATTCCAACTGGTAGAGCTGGAGGTTTTGGCGAAGCCAGGCATCGATGCCCTGATTGATTTGCCGGATGCAAAAGTTGTGAAAATAGTTGTAGAGGGTCTGTTGCTCGGGGCGCGAAAAGTGAGCTTCCTCTTGCTGAAGAGTACGCAGGGCGTGTTGGAATCGCTGCGGGCTGCCGTGGTTCAGCATTTGAAGGACGAGGTAATACACCCAGATCTCCGGAATGGATCGATAGTGCTCTGCCCGGCTTGCCACTTCTTCTTCGATGGCCTGCTGAAACAGCTGGGGGTGATCCACGTGGAGGATGGTTTTTCGCACGCTCATCTCGCAGGCATCCCGAAGCTTTTGAGCCAGGTAGAATTGATCGAGGGCCTGTTCCTTGCGCAGCAGGCTATCGTCGCGCTGCCGGGCCTGGATCTGCTCATTGAAAGCTTCCTCTTCCCGCGCCAGCTCGAAAACCGCCCAGGTATCCGGCCGGGGGGGATACCTGTGTTTTTCCCATTCCTTTTGATACAAATGGATGAGGTCGCGCTTGCGAAGCTGCCGCAAGTAGTCCAGGTCGGAGGCGGTCTCGAGCGCCTCGACCCGGAGAAAGGCTTTGCAAAGCCGCCAGGAATAGGTGAATAAGGGCGCTATGTTTTTTTCCCGAAATGGCCGGCCGGGGAAAAGCCGTTGATGCAGAGCGGCCTTGCTGCATGCCTCATCGGACAGGTGGGGATGAATAGATTGCAGCTCCGCCACCAGCCGCCGAACCCCCTCGTGCTTGTTGTGGTAGGGCGAGGTGCTGAACTCCCGGAACCGGTGCATTTCCCGCCGGCTGAAGGTGCGCAGGGTCAGAATAAGTTTATGAGGCTTCACAGCTCAAAAAAAAGAGTTAAGTAATGGTTTGTAAATAATTGATAATCAGTAAAATAATAGATATTTTAGTTTTTTAGCCCGGTTTGTACCTCAAAAATAAGAATAAAAAGTTCTGTTTTCGAAGAAGCATTGGGTACATATTTGTAGCATGAAAAAATAGCACCATGAGCACATTCATTACCTATCTCTTTAGCCTTATCGTTGTATCCGCTGCCGGAACGGGCCTTGGCAGCGTGGATGATTCGGATTGTATCACCTTCTCCCAACTGGAAGAAGGAACCCTATATGGCGAAGCCTCGGGCCTGCAGGCCGGGGATTTGTTGCTGGAAGAAGCCGGCGTTCCGGTACGCTTAGCACCTTTCGTGTATTTCAACGGAAGCAGCGACTTCAAGAACGTTTTGGCTACGACGGATATCTTCGCCAACTGGGACGATGGAGATGGCATATACGTGTTTCCGTCCAACATCAACCTGGTTTTTGAGTTCGGTGGCGTGGATGAGGTGTGTTTCGATTTTATTGACGGAGGGGGAGAGGTAAACCTCGGGCTGAACGGTCAACCGGTGGAGGTTTTCAATGATTTCTCGGATGCGCCCTCTGCCATCGCGCCCAATGTGCAGCTTTCCGTTTTCCTGTATGATGACTTCGCCTTCCCCTCAGGAAGGATCTGCTTCAACGGCGATATCCAAACCCTTACTGTCGGTGGCCAGGAGATGGCTATGGATAACGTTTGTTTTGGAGAGGATGACGGCGACGATGATGATGACGATACCTGTGAACTGTACGACCTGGAGGTCTATCCTCAGCCCTGCACTCCCAACGGCATCTTTTTTGTGGAACTCGATTTTGATTTCGACGATGTGGGTGAACAGGGGTATAGCGTGACCGGTAATGGGCAGAACTACGGTACCTTCAGCTACAATGAACCCTTTCCCCTCATCGGTCCCTTTCAGGGCGATGTTCAGGACGTTTACGAACTCATTGTCACCGATCTGGAATACCCCAATTGCACGGCCTTTATCGAATTTCCCGCCCTCGATTGCGATCCGGATGACGAATGCGATATCTCAGACTTCCAGGCTGAACTGGAAGTCGGAGCATCGGGAAACCTGGAGTTGAATCTCGATTTTCAAACGGGGGATACCAGCGACGGAACATTTACTCTTTTCCTGGACGGCAAGGTCTATGGCACCTTCGCCCTGGAGGATCTGCCTTTGTCCTTGGATAGCGTCGGCACCTGCGATGGGGAAATTCCCCCGAGCTGCACCCGCAGTTACGGGTATTGGAGAAACCGTTCGGAATATGGCCCGGCCCCCTACGACAATACCTGGGCCGAACTGGAAAACGGAGCCGATACCGAATTCTTCGGTACGGGCTGGACCTATTACGAAATCATGGTCGCTCCGCCGGCCGGCGGCAACGCTTACCTGATCCTGGCCAGGCAATGGATTGCCGCTCAGCTCAATGTGCTCGCCGGAGCAGATATCCCCGACGATGTCTTGTCTGCCTGGAACCAGGCAGCCGATCTCCTGATCGCTTACGAGGACAAGGTCAAGATCCCGACGAGTTCCGATGATGGAAAAGTAGCGCTGATGCTCAAAGATATCCTGGAGGATTTCAATACTTCCGGAAATTGTAAGGATGATGACGACGATGACGACGATGGAGATGATGACGACGACGATGGAGATGATGACGACGACGGAGATGATGATGATGACGATGGAGATGATGACGACGGAGATGATGACGATGATGAGGGAAATGGAAAAAATAATGGCGTGGGAAGCGACTTCCATCCGGTGTTTGACAACAAGGGAGATTTTCCGGGAAAAGGCCAGGGGCCGTTTGGAAACGACGACGATGATGATGATGACGACAATGGCTCCGGAAACTACGGAGGCGATAAGCTGGTCGTAAAGGTTTGCCTGGACAACGCGGGCGATTGTTGTGCCGAAGCCGTATTGGTGATTCCCGATTGCCCGGACGAGGACGATGAGGATGAAACTTGTATCACCTTTTCCTCGCTTACGGATGGCGCAATTTACGGCCCCAACACCGGCTTTGGCCCGGGCGACCTGCTCACCGAAGAGGCCGGTGTACCGATCACCCTGCAAGAGATCCAGTATTCCAACGGGAATACGGCTTTTTTCGACCTGTTCGCCAGCAGTGATATGCTGACCAACTGGGAGGATGCCGATGGGATCTACGCGTTTGCGTCCAATGTAGTCCTGGAATTTGACTTTTCCGCTCTTTCCGATCCCGTCGAGCAGGTGTGTTTCGACTTCTTCGATGGCGGTGGCGAGCTAAATATTGCCGTGAACGGCGGGCAGGTGTTTGTCGTAAACGACTTCAGTGATCTGCCCGATACCCTGGCCAATGGGGTCAGCCTGGAGGTTTTCCTGAATGATGATGATCCTAACGGCCAGGTGCCTCAGGGAAGCCTTTGTCTGACGGGAACCATCGAATCCCTGTCGGTCGGAGGTCAGGAATTGGGACTGGACAACGTCTGCTTTGAAAAGGAGGATGACGACGACGAAGACGATTGCCTCACCGACGATCTGACGGCCGAACTGGAATGTATGGCATCCGGCAACTACCTGCTTACCCTGAACTTCACCCCGGGGCCGAACATCCCCGATAACGGCTTTGACCTTTTTATCGAGGGAGACTTCGCAGGATACTTCGACTACAGCGACCTGCCCCTTGTGTTGGACGACATTCACCCGGATGATGATGACGATGATCTCGACCTGAAAGTATGTGCCAATGATCAGCCGGGCTGCTGCGCCGAGATCGAGCTCGACCTGCCCGACTGCGATAATGAATGCGGCTTGGAGGATGTAGTCGTAGAGGTTGTAGGTTGTGACAACGACGGCCTGGTAGACCTCTTTATTGACATCGCAGATTATAATCCCTCTTCCAGCAATTTGGAAGTTTTTGTCGAAGGCAGCAGCCTCGGCCTGTTTTCCCTGGATTCCCTGCCGCTCCTAATCAAAGACGTCCTCATTCCCACCGACGGGCTCGAGTTCGAGCTCACCCTTTGCACAGACAACAGTCAGAACTGTTGTGTGAGCGTCGTGTTGCCGAGTCCGGATTGCCCCTTTTCGGCTTGCGTGATCAGCAACCTGCATGCCGAACTCTACTGCGATGATGACGATGACGACGACCTGGAGCTCGATCTGGACCTGGATTTCAACACCAACCAGCCGGCCAACAGTCTTTTCACCCTTTTCTTCAACGGACAGGCCTACGAGACCTTCGCGCTGAGCGACTTGCCCCTGGAGCTCGACGACCTGGAAGATGTCTTGGATCTCAGCCAGGGCAGTGTCGAGATAAAGGTTTGTTTCGACAACAGCTCGGCCGATTGCTGCGCAGAGCTTGCCCTGGACATCCCCGATTGCAGCGATGCGTGCGGCGACCTGGATGACCTGGAGGCCGAGTTGATCTGCCAGGATGATGCCGGCGATTATAAGTTGTTTGTGAACTTTGCCTACCCGCCAGGCACCGATGGTAAATTTGAATTGTTCGTTGACGATGAATCGCTCGGGCTGTTCCACCTGGCTGATCTGCCTCTGTACATCGATTCGATAGAGGACCAGATCGATCCCAATCAGAGTAGTTTGCACCTCCGGGTTTGCCTGGACAATGCAGCCAATTGCTGCGAAGACATTGATGTGCACCTGCCCGATTGCGGCGGTACCGGGGCATGTACCATCGACGATCTGCATGCCGAACTCTACTGCGAGGATGATGACGACGACGACCTGGAGCTCGATCTGGATCTGGACTTCAACACCAACCAGCCGGCCAACAGTCTTTTCACCCTTTTCTTCAACGGACAGGCCTACGAGACCTTCGCGCTGAGCGACTTGCCGCTGGAGCTCGACGACCTGGAAGATGTGATCGATCTGAGCCAGAATAGCCTGGTCGTGAAAGTGTGTTTTGACAATGCCGCCGCCAATTGCTGTGAAGACATCGTACTCGACATTCCGGAATGCGACGACGGCTGCGGCCTCGATGATCTGGATGTAGAGATTGTGGGCTGTGATGATGACGGCCTCCTGGATATCTTCCTGAATATTGAGGACGATGACGATCCGCCAAGCAGCACCTTTGAGGTGTTTGTAGAGGGCGACCTCATCGGTTGGTATGCCTTTGACAGCCTGCCGATCCTACTCGAGGATGTTGCGGTGCCTACGGACGGCTTGGCGTTCACTGTTAAAGTGTGCGTCAGCAATGCACCCGATTGCTGCAAAGAGCGGGTGCTGCCCGTGCCCGACTGTCCGAGCGGCGGATGCGCCTTTGCCGGGCTGGATGCCCAACCCACCGATTGTGATGACGACGGACAGTTTATGCTTGAGCTTTCGTTTACCTCCTTCGGAGGGGGCAGTGCGGGTTTCCTGGCATTTGTCGACGGCCACCTGTTCGGGCCGCTTTCCTATGCCGACGCCGCCGACTTTAATCTGGGGCCCTTCGATAGTCCCGGGGATCCCATACTCGACATCTTGTTGGTGGATCTCATGGACCCCACCTGCTTCGGCTACCTGGAAGTTGAAGCCCCCGATTGCGACGACGATCCCAACGACGGCTGCGAGATCACGGATGTGATCGTCGAGGCGTATGGATGCGCGGATTCATCCGGTACCGTTTTCTTCGACCTGGAAGTGAAGGTCGAACATCCGGCCAGCGACAGCTTCTCCGTTTACGCCAACGGGCAGTTCCTGGGTCATTTCCCGTACGATGAGCCCTTTATCACGCTGGGACCTCTGGATGTCACGCCGAATTTGGTCTGGGATTACCTCATCAAGGATTCCGAAGAGCCCGCTTGCGGCTTCCAGGGCGAGTTGGATTACAGCGACTGCTGGGATGACGACGACGACGAAAATGACGATCCCGTCTATCCAGGCGATGCAGACAATAACAACATTGCCAAACATACCGACCTGCTTTACCTGGGGCTGGCTTTTGGAAGCCAGGGCCCCCCTCGTGCCAACGCAAGCAGCGACTGGGAGCCTTTCCCCGCCGACCTCTGGCCACAGGAATTTCCCGATGGGCTCAACTACAAATTTGCCGATTGCAATGGAGACGGCTTCATTGATGCCGAGGACAAAAGCGCCATTGAGCAGAATTACAACCTCACCCATGGGCAGCCCGAGCCGGTCAACCAATTGCCCGGCACAGACCTGGATCCGCCTGTCGTACTGGATATTCCAGCCGATCCGACTCCAGGCGATCAGGTGCAGATCCCCATTTCCATCGGCACCAGCGATGCACCCGCCAGCGATTTGTACGGGGTTGCCTTCAGCATTTCCTTCGATCCCAATCTCTTTGTACCGGGAAGTGTAGAGCTCGTTTTCCCGCCCAGTTGGCTCGGAGAGGAGAATGTAGATCTCATTACCCTTTACAAATCCTTCGAAGCCGACGGCTTTGTGGAGGTAGCCCTGAGCCGCACCGATCAGAACAATGTTTCCGGTTTTGGACAGGTAGCGTATCTCATCGGTATAATCGACGACATTGCCGGGCTTACCGGGGATGATGGAGCTGTGCTGACACTGAATGCGATGGGCATGGGCAGCGACGGCAATCCGGTGCCCCTTGCCGGTAGCGTTGCACAACTACGGCCCACGCCATCCGATGCCGGACCGGCTGCCGAAGAGGTGCGGCTGTATCCCAACCCCACCTCCGACAGGGTCTGGATCCTGACCGGCGACGGCACCGAACTGCAAGACATTAGCCTTTACCACGCCTCCGGGCAGCGGATAGGCGATTATAATCCCAGGAACAACGTGCTCGATGTGAGCTCTTTACCTGTCGGCTGGTATCTGGTGGAGATCCGGACCAACCGGGGGGCACGCATCGAACGCCTCGTTATCCAACGATAATTGGAAAGGTTTTGTAGGAAGGTTTTAAGGCATGGCTCCGAAAGGGGTCATGCCTTTTTTGCCGTTAATTAAAGGCATTGAGCGGGTCGGCATTGTTGCGTTCGTAGGGCAACTTGAGAAACTCGAAGGGGCCGGGCTTGACCCGAATGAAAAACGAATAGGTGCCCCGGTTGGGCTGCCAGTTCATCCCCATTTCCCAGCAGTGAAGATCGCGGAAAAAACCGACAGAGGGGTAGGTGAGTCCCCGGTTGACAAAATCGTACCCGAAATTGCCCACATTGATGGTCCACTTGTCGGTGATGCGGAAGTTTCCCCGCATATTGATGGAGTTGACCTGAACGCCGAACTCGCCGTTCATCCAGCCCATCACCAGGTTGTGGCTGACGGTTATGCCTTCCAGAAGGCTCACCAGGTCGTTGAATTGGCCGGTATTGCGCAAGGAGGGGTCTTCGGCTTCCTTCTCGTCGGCTTCTCTGGCCGTGAAAAACGCCTTTTTCACCTTGCTCAAGGTGATGCTGGTATTGAAGGTGGCCGAAGCTGCAATGAAACGCAGCGGCCGGCGCCGCGTTTCCCATACGGTCGTATTGATGCGCCGACCCTGTTCGTCGGTAATGTAGGGGTCGAAAGAGGCATTCAGCCGCACAGACGTAATGCCGTTGAAAAAACGGGTTGCTCCGTTCATGTTCACAATGCTCCACTGCAGGGAGTCGGCTGCGAAATTGTAGGATCCATTGATGATGATGTTGTCGAGCAGCTTGAGCTTTTTGGCCTCATTCGCTTTTTTGGACCAGTATTTGGCCTCGAAGATGTTGTTGAACGAGTAGGTGATAAGTGCGCTGGTGCCACCTCCGGGCGGGCCGCCAAAGATGGCTCCGTCGAAAATGGAATACGCCACACTGTCGATCGGGTCGACTGAACTGGTGGCTACGCTGCGCTGGTAGCGATCCAGGTTGGTATCGGGAGAATAGGAAAAGCCGATGGAAGGCTTGAAGGTATGCCGAAAGCCGCCCCGCCCGATGGGCAGCGTACCGAACAGCTGGGTATTGAGCGAAGCGCCCATGCTTATGGCTCGCCAGCTTTCAAAGCCGGTCGCCTGACGATCGCCTATGGAGTCGTTGACGATGGTATCCTGGACGATTTCCACCAAATTGCCCTCGTCGTCGAAAATGGGGGTCTCCACCACGGTTATATCGGTAAACAGATTCCGCTCCAGAGTCCGCAGATACCAGGTTTCCGTATAGTTGATGCTGGGGTTGAAATTCAGGTACTTGAACAGCTTGAACGAATTGGAAAGGGTCGCTTGCTGGCGCGCGCCGAAACGGGCATCCTCCAGGGTTTTCCGGGAAAAAAGGGTCGTATCCGTTGCGGTAAACCGGTTTTGCACATCGGCATTGTAGGTGATGGCAACGGTTTCATACCAGCGTTCCCGGCCGCCTGCCTTTTTGAAAGGGAAAATGTTCTGGGTCCGGAAATTGAAATTAGGGAAGTTGATGTTCACCTCTCGGCTCCGGGTGTTTTGGGAGTGCGTCAGGCCGATCGACATACTGATGGGTTTGTCGCGCCACTGCTTGCGAAACTGGAAGTTGGAGCGCAAGGTGTTCTCCAACACGTTTTGCGCGTCGTTATTCACAGTGCTTTGGTAGCGATTGGCCTGGATGTTGATGCTGCCGCCAAAAGTGTTGGTCGGGTGGGCGTTGGGGTCCTGGTTGTGGTTGACGCTCAGGATGTAGGAGTTGTTGCGCAGAACCGTTCCGTCATTGGCCTCGCTGCGCCGGCTGTCGAAAGCGATGTTAAAGCTGCCGCTGTACTTGTAGCGCTTGCGGTAATTGCCCGTGACGCCCGCACCGAAGGTCCCTTTCAGGTAGATGTTGAACAGGGCCGACAGGTTCAGGTAGTCGGAAACCGGAAAAAACCAGCCGATATCGCGCAGGCCAAACCCCCATTGATCGGAATATTCGTAATCCCGGGGGAAGAGCAGGCCGCTAGACCGGCTTTTGGTAATGGGAAAAAAACCGAAAGGGAGGACCAGCGGGGTAGGCACGTTCATGATCTCCAGGTTGGAAGGGCCCACCACCACCAATTTGTTGGGTATGACTTTCTGTTTGCCGCTCCGGATGCCAAAGTGCGGGTTTTCGTGCGTGCAGGTCGTGAAAATGGCTCCCTGGCTGTAGGCCACATCCCGGGCTTCCCGGCTGGTATCCGCCTGCTCGCCTTCGCTGATGAATTTGGATTTTCGCCCTCGCACGTAGATCTGGTTGTACTGGGTGCTCACGTCGTACACCACCCCTTTGCGGGAGCGGAAGTTGTATTCCATGCGCTCGGCATTGAATTCCTGGGTGCCGTCATTGAACAGGGGCTTGCCCACGATCTGGCCCGAACTGTCGGGCCAGCCCTCGGCAGTGACCAGGCCGGTTTCCCAGCTGTAAACGATGTGGTCGGCCTTCAGGGAGATATCCTTGTAGGTCACCTTCGCTTCCCGGTACAGGTGAATGGTTTTCGCCAGGTTGTCGATGTACATGGAGTCCTTGGCTTCGTAGTTTACCCGGGCATCCAGCGAGTCCGAAGAAACGCGGTATTGGTCCCGCAGGCTGAGGCTGTCGCCGGGTACGGTATCCCGGGCGGAGGTGTCCTGTTGCAGGGAGTCGGGGAGGAGGAGCGTGTCGGTCGGGAAGGGAGGCAGGGTATCGCTCGGGGGAGGCGTTTGCTGTGCCAGGAGCTGCAAACTGCACAACATCAGTAAAATAGCGATACTCCCTTTTGCTTTCAACGCTTGAATTACCTTAATTTGTAAACTGAAACACAAAAATCGCCTTGTTGCTGCCGGTCTGAGGGGGAACCGCCCGGCCCGGCAGTGGGTAGGGCACCCCAATCCAAACACACTATGAAACACAAAACTGTATGGCTAACGACGGCATCCTTTTTGGTGCCGCTTTACCTCGCCGCTTTTAACGTTTTCTTAGCGGACTCGCTCAAAACCGAGCCCGAACCCAAGACCCGCAAAGTTAAGCAAGAACCCGAAAAGGCCACCCATACCTATCGCGTCCAGACGGTCGTGGTGGATGCCGGCCATGGCGGGCACGATCCCGGCTGCCTCGGGGCCTCTTCCCGCGAAAAGCACCTGGCCCTGGCTATCAGCCTGCGGGTAGCCGAGCGCCTGCGCGAGGCCTTTCCCGACCTTCGGGTGATCCTCACCCGCGATAAGGACGTCTTCGTACCGCTTCACGAGCGCGCAGCTATTGCCAATCGCAACCAGGCCGACCTGTTTATTTCTATTCACTGCAATTACATGCCCAAGCTGGACTGGGTACACGGTTCGGAGACCTATGTCATGGGGCTCCATACGGCCGAGCACAACCTGCAGGTGGCCAAGCGCGAAAACTCGGCCATTCTGCTGGAAGCCGACTACGAGCAGAACTACGACTACGACCCCAACTCGCCCGAAGGGCACATCATGCTCAGCATGTTTCAGAATGCCTACCTGGAGCAGAGTATACAGTTTGCCGAAAAGGTGGAAGCGAATTTCGAGCAGGTTGCCCAGCGCAAAAGCCGGGGCGTCAAGCAAGCCGGCTTTGTCGTGCTCAAAGAGACGGCTATGCCCAGCGTCCTGGTGGAATCGGGATTTTTGAGCAACCGGGATGAAGAAGCCTTTCTGAAAGATGCTGCCGGACAGGATGAGGTTGCCCGGGTGATCGTTCGCGCTTTTGCCGAATACAAACGCGAGGTAGAATACGATGCCCTGGCGGAGGCCGGCTCACCGGAGACACCGCAAAAGCCGGAAAAGGTCCAGCCACAGCTGCCCAGGCTCGATGAAAAACCGGTCGTGGCGGAGGTGTCGCCCGAGCCCGAACCGCCCGCTGCGGTACTTCCCGAGCCCTCGGTCCGGCCCGTAGCTGCCAAGCCGGTGTCCGTGGCGGCGCCCACAGGCGAAGACCTGGTCGCTCAGGCGAATAGCCAACAAAAGCGCTCTGCCAAAGGCCCCATGCCCTCACCGGTTCTCGAGCAGCCGGTTGAGCCCCCTTCCAAAGCCGGGGCCGGACTGCCTGCCCTGACCGCTTCCGGAGGCAGCCCCGTCCCTAAAGCTGCCCAGCCGGTGGCGGCCCCCTCACCGCAAAGGGCTACCGGTACCCCTTCCGTTGCGTCCCTCAACTTTCGGGTGCAGATCGCAGCTTCCCCACAGCCCTTGCTGATCACGGATCAGCGCTGGGGGCTGATCACTCAACCGGTAGAGCTGGTGGAGGAAGACCGGCTGTACAAGTACCAGGTTTGTGGGGCTTCCAACCTGGAGGAGGCTGTTGCCCTGCGCCGCCAGATGCAGCGGGCTGGATTCATGGATGCATTCGTCGTGATCTACCGGGGCAAAGAGCGCATCAGCCTGGAGGAAGCGCAGCAGTGGACAGCTCAACCATAGGGCTTTTTCCGGCGTTGGTGGATGTGTAGCTATTCTGTGCTACCTTTACAGCCGCCTAAACCACAGCTGCATGTCGAATGAAGTGAAGGTGGCCCTCCTGGCCATCGTAACCATCGCCCTGGCCTTTTGGGGGTACAAGTTCATTATGGGCAACAACATCCTGAGGCCTTCCAATGTCTATTACGCCGAGTACGACGACGTGAAGGAGTTGCGCATCTCTACCTCTGTGCTCATCAGCGGGGTAAAAGTAGGCCGGGTGGCCGATATTTACCTCAAGCCGGACAATCACGACCGGGTGATCGTCAAGCTCGATCTGGAGCGCGGCATCAAAATCCCCAAAGATGCCGTGGCTCGTATCGTAGCCAGCGGCTTTATGGGGGATAAGTATGTCGCCCTGGTGTACGATGAGGAATGCAGCGGCGAGGATTGTGCCCGCTCCGGCGATTACCTCAGGGGCGAATTCTTCAGCCTGCTGCGGGCGTCCGTGCCGCCGGACGAACTCGATGCCACCCTCAATCAGGTGACGCAAGCCCTGGAAAGCTTTGTGGACACCGTGAATGCCAACATTTTGCAGGACACGGAGAACAGTTCCCTCGCGCGAACCCTGGCCAACCTCGAAGCCACCACCGCAAACCTCGAAAGCTCTTCCGGTCAGGTAGATCGTTTTCTCCGCCGAAATTCCGATCAGCTCGACAATACACTGGCCGGCCTGGACGCCCTTTCCGGAACCCTGCAGCGAAACTCCAGCCGGTTCGACACCATTTTTTCCAACCTGGAAACCATCAGCAGTGATGTGGCCCGCCGGGATCTGGGTGCTACGCTCGACTCTATTCGCCTGGCGCTTTCTTCCTTCAACCAAACCCTGAATACGGCCGATGCGGCCCTGGGCCAGGTATCCGTCCTCATCGACCGCATCAATGAAGGCGAAGGCACCCTCGGCAAACTGGCCAAAGACGAGGAGTTGTACCAGAAATTCACCAGCCTGAGCCGGGAAATCGATTCGCTGGTCACCGACATCCAGGATCGCCCTTACCGGTATGTACCCTTTAAAAACCGGAAAAAAGTGCTCCGTTACGATCGCAAGGACGCCAAAAAGGGAGGGGGCGAGTAGGGATTGGGTGAAGGGGTGGCGATATCCTTTTCCGGCTACTTCCCGACTTTTTATACGGTATTACATGACGTTGACCTCCGGCTCCAGCCGTATCCCGAAGGCCGTCTCCACCGAGGCTTGGATCTCCCGGGCCAGCGACCAAATTTCACCGCCGCTGGCCGTGCCGAAATTTACGAGTACGAGGGCCTGCTTTTCATAGCAGCCGGCATCGCCCTGCCGGTAGCCTTTCCACCCGCACTGCTCGATGAGCCAGCCGGCCGGCACTTTGACCCGACCGTCGGAGAGGGGATAGTGTACGATCTTCGGAAAACGCTTTTGAAGGCTTGCAAAAAACTCGGCTTCCAGCTCCGGATTTTTAAAGAAACTCCCCGAATTGCCCAATTGGCTGGGGTCGGGCAGTTTGGATCGGCGGATCCGGATCACGGCTTCACTTACATCCCGGATACTGGGTTGTTGGAGGCCCAGTTCGTCCAGGGTTTGCCGAAGCGCCCCGTACGAGAGGTTGAGCCGGTGCGGAGGCTTTTGAAGGCGCAGGTATACCCGGCTGATGAAGAATTTGCCCTTGTCTTCTGCTTTGAAGCGGCTCAGGCGATAGCCAAGACGGCAATCCTCGGTATCGAACACCCGGAGTTCGCCGGAGCTCAGTTCGATCGCTTCCACGCCCTCGAGCACCTGACTGAGCTCGGCTCCGTAGGCCCCGATGTTCTGGATGGGCGCGGCACCCACCGAGCCCGGTATGAGGCTGAGGTTTTCCAATCCGCCGAGATCGTGCTGGATTGCCCATCGAACGACCTCATGCCATACCTCTCCGCCGCCGATGCGGAGCAGGACCGAATCCGGTTCTTCAGCAACGCGCTCAATCCCCCTGATTCGATTGTGCAGCACGAGGGCATCCACATCGCGGGTCAGCAGGATGTTGCTCCCGCCGCCCAGAACCCAATAGGGGCCGGGCTGGGTGTCCAGCACGTCCTGCAGCTCTTCCTCCTGAAAGACCGGCAGGTATCGCTCGGCCGAAGCCTGCACCCCGAAGGTGTTGAACGGTTGAAGCGAAACGCGGGATTGAATGGATTCCATGGAGGCTAAAGATAGGATAGAAGCTATCTCAAAAATGTTTTTGATGGCGAAAAGGAGAGATATTCGTTCCAGATGAGGCGCAAAAAACGGAGGATCCTTCAGCAAGGGATCTCTTCCCCTTGCTTCGTGAAGCTACGTGCCTGCAGGCCGGAGTGCCTTTCGGCACGCAGGCGTGACGCTTGTGCTTTTACTCTTCTGATAGGCCTTCGAGTATGGGATAGCCCCAAAATCCCCGATTGACCACCACGTCCAGTAGATCGCCGGGCTGGGTGCCTTCCGGGGCCGGCCTCTTGGCAGACAGCATGTACATTTCGTTGTCGCGCAGCAAGCGGATCTCGTACCGGTCCGCTTTTACCTTTTCGCCGCGGATGAATCCGTAGCGGCTGGCGTACATAGCTTCCTGTTTCACAAATTGGTAAGTCAGCACGTCTTTCTCGCCCAGCAGCCGGTTGGAGAGGCTGGCAAAAAGAGGGGCAAAGAAGAGTGCTAACACGATGCTTACGGCGAAGTATTTCATTTTTTCTTCCAGTTCCGGGCTTCGTCGGGACAGGACATATCCGAAGTACCCGCCCACTGCCAGGCCGATCAGCAAAGAAAGGCCGCCGAGGCGTGCAAAACCGATGGTGCTGGCCATATGCCGGACTTCCAGGCCGAAAAGGACGACCAAGGCCAGCAGGCCCAGCCCGATGCCAAGGTAGGTCAGGCGCTCGCGCGCCGTTAGCTGCATGCTCATATCAGGTAGAGGGTTGTTCGAATTGGAGCCGGGCCAGGCTGTTGTACAGGCCATCTTCGAGAAGCGACAACTCCTCGTGGGTGCCCTGCTCCACGATCCGGCCTTCATCCAGCACGAAAATACGATCCACATTCCGGATCGTGGCCAGCCGGTGAGCAATGATGATGGAAGTTCGCCCCTCCATGAGGGCGTTCAGGGCTTCCTGGACCAGTTTCTCGCTTTCTGCATCCAGCGAGGAGGTGGCTTCATCAAGGATGAGAATGGAGGGATCTTTGAGTATGGCCCTGGCAATGGCAATGCGCTGGCGCTGCCCCCCCGACAGCTTGACGCCCCGCTCGCCCACCAGGGTGTCGAGTCCGTCCGGAAAGGTTTCGATAAACTCCAGGGCGTTGGCCCGGCGGGCGGCATCCAGGACTTCGGCTTCGCCGGCCCGGGGGTTGCCGTACATAATATTCTCCCGAATGGTACCGCCGAACAACAACACCTCCTGCGGTACCAAGCCGATGTTTCGGCGGTACGTGATGAGGTCGTAATCGTTCACAGGGCGGTTATCGACCGTGATAAGACCCTGCTCCACCCGGTAAAACTGCAGCAGCAATTGTACGATGGTGGACTTGCCGGCTCCGCTTGGCCCCACCAGCGCCACCCGCTGGCCCGGTTCGATCTGCAGGTCGATGCCTTTGAGTACCTCCACATCCGGCCGGGTGGGATAGGCGAAATGAACTTGCCGGTAGTGAATGTGCCCTTCGAACTGCAGGGCCGGCTCCTCGGCCGGCTTTCGCAGAGGGATCTCCGCGGGTTCGCCGAGGATGTCGAGTATCCGTTCGGTAGCGCCCACGGCCGAAACGATCTCGGTGAAGAAGCTCCCCAGGCTGGCGATAGCGCCCCCGATGACGCCTGTGAAAACGACAAAATTCACGAAGTCGCCGGTATTCATCGTGCCGGCCTGCACCATAAGGGCTGCCCGCCACATGATGAAGAACAGCGCTCCGAGCATAATAAAGATGATAAAGGCCGCGAACAGCCCGCGCATGTCGGCAGCCCGCAGCGAGATCCGAACAGCTTCCCGCAGGTTTTTGGCATAGCGCTGCACTTCAAACCACTCGTTGGTGTACGCCTTTACCGACTGTATGGATTGCATGGTCTCTTCCACCACCACGTTGGTCTTGGCCAGTTGATCCTGCCGCTCTTTCATGAGCTTGCGGATGTAGCGGCCGAAAAACATGGCCAGGATCACCACCACCGGAAAGGTGGCCAGCATGGTGAGGGCCAGGCTGGGCATGGTCACAAAGATGATGACAATGCCCCCCACCAGAATGATGATTTGACGGATAAACTCGGCCAGGGTAACCGAAACCACGCTCTGCACCTGGGTCACATCGTTGGTAATGCGGCTGGTAAGCTCGCCCACCCGCCGGTTTTCCAGAAAAGGAATGCGGAGAGTGATGAGCTTTTCGTACAGTTCCCGGCGAAGCTTAGCCATGCTTTTTTCGCTCACAAAGGCGAAGAGGCGCACCCGAAGAAACGAGAATACGGCCTGAAAGCCCAAAAAGACCAGCAAGGCCAGGAATACCTGATTCAGGCTGATGTCGTACTGGGGTTCTCCGGAAATAATGTTCATTACCTCCCCCGGGATCATCATAATGAAGAGAAACAAGACGCTTCCGGCGGAAAGGAAGAACATTCCCCCGATAAAGGCCCACTTGTACGGCCAGACATAACTGAAGATGGTGAGCGACCGGCGAAAGCTGTCCCAACTCCACTTTTTCTTTTCGTTTTTATCGCTGGTGCTTCGGCGCATTCCCATAGCAAGTCCTTAGGTTCTGTAATGTGTGCGTTCGATCTTTCTGAAAGGATCGGTAAGTAAAGCTGCATCCATCCAGGTGGGTTTGCTTGGGTTGTTCATATAACACGGCTTTGACAAAAAGCGTTATACTGCCAAGCCGGGCCGTCCGAAAACGAGCGGCTTGGCAGAAAGAGTCCGGATGATGCGCAAAAGAATGCTTTTTGTTTGCCTCCTCAAATCAGAAAGACGCCCAAAGTTATGCAGCTTACCCCAAACCCAGTGTGGAAAACCCTGTTGATCGCGCTGATGTTTCTCGGGCTTTCCCGGCCCGGGCAAGCCCAGAACCTGGACCGGAGCTTCGAGATCGGATTGCTGGGCGGATTGGCCTTTTACAACGGCGATCTGGCCCCGGAGGCCTTCGGCGACTACTTCCAGGAGGTCGGGCCGGCAGCCGGCCTGTTCGGCCGATTCACGCTGAATCGATTTTTTGCTCTTCGCCTGGGCCTTACCTATGCCATCGTTTCGGGCGATGACCAATACAGCGCTCAGCCCGAACGCGATCTGTCGGTTCGCACCCCGCTGTTCGAAGCGGCCCTCACCGGCGAATTCAGTCCCTTTCAGTTCGGAACGCCCTATGCCACGCCTCTATTCGTACCGTACCTCACCGCCGGAGTTGGCGTGTTCCGCTTTCGCCCGGAGACCCGCTTCGAAGGGGAATGGATAGAGCTTCAGCCGCTGGGTACGGAAGCCCAGGGCCTGCCGGGCTATCCCGAAAAGTACAATCGAACCCAGATCAATATACCCATGGGGGGCGGTTTGCGGGTCATCCTCAACGACACCTGGACCCTCGGCCTTGAGTTTGTGGCCCGCAAGTTGTTTACCGACTACCTGGACGATGTAAGCGATGCCGAGGTGAATTATCGCGATCTCATCCAGGGCAACGGCATCCTGGCAGCCCAGCTGAGCAATAAACAGGTCGACCCTTCTGACACCGACGACCTGGATTTTACCTACCGGCGCGGGGGACCGGCTCAGGACTGGTTCTATACCGCAGCGGTCACCGTTTCCTTTCGCCTGTGGCAGGGCTCCGCTTCGGGCCGGGGCAATTATCCTTCCGGGTCGCGATGTCCGGATTTTTAAAGTATGCCGGCAGGTTTCACTTCATTTTGAATGGTTTATTTATGGCGTGCCTCGTCCATGCATCTCTTTGTGGCCCGCAACTGAACAAGCATTTTGAAAATTAAGGCTTCGCTCATTTGTACTTTCCCCCTAAGCGAGGCTATATTTACATTCAGTTAACATGCTCAGCCGATTTACATACCTATGAGGACGGTCCTTATTCTGGAGGAGGAACCTTTTGTGTTGGGAGCCATTGTGGAAGGCTATCTTCAGTTTTACGCCGGGAAATTAGTAGCGATTTACCGATGGAGTGGAGCGGAAAACCAACCCGTGCATCTTTTGGTCGCAAAAGTTATGGAAGAAGACGGCATCGATCTGTCCGTTCGTTCTTCCCAGCTTGTGAAATCCAAAAAGACTCCCCTGAATTTTGACGTCGTCATTTTGCCCGAGGGCAAAACCCTTCCCCCCGAAATCCGCATTCCCAAAATTCACGAGGTGAAGTCCGAGCATCTGGAGGTCGATCTTGACGAGGAAAATGTGCTCCATAAGCTTCGCCAGAAGCGCGAAGCCATCAAAAGCCATCTGCTGCACTTCATAGGCAAGGAGTTGCTCTCCCCTTCGATCTGAAGTGGGGGGGAGTCGGCTGTACGCGGTCTGCACAAAAACGCTTACATTGGTTGGGCGGATTCAACCGTTGTTGTGCCTATGCCGGACCACGAGAACTTTCCCTACACAGCAAGAGATGAAAGTTGGTTGTACTTCAATGCCCGCGTACTTCAGGAAGCAGCAGACGAGCGCGTTCCTCTTCTGGAGCGCCTGAAGTTTCTGGCCATCTACAGCTCGAATCTCGATGAATTCTTTCGCGTGCGCGTAGCCTCTCTGCGCAGTTTCAAGCAATTGCGAAAAAAAGCCAAGCTCGAGTTTCCCGTAAAACCTAAAAAGACTCTCAAGACCATTCGGCGGCTCGTAGCCGAACAGCAGGAACAGTTCGGTCAGCTTTTCCGGCAGGAGTTGCTGCCTGCGCTGGCCGAAGAGGGTATATTTCTGCGCGCACCGGAAGAGTATTCGCCGGCCCAGCAGTTATTCGTCCAGGATTTCTTTCGCGAAGAAGTAGCCGGGCGGCTGGAGGTGAAGCCCATCGGTGCCCTGGAAGAGACCTATTTCCAAAACAAGGCGCTGTACCTGATTTTTTCCAGATTCGGCAGTGCCCGCCTCCCGGAAGATCTCTTTTCGGTCAATATTCCTTCCGGTCAGTTGCCTCGCTTTATTCGCCTTCCGGCCCAGGAATACCCTTACGAATTCACCTTTCTGGACGATATCCTGCGCTGCCAGCTCGATCAGCACGTGGGGTTTCCCACCCAATGTTACGGCTCCATTAAACTTTCGCGGGATGCCGAACTGTCTATTGAGGAGGAGTACGATCAGGAACTGGTAGCTAAGATCCGCGAGGCCCTGGAGGAACGCGACCTGGGCCTGCCCACCCGCTTTTTGTACGACAGCGCCGCGCCGCCCGAAGTGATTCAGGTCTTGCGCAAGCATTTGGGGCTTAAAAAGGACGACCTCATCCCCGGGGCGCGCTACCACAACTTTCACGATTTCTTTACCTTCCCCAATCCCACCGGCAAAGACCACCTCCAAGACGATCCCATGCCGCCTCTTCCTCATCCGGTGTTTGAAAAAGCGCCCCGGCTCATCGAAGTGATCGAGGAAAAAGATCAGGTTCTTCACTTTCCCTATCAGCGCTATCAGTATGTGATCCAGCTTCTCGAAGAAGCAGTAGCGGATCCTTCGGTGACGCACCTTCAGATCACCCTGTACCGGGTGGCTAAAAAGTCGGCCCTAGCCGAGAAGCTGCTGGCGGCTGCCCGGGCGGGCAAAGAGGTGGTGGTGCTCATGGAGGCCAAAGCCCGCTTTGACGAAGCCAATAACATCTACTGGGGGGGCGAGCTGGAGAAGGTGGGCGCCAAGGTGTACTACAGCTATCCGGGCCTGAAGGTCCACGCCAAGATCATGCTTATCCGCCGTCAGGCCGGCAAACCCGATCTGGCCTTTTTGGGTACCGGTAACTTCAATGAAAAAACAGCCCGGCTTTACGGTGATCACGCTTTGCTTACAACCGATCCCCGGCTTACGACCGAAATGGCCCAGGTATTCGAATTTCTGGAGAAAAAGCGTGATCGGATCGATCCCGAATACCTTCTGGTATCGCCTTTTACCCTGCGCAAGCATTTCACCGACTGGATCGATGCCGAAATCGACCGGGCCAGGGTGGGCCAGGAAGCGTACATCATCCTCAAAATGAATAGTCTGGAAGACAAACGCATGATCGCCAAGCTCTACGAAGCGAGCCGGGCGGGGGTACAGGTTCGGCTCATTGTGCGGGGGATCTGCGGATTAGTGCCCGGCCTTTCGGGCTGGAGCGAGAACATCCAGGCCATTAGCATTCTGGATCGCTTCCTGGAACACGCCCGCGTTTTCATTTTCGGCAACGGGGGGCAGGAGCGTTTCTACCTGGGCTCGGCCGACTGGATGACCCGCAACCTGGACCGGCGGGTAGAAGTCGCTTTTCCCATTCTGGATCCGGATGTTCGCCGCGAGATCCGAAGCATCCTCGACCTGCAGTGGAAAGACAATCAGAAAGCTCGCCGCCATACGGCTGCCTTCGACAACCCCTATCGCCGGCCGTTTGACGGAGAGCCTCCGGTTCGCGCTCAGACAGACACCTATGCATTCCTCAGGTCCTGCCTGCCGGTGTCGCAGCCGGGCCCCTGAGCGGTCATTCCCAAAAAAAATTGCAATTTTACGGGCCGAACCCCCCGAAAGCCAGCCATTTCTCATTCAAAATTCCAATCGAATGAATCGCCTTCGCGACTGGCTTTTCCGCCAGGTTCATACCAAAAACCTCGTGTACAACACCTGCTGGGAGGATCCGCGCTGCGACCGAATTCTGATGGAGTTGCAACCCGACAGCCAGGTCGTGATGATCACCAGTGCCGGCTGCAACGCCTTGGATTACCTTCTCGACGACCCGGCCGGGATCCACTGCATCGACATGAACCCTCGCCAGAATTCCTTGCTTCAGCTCAAGATGTCGGTTTTTCAACACGCCTCTTTCGAGGATCTCTTCGGGCTTTTCGGCAAGGGAGCCTATCCTCATGCTCAGCAGCTCTATCGCGAGGTGCTTCGGGAGCAACTGCCCCAATATGCCCGGCAATTCTGGGACAGCCACATCCGGTACTTTAACGGTCGGGGGCTTCGCAAGACCTTTTATCACTATTCGACCTCCGGAACTTTTGCCTGGCTCACCCAGCAATACCTGAAAGCCCGCCGCCGGCTGTACGATCAGGTGGATCAGCTTTTTCAAGCCGATAGCCTCGACCGCCAGCAAGATATCTACTACCGAATTGAAAACCGGGTGCTCAATGGAATGATCGAATGGGTGGTCAATCGCCACCTCACCATGTGCCTGGTGGGGGTCCCCCGAAGCCAGCAGCTCCTTTTTCGCGACAAATACGATGAGGGGGCCATGGGCTTCATCCGGGAGTCTTTCCGGCGAGTGTTCACCCAGCTACCCCTCAAGGACAATTACTTCTGGCGGCTGTATTGGCAGGGGCGCTATGATCCGGACTGTTGCCCTTCCTACCTGGAAGAGCGGCACTTTGATGACCTCCGGCAACGCAGCGAGCGCATTCACCTGCACACCCATACGATAAGCGGATTCCTGAAAGAGAATCCCGGCGCCTACAGCCATTTTGTGCTGCTCGATCACCAGGACTGGCTGGCCGAAAACAACCGGCCGGCTCTGGAGGAGGAGTGGCGGCTTATTCTGGCCAACAGTCGTCCGGGGACACGGATCCTCCTGCGGTCCGCCGCCGAAAAAGTGGATTTCTTTCCCGACTTCGTTCAGGATGCCGTAGCGTTTGAACAGGAAAAGACCCGCCAAACCCACCGGGAGGATCGCGTGGGCACCTACGCGAGTGTGTATTTGGGGATCGTACAGTAGGGGAGATGGAGGAATGGAGGCCCGCATGAACAGTCTCCCGGCCAAAAAAAGAAACCGAAATTCCCATCCCCCCACACCCCCCGAGAAAAGGCTGCCCCACACGAAGCGGAACCCTATTTCTGAAACTTTATGCTAAATTCTCTTCATGCCCTCTTTTACCGACTCGGCCCAGGAACAGAATCGCGCCATGGCGCAGTACTACCGCATGCAATCAAAGATCTACGATGCCACGCGCTGGTCTTTCCTGTTCGGGCGTAAAGAGGTATTGCGCACCTTGCCCTTTGCTTGGGATGAAGCCTTTCATTTGCTGGAGGTGGGCTGCGGCACGGGCTTTAACCTCAAGCGGCTGGCCCGGCGCTTTCCGAAGGCGCAACTGACCGGCCTGGATGTTTCGCCCGATATGGTGCGCCTGTCTCGCAAGCAGACCCGCGATTACGACGAGCGCGTGCAGGTGCTGGAGCAGCCTTACACACCCGATGGCGCCGATTGGTCCGGGAAGCTGGATGCGGTGCTCTTTTCCTATTCCCTCACCATGATCAACCCGCAGTGGCAGGACCTCGTCCGCCAGGCTTATACGGACCTCCGGCCGGGTGGGGTAGTGGCCGTTGCCGACTTTCACGATTCGGCCATGCCGTGGTTCAAGGCCCACATGAGCCATCACCATGTGCGCATGGACGGCCACCTCCTTCCCGTGCTCCAGGACGCTTTCGCTACCGAATACTGCAAAGTGGGTAAAGCCTATGGCGGGATTTGGGAATACCTGGTGTTCGTGGGCAAAAAGGAATAGGAGGGTGATGGGTTCCGATGGGTGAATTCCCTCTGCGATTCGCCCATTCCACTCTGGTCAACGGCTTATACCATTTTAAAATGAGAATGACGCATGAAACCCGCCTCTTTTTCGCCTACTC
>CAZQSF010000066.1:0-21570 GCA_964595955.1 uncultured Saprospiraceae bacterium
ATTTTGCAATTCGTCAGCCCTTCGGGCGGAAAATTCGGTGAATTTTCCGGGCTAAGCCCGTTCGCTCAACCGTCCATAGCTAAGCCCAAGGGCGATCCCTGCCTGCCCGGCCATGTAAGTGAGCATAACCCAAAAGCCGAGTGCGGGCAGGGAAAAAGAGGAGGGGCCAAAACGGCCTGCAGCCAACAGCGCATCGGACAACAGAAAGAGCATAGCACCGGCCAGTAGCCCGTACGCGTGCGGACGGGACATCAGCTCACTGATGTGCAGTCCGCTCAGCACCATAGCTACAAGGATGCCCGCATACAGGCTTACCGGCGCTTTTAAACCGGGTCCCAGGCCGGGCCAAAGCCAGGACAACAGCCCTGCCAACAAGATCAGAAAGGGGAAAATGACCCAGGGCTTTTTTCGAAGCATTCCGCGGATTCGCGCATCCGGCCACCGCCAGAAGGCCGCTATATAACAGAGATGAGCGAGCAGAAAAGAGGCGAGCCCCCAGAGAAAGAAGCCCTGGCCCGGCCAGGGAAGCAGAAAGACGTCGCCCAGCCACGAAAGGAAGAGCCCCAGAAGCAGCAGCTGTACACTTCGGGTGAAGGGCCTTGGGTTTGCCCGCCAGACAGCGGCCATCAAAAGCGGCATGAGCAGGGGTTTCACCCAAAACTCAGCCGGAAGCCAACCGGCCGCTTCGACCGCCAATTGCACAGCCGCAGCCAGAAGGAAGAGGGACCACCAGGGATTCCGGATCGTCTGACTCCGGATCGTCTGCTGATTATTCATACAGATAAATGTCGTCGTCTTCCTCACTCTCCTCCTTGTCGTAAATGGAGGGGTCGCTTTCAGTGCGCTCCACACTGTATTCCTGCATCCGATCCAAAAAGTCGAGGGTGTAATCCCAAAAGTCCTCCACCAGCGGCTTTACCTGCCCTCCCATATCCCAGACCAGAGTGGGATAGTTTTCCAGGTAGGGATACACCATGGAGCTGTTCTTGGTGTCCTGATTGAGGATGCGCGCCTGATCGCCGAACCAAAGCAGCACGCTGTATAGCAACACCATCACGGCCGACAGAAAAACCCCGCCGGCGGCCTGATTAATAAAGTTGATATTGCCCAGGCGCAGGATGCTTTCCGCTCCTCTGGCAAAAAGCCGGATTAGCAGCATGGCGGCCGCAAAGGCCAGCGTAAAACCCAGGATGAACATGAGGGGCTTGTCACCAAACTGGTTTTCCAGGAGGTTGGTGACTGCAGGGGAAAACTTGAAGGCGGCCAGGAGGCCTACCACGATGGAGATCACGGCAAACACGGTGCGAATAATGCCTCGCGTGAAGCCGACGTAGAATCCGTAGACAACGACGATTGCGAAAATAATGTCTACTACCATAATCACTGAACTTAGTCCTTTCCCCTCCTTACAGCCAACAAAGGTAGACGATTAGCCTCATTTCTTAGATATACTGGTTTTTTCGGGCAGGAGTTCCTTCCGCAGGCGGCAAATCCAGGGAGAAAGCCAAGCGGAATGTGCCGGTCCGTCGATCCGGCCCAGGCAATGCCGGTGTGCTGCCTTCTTTTTCAGGGTATTTTGCTTTTATTTGCATCGATGTACAGGAAAAACCAGTTACATGATCCGAATCCTCGCCAATGACGGCATTCACGCCGACGGAAAGAGCCTGTTGGAAGAAGCCAATTATCAGGTAGACGTCAAGAAAGTTTCGCAAGACGACCTTCCCAAGGAATTGCCGAACTACGACGTGATCATCGTGCGAAGCGCTACGAAAGTGCGCAAGGAACTCATCGACAAATGCCCCAACCTCAAAATCATCGCACGCGGCGGGGTGGGCCTGGACAACATCGATGTAGAGTACGCCCGCCAAAAGGGCATTACCGTCATGAATACCCCGGCGGCTTCTTCCCAGGCCGTAGCCGAGCTGACGTTCGGACACATTTTCGCCCTGGCCCGTTTTCTGCACCACTCCAACCGGGTCATGCCGCAGGAGGGACGCGACAAGTTTAAACAGCTCAAAAAGGACTATGCCACCGGCACTCAGCTGCGCAACAAAACCCTGGGCATTATCGGCGTGGGCCGCATCGGCCAGGAAAGCGCACGCATCGGGCTCGCGCTGGGTATGAAGGTCATGCCGGTCGACCTGGTCGTCGATCGGGTGGACGTCGGCATCAGCTTGTTCCAAAGCAACAATGTGCAGTTGGGCGTAACCCTCGAAACCCATTCCATGGAGGAAGTGCTGGCTCAGAGCGACTTCCTGACGCTACACGTGCCCTATTCCGGCGGACGCCCCATTCTCTCTGCAGAAGAGCTGGCCAAATTGAAAAAGGGAGCTTTTGTGATCAATACCTCCCGGGGCGGTGCCATTGATGAGGAAGCCCTACTGGAGGCCCTGAATAGCGGGCATTTGGGCGGGGCCGGCCTCGATGTCTTCGAAGATGAGCCCAAGCCGCGTCAGGCCCTGCTGAACCACCCCAAGGTATCCGTGTCGCCTCACATCGGAGCCTCTACGCTGGAGGCCCAGGCCAATATCGGGCTGGAGCTAGCCGACAAGATCATAGCCTTTTTCGGAGACGATAAATAACGCGAGCCGCTAAATTGCTGCGTGTCGAAACCTCAGGTCGTAAAGGCACATCGAAGACGGCCGTAAGATCTGTTGCTATCCCTATACCCTCTACCGGGAACTTGGCCCTGCTTACCATCGCGTTGCGAAATCGGCCATGCCCAAGGAATAGGGATACCGAGGCTAGGAGTGCCCTTCGGCTTAGCGGATCATTTTCATGAAGGTGCCGACAAACCAGTTGGAATCGGACTTGACGAGAGTATCCAGGGTTGAGTCGGCTTTGTTGGAAAACAGTTTGATATCTTTGACCACTTCCTGAAATTCAGCGGCCTCGGGGGTATTTCCCTCTACTTCGGAAATTTCATCCAATACTCTAAGCATGGGCTCCAGCTCCTTTTTCTTGCGCTGGGTGATGATGTTTTTCACCACCTCCCACATATCTTTTTCCGCCACGAAAAACTCTTTGCGTTCGCCGGGCTTGAGCTCTTTGTAGACCAGGCCCCAGTCGATCAGGGCCCGGATATTCATGTTGGCGTTGCCCCGGGAGATCTGCAATTCCTCCATGATATCTTCGGCGGAAAGCGGCTCCAGGGAAATGAGCAGCAAAGCGTGGATCTGAGCCATAGTACGGCTAATGCCCCAACTGGACCCCAGAGCCCCCCACGATTGTATAAATCTCTCTTTGCCTTCCTTTAATTCCATGACCCTTCCGTTAATCTATAGTGTACACAAACAGAGGATTAATGAAAAAAACAGCCTTTTGTTTACGAGCGGTTTCAAAGATTTCCGGCCGAAGATCTACAGGAAGGGCATCTTGACGATTTCGGCATCCAGTTTTTTGCGGCCGGTGGCGATCACGATCCCGGTCCCCGGTTGGGCCAATTCCTTTTTCACATAGCCCATTCCGATGGGATATCCCAAAGAGGGCGATTGCGACCCGGAGGTCACTTCTCCCACATAATGCCCGGTCGGATCTTCAATGGCATAATGCTGGCGAGGCACGCGCCGGTCCTTTACCTTGAACCCGACCAGCTTGCGCTTGACGCCCTCCTCTTTTTGTTTCTGCAAGATCTCCCTGCCGATGAACGCTCCTTTCTGGAGCTTTGTAATCCAGCCCAGGCCGGCTTCGAGAGGCGACGTGGTATCGTTGATGTCGTTGCCGTACAGGCAATATCCCTTTTCCAAACGCAAGGTATCCCGGGCTCCCAAACCCACGGGCAGGATATCCCATTTTCGGCCAACCTCAAAAATAGCCTGCCAAACCGATACCAGATCATCGGCAGGAACGTACAGTTCGAAGCCGCCTGCCCCGGTGTAGCCCGTCGCAGAGATGACCACATCGCTGACGCCGGCAAAGGTATCGATCGTAAACGTGTAGAACTTGAACTCGTTCAGCGGTACGCGGGTCAGCTCCTGCAAGACTTCGGCTGCCTTAGGGCCCTGTACGGCCAGCAAGCCGGTTTGAGCAGACTGGTCCACGAGTTCCGCCTCGAAGGAATTGTGCGATTCGATCCACTTATAGTCCTTTTCAATGTTGTCTGCATTGACGACCAGCATGAAGGCATAGTCCGTTTCGGGTTGATCGGCAGGCAGCCGATACACCAGCAGGTCGTCTACGATGCCTCCGGTCTCGTTGGGCAGGCAAGAATACTGAGCCGCACCCGGGGCCAGGCGCGAGGCGTCGTTGGTCGTCACGTACTGTACCAGCTGGAGGGCTTCCTTGCCGCGAATCAGGAATTCCCCCATATGGGAAACGTCGAAAACCCCCACATTGCGGCGCACGGCCAAATGCTCTTCCTGAATACTGGAATACGAAATGGGCATATTGAAGCCGGCAAAATCGGTCATGCGGGCGCCGAGGGCCTTATGCGTTTCGGTTAGCGGTGTGTGTTTCATTTGCGGTATTTACTGGGAAATGGTGAATTGAATAATCGTATCGCCCGGCAGGGTGCGATCCAAAAGGTCGCCTCCTGAGCGAACCCGGCCAAACAGGGTATACCTCCCGTCCAGGTGTGGGGTGGGCACATGGGTAATAAAGAACTGGCTACTTTCGGTATGTCGGCCCGCCGAGGCCATCCCCAACAGGCCGGCTTCGTCGTAGTGAAGATACGGCAAGTCCGAACGCAGCGTGAAAGCGGCTCCCCCATAGCCGTCACCGCGCGGGCAGCCGCCCTGGACAACGAAATTGGGCACCACCCGGTGAAAGACCTTGCCGTCGTAAAACCCGGCTTCGGCTAACGCCATGAGTGCCGAAACAGTGGCCGGAGCCACTTCGGGCCAAAGCTCCAGGGCGAGTTCTCCCCGCTCGGTCCGGAGCCTCGCCTGTACGGGGCTTTCGCTCAGTCGGCTCCAGTCGATGGCCCGGGAACGGTCAGGAGGCTCCGCCCGGTAGGGTTCACCCTTCAGGTAAGCCAGCGTATGCTCCAGCTCTTGCCTGGCTTCCAGGTCTTGAGGAAGGCGCAGGGAATCCAGGGCACGCATCAGGAAGTTCAGACTGTCCAGATAATTTCCAAAGGCCCGCTCGGGAATGCGCAGGGCGGCTGAAGCCTCGCAGATCATGCCGGCATCTCCGCTTTCGACGGCTTCCCGAAAGTAGGTGGCCAATTCTGCCGTTCGGCCTCGTGCCGCCGCTCCGAAGTAATCCTCGAAATCGGGGCGGGAAGCAATGGATCGCAAGGCGGCTACGCTGGCCGTTCGCACCACCGGATGTTCGGCTACGAAGCCTTCCCGGCGAATGAATCGATAGTTCCAGCCCTCCTCTGCTACCGCTGCCAGCCAGGCCGCTTTTTCATAAGGGTCTTTGGCCTGCAGGAAGTTGAAGCGCAATTTGTAGGAGAAAGCCCGCCGGCCGTCGGTAGCCAACCTGGGGTAATGCCGCATGGCAGCCCGGGCCATGGTGAGGCGGGCCGGCCAGGGCAGGGAGTCGTTGCGGGCCCATTGGGCGAAAATGCCGATGTCGTTGGCCCGCCCTTTATCGAGAAAAAACCGGGCTGCCAGATGGGCTACGGCCGGACTGGCATCGCGCAGCCCGTTCAAAGCCAAGGGCCGGGCTTGCCCGTATGGCAGGTGGACCAGGGCCTTCATGATCTCCGCCCGCAACCGGTCATCTGTCTCCAGCCCGTATTGGGCAGTAAGCGCCTGAGCCGCTTCTGGCATCCCCGTTTTGGCAGCAGCTACCGACAGCGCCCAGCGCGTCCATCGATCGGTCTCTGCACTATAGGCGCGGATGAGCCCGGCCGGGTCGGCCATATCGGCCAGGCTCGGCGGAATGCGGCTGAGGTAAAAAGCTGCGATGCGCCGTACTGAGGGGGCATGACTGTCGTCCAGTACATACGCCAGCATGCGCTGCGTGCCCTGGCGATGGTACAGGCCGCGGAGGCCGAACCGGTAGATACCCCAGGCCAGGCCCTCCTGCAAGAGGGTATCTTCCGGACGGTAGGTCGTAATGCCTGCTAGATAGTCCAGATAGTTGACCGGGGCGCATTTGCCGATGGCCTCGAGTATGGCCGCATTTCCATGCTGATACTGCCCCAGGGTATCCAACTGATCGAAGGCCCGAGCCAGGTCTGCCGCGTGCGCGCTATCGCTCAGTTGCCCGAGGGCATAGGCTGCCGCCATTCGAACCGAATCCACGGGGTCGCCGAGCAGGAAGACCAGGCTGTCTGCTGCCTCCGGATATTGAAAGGAAGCGAAAGCCGAAGCGGCCAGGTACCGGCAAGTGGCCCGCGGATGGGAAAAAAAGAAGAGCAGGCTGTCGGGCTGTTGTGCGTTTTGATAGCTCAGGATCTGGCGGACCTCCGGATCGTTCAGGTCGACTTGAACCCTACGGTTCTCCGGCCGATCCAAGGGCACACAGGCCGCCAGAGCCGCCACAGCGAGCAGTATAGCAAGCCGAAAAGGGGTATTCATACGGGCCTCTGATTTGTGCATCTGGGTAAAAATAGCAGCCCCGGACTAAAGCCCGAAATGGAGGCGTGCAAAAAAGCGTTCGCCCAGAGAGCTCGGCAAGCAATGTAAGCGAGTAAAGGCAACGGATGTGGAGCCTAGGTACTGCGTTCCTTGCGAGCTCGAATGAAACTACGGACAAAGGCGATCATAGCCAGGAAGGACGTGAGCAACATGAGTGCGACCCGCAAAACGGCCAGGTTGTCCGAACGTTCCAACGCCCCGCGAAGCGGCATGAACAGCGCGATAATCAGCAAGAGGGTAAGCACTACCACAATGTGGGCCACTACCCGGTTTTCCTTTCGCATGGCAGGGGTGGCCAGGGCAAAAATGACCCCAAAAGCCACGGGAATGAGTGCGGTCGGCGAAGGGGACTCGGCACTGAAATATCCCCAAAGCCCCATGGAAATAAGCACGATGGCGTTTATCAAGTTAGCTTGGACTGGCTTCATAATTCTCGTTCTTGTGTTTTAGCTTTATTCCCGGTTTTACCGGCTTTCGTCCGGCAGAGGATCCGCCGGAGCGGTTTGATCCCCAAACATATCTTCTTCCAGCGGATTGGCTGGTCCATACTCGTCCTCTTCCGAACCAGGCCCCTGAAGGTAGGCATCGCAGTTGAGTTCGATGCCGATGTCGCCGGGCGGCCGATAGAAGCGCGCACTGGGGTCGTAGCCCGTTTCCTCACGGTGCTCTTCCAGGGCCGCGATGAATTTTTTGAAGAAGGGCTTGGCCATATAGGCGCCCTGGCCCATGGAAAGATCCAGAAAGCGTATCCAGCGATCCTCGCCACCTACCCAGGTGCCGACTACCAACTCAGGTGTGATGCCCATGTACCATCCATCGACGTATTCGTTGGTCGTTCCCGTTTTCCCGCCTACCTCGCTCTTTAGCCCGTAGATGCCCGCCGCGTGCTTCAGCATCTCCACCATGACGTAATTGGCGTTGGGGTTGAGGGCAGGCCGTTCAAATGGCAGGGCCTGATAAATGAGCTTCCCGTTTCGGTCTTCGATTCGCGAAATGTAGTACGGCCGGGTATACACCCCGTTGTTGGCAAAGGCGGTGTATGCGCCGGTCATTTCGAAAACGGTCAGGTCCGTGGCCCCCAGAGCCAGCGAAGGACCGCGCGTCACCCGGTATTGGCCATTGGGGTATTTGCGTTCCACATCAATGCCCATGTTGCCGATGAGGTTGATTACCGGTTCAGAGGTGCCCAGTTGTTTCATCAGGAAAACGGAGAGCGTGTTTATGGATTTTCGCAAGCCGTCCTTCAGGGTGTAGAGTTCGCCTGTATACTGGCCGTTGGCATTGTTGGGCGTCCAGTCTTTTTGAAGCGCAAATTTCCCGTCGCCGGCTTTGATGCTTTGCGGAAGGTCATACACCTTGAAACAGGGCGAAATACCCTGTTGATCGATCGCGGTGGCGTAAATAAAAGGCTTGAAGGTAGACCCCACCTGCCGGTTGGTTCGCACGTGATCGTACTGGAAATATTTGTGGTTGACGCCGCCGATCCAAACCTTTACTTCTCCGGTCTTGGGCTCCACAGCCAGAATACCGGTCTGGAGGAACATGCGGTGATACCGGATGGAATCCAGCGGGCTCATTGTAGTATCCTTTTCCAGCCCCTCGGCGTAAGCAAAGACGCGCATGTCTTCGACGGGCTGGTTGAACGCGAATTCCACGGCCTCCTGGAGCTTGCCCCACTGTTTTTCCAGCACCGGAAAGCGAGGACTGTTCATCAGGCGGCGGTATGCGCGCTCCATCTTGGGGCTGATGATCCCCTGAGCGACCAGGTCTTTCAGGTAGCCCGGTTTTTCCCGTTCGATCATGACCCGCTTGAGCTCCCGATCGTCCTCGTGAAGCGTCAGCCCCGTCTGTTCTTTACTCATTTGGTTCAGCACATCGCCCAGGTATTCCTCGCGCAAGGCCTGGTAGCGGTCGCTTTGCCGGATGAGGTTTTCCAGCGATTCGGCCCGAATATCCAATGGGATCTCCAGGGGAGAACTCGTCTTGAAGGTCCACGGATCGCGTTTGCGCCAGACCCGCCAGAAGGATTTCTGCACCTTGGCCATGTGTTGGATCATGGCTTTTTCTGCGAGGCGCTGCATTTCGGCATCGATCGTAGTATACACCTTCAGGCCATCGCGATAAATGTCATAGGAGGTCCCGTCGGATTTGAGGTAGGGCTCCTGGCCGAGGATGTTGCGGAGGTCTTTGGCCAACTCGGCGCGGAAGTAGGTAGCCAGGCCGTCGATGTGCGTTTTGCGCTGAAAGTCAATTCCCAGGGGGAGTTGTCGAAGGGAGTCGTAGGCCGTCCGGTCGAGCAGATTGTTGTGGTACATCTGCTTGAGCACCACCTCCCGCCGGTGAAGTACTGTATCGGGTCGGCGAATGGGATTGTACAGCGAGGGGTTTTTGAGCATGCCGACCAAGGTGGCCGCTTCCTGGATGTCCAGCTCGTCCTGGGATTTGTTGAAGTAGATCTCCGAAGCCGCCTCAATGCCGTAAGCGCCGTAGATAAAGTTGAACTTGTTGAGGTACATGGCCAGGATCTCCTCCTTGGTGTATTTGCGCTCAAGACGCACGGCAATGATCCATTCCTTCAACTTTTGAAAGGCCCGTTCCGTCAGGCTTCGAGCGGGATTCTCGGTAAAGAGGAGTTTGGCCAGCTGCTGGGTGATCGTACTTCCACCTCCGGAACTGGCTTGCCCCAACAGCACCGTTTTGATCCCCACCCTTGCCAGGGCCGGAAAATCGATGCCGCAGTGTTTGAAGTACCGTTCATCCTCGGTGGCGATGAGGGCGTTGACCAGATAGGGCGACAGGCTGTCGAACCGAACGGGAACCCGGTTCTCGGTATAATAGCGCCCGAGCACCTCGCCATCGGCAGAATAGATAAGGGTGGCCAGTTCGCTCTTGGGGTTTTCCAGCTGCTTGAGCGAAGGAAGGTCCGAAAACGAGAGCAAAACAAAAGTGAGCAAGGCGATGAGCAGGCCGCCAAGCGTGAAGTACCAGAACCACTTGAGGATATTTCGGTATTTCGGAGAGGCCTCGTCCGGAAACAAAAAGTCCAACAGGCGTTGCATAGCTCTTGTGTTCTTCTGGGAATAGATCGCTGGCCGGCGGAAAAAAACTCTTCCGGAGCCGGGAATTCAAGCCCCCCGAAATCCGGGCGGTCCGGCACTCGTGAAGCAGGGGGCAAGGCCTGCCCTGCTTGCGAGGTCCTGTATTTGGGCTTGCCGGTTTTTTCGATTCTCCGGTTTTCACCGCGGCACACCGCATTCAGGGGGTAAAGGTACGAAATGCTGAGCGGGCAAACTCAGGAAAATAGGCTCAGGCCAAAGCCGTTGTAGAACGCCAGGCCGGACGCGATCTCTTCCGGGCTACACACGACATCATAGCGCCCCCGGCCGGGCGCTTCGAGCAGGCTGAAGCGGATGTCCCGCCCCAGGTTTTTCTTGTCGTTCTGCATCAGGCGCAACATGTCGGGCAGCCTGTCCGAGGGAATCTCTCGATGACCGTAAAGGCGACTCACGAGCCGGATCAGATCCTGAACGACTTCCAGCTCCAGGCCGCAACGGCGATGCGCGAGATAGCTTTCGCAAACCATGCCCATGGCTACGGCTTCGCCGTGCAGGAGCGGGTCTTCATCGGTCAGAAAAACACTTTCCAGGGCATGGCCAATGGTGTGGCCGAAATTGAGGAGTTTGCGAAGCCCCTGTTCGAGGGGATCTTCCGCTACAATCGCTCGCTTCACCTCCAGCGAGCGCGGGAGGAGCGCCATCCAGTCGATGTTGCCCAGTTCATCGGTGTCTTTGACCTCCGCCCAATGCTCGGCACCGGCTAACAACGAATGCTTGATCACCTCGGCAAAGCCGTTTCGAAGCTGCCGTACCGGCAGGCTGGCCAGAAACTCGGGGAAAATATATACGGCCCTGGGGTTGGCAAACAAGCCGATACTGTTTTTGACCGACAGGAAATCAATGCCCAGCTTTCCGCCGATGGAGGCATCGACCTGGGCCAGGAGGGTGGTCGGCACCTGAATGAAGGATAGGCCGCGTTTGAAGAGGGCGGCGCACATACCGCCCATATCGCCGATTACGCCGCCGCCCAGGTTGATCACCAGTGCCTGGCGGTCGAGCCGGAGTTGCATCATCCGCTGCCAGATGTGCCGGCAACTCTCCAGGTTTTTGTGTGCTTCTCCGGGCGCAACCGCAATTACCCGCTCCTCGGGGATATCCAGTACTTCGCGAAGGCGGGGCAAACAGTAGATGCGCGTGTTGGCATCGCAGATGACGACCTTCCGGTCGGCAGGCCATTGGCCGGCCCATTGGGCCAGGTGGGGCCAGGCGCCCTCGCCCAGGTAAATGGCGTAATCGGCTAGCTCTAGGATTTGCATACCAGGAGAACGAAAAAGCAGCTGCACCGGTTGCCGGTGCTCAACGATCCCGCTCGCCGGGTTTGATCTCCCGGACGGTCCAGGCTCGGGGCTTATCGGCAAAAAGACGCTTGGTTTGGGGCCAGACCGTGCGGAAAAGCTCCGAGTTCCGATAGGCCTCCAGTTGTTCTTCTCCCTCCCACCAGCTGTAAGTGAAGAAGACTTGGTCGGGCTCGCTGCATCGCCACAACTCCAGATGCAAACAGCCCGGAAAGGAACGTATGGCGCCCCGGTATTTCTCGAAAAGCGACTGGAATTCACCGATCGCTTCAGGCTGGAAGGTCATTTGCACGACGCGTTTGATCATGAGGGAAGTTTGGGTTCCAGAAAATGAATCTGCACGGCATCGTCGACGCGAAGTCCGAGCAGAGTGCTGGCCCTGCCCTGGTTGATGGCGATCTCAATAAGGCCCGAATCATTGAAGCGGCAAAGCGGCTCCCCCACCGGTACGTCGTGGTAGTGGCGACTCAGCCCCACAATGGGGTCGTGCCGCTTGAAGAAAAGCTGAAACGGCCGTTGTTGGCCCACCTGTTCAAACAATTCCGACGAAATGTTCAGAATGGCATTCTCGTAATTGTCGATGTAGATCACTGTACCGCGGATCTCGTTGGGTCCGATCACGGGGTGGAAGCTCAACCGTTGAACGATAGCCCCTGCCGGATCGCCCCACTGAGTGCTGTCTTCCGCTTCCAGGATGCGCTGTACAGCACCTGCGTAGATCTTTCGAAGCGGATACCCCTCTTCGGCGAAAGCGGGCACGAAAAACCGCTGTGCGGGCAGGGGATCGAAGACCAGAGAAAAGAGTCCGTTGTCCGGCCCGACAAAGAAATGCCCCTCGTGGCCCAGAGCCAGAAATCGCTTTCCCTTACTATCTAAGTCATTGATGCTGAGCAGGTGAATGCTGCCTTCGGGAAAGTGGTACCAGGCGTTGCGAAACAGATAAGCCGCCTGAACGATATTGTAATTGGATATGTTATGAGAAACATCCACGAAGTGCAAGGGGCCGCATTGGCGCAGTAAAGCGCCTTTGAGCGCACCGACGTGATAGTCGCGAAGCCCGTAGTCTGTGGTTAGCGTCACAATCCGCATGCTTGCTTTTTGGGGATCGACCATATTTTATTCGAACGCACTGTGTGGTCAAGCGTGAATGTCGTAATTTTAAGCTAAACCATTTAATACGCCAGCCAAGGGTGCGGCCTGGCTGCTTCCCCCCGCGGAAGACAAACTTGGAGACACATTTGAGCGAAATCATTCTGACTGTTGAAGGAGTAGATCCACTGGAGCTCTACGGGCAAAATAACGTAAAGCTCGAGATGCTTCGCAAGGCTTTTCCCGAAATCACCATTACCTCCAGAGGCAATAGCCTCAAGCTGTCCGGCGAAAAAAAATTCACCCAAAAGGCCAAATCCAGGTTTGAAACCATGGTGCGGCTGCTCAAGGAGAATCAGGAGTTGCCCGAACGGGTCGTACAGGATCTGGTCAAAGGCGTCAACCCCTTCGAGAACCGGCTGGAAAACGGCAGCAGCAACAAAGTCATCGTCCATGGGCGAGACGGCAAGCAGATCCGGGCCAAGACCCGCAATCAAAAAAAGCTGATCGAAGCTTCGGAAGCCAACGATATCGTGTTTGCCGTCGGACCGGCGGGTACGGGAAAGACCTATACGGCGGTGGCACTGGCCGTGCGCGCCCTGAAGAACCGGCTGGTCAAGAAGATCATTCTCACCCGCCCGGCCGTAGAAGCCGGCGAAAGCCTGGGCTTCCTACCCGGCGACCTCAAGGAAAAGGTAGACCCCTATCTGCGTCCGCTTTACGATGCGCTGGACGATATGATCCCCCCGGACAAACTCGAATACTTCATGGGCAACCGAACCATCGAGATCGCCCCCCTGGCTTTCATGCGCGGTCGTACGCTGGACAACGCCTTTATCATTCTGGATGAAGCCCAGAACTGCTCAACCCTTCAGCTCAAGATGTTTCTCACCCGCTTGGGGCCGACGGCCAAGTGCATCATCACGGGCGACCTTTCGCAAATTGACCTGCCTTTCCATCAGAAATCGGGCTTGCGTCGCTCCATTGATATTTTAGAAGGCCTGGAGGGCGTGGCCACAGTCAACCTGGATGCCGAGGACGTAGTGCGCCACCGCCTGGTCAAGGAGATTATCCGGGCCTATGAAAAAGCCGGCAAAAAGCCTCCCAAAAGCGATCAAGAAGAAGAATAGATGAAGACTGCCGAAGTCATCTACCAGGGTCAGTTGCGCACCGAAGCCACCCATCTTCGATCGGGTAACCGCATGACTACCGATGCGCCGGTAGATAATCACGGGCAGGGGCAGTTTTTTTCGCCTACCGATCTGGTAGCCACTGCCCTGGCCTCCTGCATGCTCACTGTAATGGGCATCAAAGCCCGCGACAAGGGCCTTCCGCTGGAAGGTGCGCGCGTGGAAGTAAGCAAGGTAATGGCCTCCGGACCCAGGCGCATTTCCGAAGTGCAGCTCGACCTTTATCTCCCCGGGGAAACTCTCACCGGGCCACAGCGAGAACTGTTGGAGCACACCGCACGAACCTGCCCGGTAGCACAGAGCGTACACCCCGACATCCTGCAGCGAGTACGCTTTCACTGGCAACCCAAACAAAAACTAGAGAACGCTTGATCCATGAAATTCGAAGTTGAAGTCAAAGACGAAAAGGCCAGCTCCTTCAAGAAGGTGTTGGAAGCCATGAAAGAGTTGAAAATCGTCCGCTCGTTCCGTGTGGAAGCCGAGGGCGAAGCTGGCCGCCCGACCAACCAACCCTCCCCGGATGAGCGCCAGCAAGACCTGGCCAACCAATACCGCGACCTGGTCGATTAATTTGCCGTGCTGAAAATAGCTCCTCCCGAAAAGCCCCATCTGAACGGGCTGATCCCCCTGGCGGGAAGCAAGAGCATCAGCAACCGGGTGCTTATCCTGAGGGCTCTTTGCCGCGAAGAATTCCCCATATCGGGTTTGTCCTCTGCCCGCGATACCCGCGTCTTGCAACAGTTGCTCAACCAACCGACCGGCCTGCTCGACGCCGGTCCGGCCGGCACGACCTTCCGCTTTCTCACAGCTTACCTGAGCCTGCAGCCCGGCACGCAGCTGCTCACCGGTTCCGACAGGATGAAACAACGGCCCATTGGCATTCTGGTAAATGCCCTCCGGCAGCTTGGAGCCCCTATCGAATACCTGGAAAAAGAAGGCTACCCGCCGCTGCGCATAGGCGAAATGCCGGCTGTACAGACCCGACGGCGCCTGCGCATTCCGGCCTCTACCAGCAGCCAGTTTATCTCCGCCCTGCTTCTCATTGGGCCGGCATTGCCCCATGGCCTGCAGTTGGAGCTCACCGGTCCCGTAGTTTCGCGTCCCTATATTCAAATGACCCTGCGGCTCATCCGGTATTTTGGCGCCCAGGCCGAGTGGACCGGCAATCGGATTGACATCCCGCCCTCGGAATACCAACCCAGGGCTTTTCAGGTAGAAGCCGACTGGTCGGCTGCCAGTTACTACTACGCCATGGCAGTCATAGCCCAATCTGCCGAACTCCAACTAAACGGGCTCTTTGCCGACAGCCTGCAGGGCGATGCCGTACTGGCCGAACTGATGGAGCCTTTCGGGGTGCAAACCCACTTCAATCCGCAGGGCATTCGCCTGGTCCGGCATTCGAAAAACCCCTCTTTCTCTTTTGTGCATTCGTTTTTAGAATGCCCCGACCTGGCTCAGACCCTGGCCGTATGTTGTGCAGCGGCCGGCCGGCCGGCCCGGCTGGAAGGGTTGCGCACACTTCGCATCAAGGAAACCGACCGGGTAGCAGCCCTCATGCGGGAGCTGGAGCGGGTGGGAGTACACAGCCGCACAGGCCGCTCCGACGGGGGCGATGAATGGCTGGAGTTGGAAGGGCGCGCTCAGATCCCCGAAACGCCTCCCTGTTTTGACACCTACGAAGACCACCGCATGGCCATGGCCCTCGCACCTTTGGCCTTGCTGGGCGAGATCTGCCTGCGCGAACCGGAAGTGGTGCAAAAATCGTATCCCGAATTTTGGGATCATTTGGAGGGGCTGGGGTTCAGGCTCCACTGGCTATCCGGGCCTGCATAGCCTGGAGCATACCCCGCACCTTGATCAGGCATTCTTCATACTCCGCCTCCGGATCGCTGGCCGCTACGATGGCCCCGCCTACCTGAATGGACGCATAGCGCCGGGACGCGTTGTAGAGCAAGCTGCGAATAATGACGTTGAAGTCGAAATCCCCCCCCGGCCGGAAATAGCCCACAGCCCCGGAATACAACCCCCGGCGGCTCAATTCGTACTGCTCGATGAGCTGCATACTCCGCACCTTGGGAGCTCCGGTCATGGAACCCATGGGAAACATGCTGCGAATCGCATCCACCGGGTGGAGGTCCGGGCGCAATTGGCCGCTCAGGGTAGAGATAAGCTGATGCACATGGCGAAACGTGTATAACCCATAGAGCTCCTGCACTCGCACTGTGCCGGGCAGGCAGCATCGCCCCAGGTCGTTTCTGACCAGATCCACGATCATCACGTTTTCCGTCCGGTCTTTCAGGCTGTTGCGGAGCGCTTGGCTCAGCTGTGCATCCCGCACGGGATCCGGGCTTCGGCGAGCCGTACCCTTAATGGGCTGCGAAAGCAACCGGTCGCCTTCTTTCTTGAGGAAACGCTCGGGGCTAGTGCTCAGCAGATACCGATCCTCGAGCTTGAAAAAAGCGGAGAAGGGTGCGCGGGCACTTTGGTTGAGCTGTTCAAACCGCTGAATTGCGTCCAGCACCACGCTCTCTGCAAAAAACTCCTGACAGAAGTTGAGCTCGTAGACATCTCCCGCCTGTATGTGTCGCTGGATGGCGGATAGCCGGCGCAGGTATTCCTCCTTCGGCATGCGCCGCCCGAAGTTCAGAGGCGCCGATGACGAAGCAGGGGCTTTGGGAATCGATGCCCCACCAAATAGGTCCGCCCCCAGTTCGACCGCAGAGTTACCCGCTGCATGGATCTCCACCCGGTCCTCGAAAAACTCGATGACCCATTCGGGCTCAAAGAAGAAAAGATCGGGCATGCCGATACCATCCGGATGCCCGGACTGCAGCTCCTCCACATCGTTCTTCAGGTCGTAGCTCAGGAAGCCAAAACTCCATTTTCGGTTATCCAGCCAATGCTTCAAACGGGAAAAGGGCGAGTCATCGGCCGAAACCTGGAGCTGTCGCACACTCCCGGCGGCCAGCAGGCCCTGAACGGAGTGATAGGGGTATTTCCCGTATCCGTTGTGGTCCAGCAAACAGCAGTGCGAAAAACGAGCCTCGGCCCAGCGCAAAGCCTTTCGCTTGGCCTGCTCCGGGTCATTTATCGGCCGGACAGCGGAGGAGGTCATGCGCGCCTTAGACATGGACGGTTCGATCGGAAATGTGGGATCAATTCTCGTCTATGGAAAGAATTTTCACCTCAACCCGTTGGTTTCGCTTTCGCCCCTGCAGGGTTTCGTTGGTGTCCACCGGATAGCGCTTGCCGTATCCTTTCGACTGCACCCTTTGTTCGGGTATGCCTTTGTCAACGAGGTAATCGGCTACCGCTTTTGCCCGTTGCGTACTCAGCCGGTCACAGTATTCATCCGGCGGAAGGCCATTGGTGTGGCCACCGATCTCGACGACCACTCCTTTGTTCTTGCGCAAAAACGCGAAGACGTCGTCCAGGGTGGAATACGAATCATTAGTGATCACCGACTTGTCTGCCTCGAAGTAGAGATTTTCGATGCGCAGGGTTTGCCCCGTGCGCAAATCCTCAGCTGTCAGGTCTGCAAAGGACTTGGTTTTGACGGTGCTGGGCTCGGGCTTTGGCGAAACCGGGGACGAGGGTTGCGGAACCGGAGGTTGAGGCGTGGGCTGGGATGCAGAAGGCGAGTTGGGCTGAACGGGGGTAGCCGCAATGCTGGGTTGTTCCTCCGACTCTTGTTTTTGCAGCTCCTCCAGGTTTTCGGGTACTTCTTCCTGGCAATTCAAGCGCATGAGGTCCGAGGCGTCGTCCAGCAAAACGTTGCCGTTGTAGGGAAACATGACCGGGGTGTTGTAATAGGCCTCCAACAAAATGTAGGAATAATTTTGGCTGGGCTGCAGCTTAAAGGTGTGCCGCTTCCACTTATAGCTGATGATGAGACTGCTCTCGGCGAGCAATTCCTGGCGGTCGCAATGACCGAACCCCCCGTAAATGCGCAGCTTCGCCGGTGTGATGTAATTGACCAGAGAATCCGAGATGACGCGGCTCAGGCTTACATACATTTCAGAACGGGCCATGGAAATGCTGAATTGAAAACACTGGCCGGCTTCCATGGGCTGGCTGAGCCGCTGCGAGACCGATTCCCAGGTTTCGTTGTCGCGCACCACCATACCGAGGTAGGTGGAGCCTTCAGCCGCCGGCTTGGTCACGGCAAATTCGTTATTGGGCTGAGTATCCGGAGGCGATTCGCCGGGAAACCCACAATTGTGCCAGCCAGAGGGCTGGCGGCTGTGCATGGGCACGCCTTCAAAGGAAGGATTGGTCAGCGAGATATCGGACTGCCCCTGTGCAAATCCCGGGAATACGCCTGCTGCAAGAACCCAGAGAAAATAAAGTCGCCTCCTCATAATAGCCGGTTTCTGTTGCTTCACAATGTAACGAAAGGCAAGCTTCGTATGGTTTTGCCTTTTTTGAAAAATACCGCAAGCACCCCAAAAATGGTGTTAAAGAAAACTAAACGGCAACCATGGGATTAAAAAAGCAAAATTATCTGGTTCGCACTGCGATCCAACCTGCCGCCGAGTGGTTTGGGATATCCCCAAACCGTTTCGGTAAGGAAAGACCGCCGGCCGAATCGATCACGCGAAGGCATTGAGGCCGGTGATATCCAAGCCGGTGATGAGCAGATGAATATCGTGGGTACCCTCGTAGGTCAGTACCGTTTCCAGGTTCATCATGTGCCGCATTACGGGATATTCATTGGTGATGCCCATGCCGCCGTGCACCTGGCGAGCTTCCCGGGCTACCTGCAGGGCCATGTGAACGTTGTTGCGCTTGGCCATGGAAATCTGAGCCGGACTGGCTTTGCCGGCATTGGCCAGCTTGCCCAATCGCCAAACGAGAAGCTGGGCTTTGGTGATTTCCGTGATCATTTCAGCCAGTTTCTTTTGCTGCAACTGGAATTGGGCGATGGGCCGGCCAAACTGGGTGCGCTCCTGCGCATATCGCAATGCCGAATCATAGCAATCCAGGGCAGCTCCGACAGCTCCCCAGGCAATTCCATAACGCGCTTTATTCAGGCAGGAGAGAGGCCCGCGCATGCCTTTGATCTCCGGCAGCACATGGGTCTTGGGCACGCGTACATCTTCGAACACCAACTCCCCGGTAATGGAGGCTCTCAGGCTCCATTTGCCCTTGATCTCGGGAGCGGAAAAGCCCGGCATGTCCTTTTCCACGATAAGGCCCCGCACCTTGCCGTCCTCAGCTTTGGCCCACACCACGGCCAGGTCGGCTACCGGCGAGTTGGTAATCCACATTTTGGAACCATTCAGGATATAGGCATCCCCATCATCCACGAGGTGGGTAGTCATCCCACTGGGGTTGGACCCGTGATCGGGTTCGGTGAGCCCGAAGCAGCCAATGAGCTCTCCGCTGCCCAATTTGGGCAGGTATTTCTTCTTTTGCGCTTCGGAGCCAAAGGCAAAAATGGGGTACATCACCAGCGATCCCTGCACCGACGCCATAGAGCGAATGCCGCTGTCGCCGCGTTCGAGTTCCTGCATGATCAGGCCATAGGCCATTTCATCCATACCGCCGCCCCCGTATTCCGCCGGCAGGCTGGGGCCAAAGGCGCCGATATCGGCCAGCCCCTTAAACAGGTGCGTCGGGCACTCGGCCCGGTTCGCATAATCTTCAATAATGGGCGACACCTCTTGCTTTACCCATGCCCGCACCGCCTCGCGAGCGAGCAAATGATCGCTCTCGAGCAACTCGTCGAGCAGGTAGTAATCGTGGTGCTGATACCGGTCTTCCCGGGCGTGCGTTTCGTTTGCAGCTGTGGCCGCTCCATTGGTATGCTTGTGCATATACGTTAGCGTCTTTAGGATGTAAAGGTACAGAATTCGTGTTTTTCTCGCCCGCTCATCTCCTGCTCGCCGACCCACAAAATGGGCTACCTTTACGCCAAACGGACAATCGCATGGCCATTATTTCACTGGAAGACATGCATTTCTACGCCTATCACGGCTTTTACCGGGAGGAGCGCCTGGCCGGAGGGGAGTTTGTCATCGACCTCTGGGTGGAAGCTCCTGCCCAGGAAGCAGCCCTGCAGGACGACCTGTTCAAAACGGTCAACTACGAGAAGCTCTACCTGTTCTGCCAGTCGGAGATGAGACAACCCGCCCATTTGATCGAAACCGTGGCTCAGCGCATTATCGGGCGCATCACAGGGCATTTTCCAGGCGTTCAGGGGGTTCGTATCCGACTCCAAAAATGCAATCCGCCCTTGGGGGGGCGGGTAGGTAAAGCAGCGGTAGAAATGGCCATCGGCAGCCTGGCCCGCTCCTGAGCAAGGGATTTCTATGGGCCTGTCGGCGCATACCGCCTGCAAATGACGATATTGCGATATTCTAAAACGCACCCCATGTACCCTTTTAAGCTATTCACTCTTGCCTTTCTGACCTTCGCTGCCCTGGCCTGCGGGTCCAAAAAACAACTCACGGCTGAGGAAAGTACCAACCTGGCTCGGCTGCAGGGGAACTGGCGGCTGGTGCAAATGGAGGGCCGGGCAGCCGATCCCGATCGCCCCCTGCCCCAATTGGAATTTGACACCCAAACCGGAAGGCTCTACGGAAGCGAAGGCTGCAGGGCCATAGGCGGAACCCTGGAGGCCCGAAACCAACTGATGAGTATTGCCGACCTCCAAACCCGGGAAGAAGATTGTTCGATCCAGGGATCCTCCCGCTTTGTAGAAAACCTGAAACAGGTAAATGGGTACCGGCTGGAAGGGAACCAGCTGGTTCTACTGCAAGGACAGAGCGAATTGTTGCGCTTCGAACGCGTAAAATGATGCGTAAGCCCCCGAACAAAGGGGAGACATGCATGGGGCGAAAGGCTTTCGGACATTCCCAAACCGATTCGGCCAGGAGAACCGTCGAGCGCTTTTACTTTGCTTGGGAAAGATAGCTTTTTCACCTTTCTATCTCTTTGCCTTAACACACGGATAATCAAGGCGATGAAGCAACGAACCGATGGCTGAATGCGTTTCGACAGCCCTATCTACAGGCCCCATTCGCTTCGGATACGCTTAACGCCCTATCTTCAAAGCTCCAAGACGAGCGGAAAAGCCAAAAAAGACCGGCATGGAAATAGGAATCATAGGAAGCGGCTCCATGGGCAAGGGCATTGCCCAGGTTGCCGCCACGGCGGGGCATCCCGTCAAACTGTACGACAACAATCCCGATGCGCTTAGGAGGGCGCAAGCCGACCTGGAGCGCATCCTTCACCGACAGGTAGAAAAAGGGCGCATGTCGGCCGAAGAGGTAGAAGCCATTCTGGATCGGATCGAGTACGTAGACAGCATGTACCTGTGCAAGAATGCCGGGCTGGTGATCGAGGCCATCGTCGAATCCCTGGACGCTAAGCAGAACCTCTTTGAGCAATTGGAGGACATCGTATCGGAGAAGAGTATTCTGGCGACCAATACCTCCAGCTTGTCCATAGCCTCCATCGCTTCAGCCTGTAAAAGGCCGGAGCGGGTATTGGGCATTCATTTTTTCAACCCGGCGCCCCTGATGAAATTGGTGGAGATCATTCCCGCCGTACAAACGGAATCTGAAATTCTGCAGGAGGCCGAAGCCATGCTAAAGAGCTGGGGAAAGACGACCGTCCGGGCCAAGGATACGCCGGGCTTTATCGTCAACCGGGTTGCCCGGCCTTTTTACGGCGAAGCCCTGCGCCTACTGGACGAAGGGCTGGCCGATGCCGCTACCATCGACTGGGCCATGCGAGAGTTGGGCGGCTTCCGAATGGGTCCTTTCGAACTCATGGACTTCATCGGAAATGATGTAAACTACAAGGTGACGGAAAGCGTCTTTCAGGCCTTTTTTTACGATCCTCGATACAAGCCCTCGTTCACCCAAAAGCGGCTGGCCGAAGCCGGCTACCTGGGCCGCAAGAGCGGGCGAGGATACTATACCTACGGCGACCATGCCGATCGCCCGGCACCCAAAGCGGAAAAAGACCTGGGCCATTACATCCTGGACCGCATTCTGGTTATGCTGATCAATGAAGCCGCAGATGCCGTTTTCTGGAATATTGCCAGCCCTGCCGACATCGACCTGGCCATGACTCAGGGCGTAAATTACCCCAAGGGCCTACTTCAATGGGCCGATGAAAAAGGCATCACGGCCTGCGTTGAGGCTATGGACGCCCTGTACGATGAGTATCGCGAGGATCGATACCGATGCAGCCCGCTTTTGCGCCGCATGGCCCGAAACGGACGGACGTTTTTCCCGTAAAAAAAGCCCCTGCCGGAAAGTGCCGGCCGGGGCTTTTCACGGTTTTCCGGGTAGAGCCACCGGTTGCCCGGTAGCTCCCCCACAGATCCGGACGAGCG
>CAZQSF010000067.1:0-10684 GCA_964595955.1 uncultured Saprospiraceae bacterium
GTTTTCAGCCACTTATCGTCATTATTCACGGTAATCCGTGAATAATTCGGGTTAGCTTACCTAAAAAAAACCGGCACCCCGACGAATCGGAGTACCGGTTTTCAGCTGAAGGGAACGACGATCAGTAGTCGGTCACGATCAGCTTAACGGTGGGCAGGTAGGCGCCGTCCACATACCCTCGTATGTGGTACATGCCGGCCTGCAGCGGCAGGGTTTGCCCGCTGAACCGGATCTGCCGTTGCCCCGGTGCCAGTTCGCCCAGCTCGATCTGCCGGCCGTTGCCGTCGAACAGGATCAGCTGTACGCGTTTGTTGGGCACCGGATCCGAGATGCGCAGCGTGAAGTCGCCCGTGGTGGGGTTGGGGAACACACTGAGGGTGCGCTGCGGCTGTCCGGTCGGATTGAAGATGGAAGTTTCGGGATCCAGAACCAGCTCCGCCTGGAAGATAAATTCGCAGCCGGCATCATCCGTGATGGTCACCGTGTAATTGCCGGGCAATAGTCCGGAAACCGTGGAGGTCGTCGCATTGCCGGCATTGCTGTCCCACTGGAAGGAGTAGGGCGGCGTACCGCCTTGGTCGACGATCACTCGCAGGGTACCGGTGTCGAGTATGCCCGCGGGTGCCGACAGGATCGAGTCGCGCACCTGCCAGGGGGCCGGCTCTATCACCTCAAAGGTATCGAGCACCGTACAGCCGTTGGCATCCTCCAATACCACGGGGTACGATCCGCCGGGCAGGCTGTCCGGATTGATATCCGGGTTCTCGAACGAAATGGAATAGGGGGGCGTACCGCCTTCGGCAGCCAGATTGAGGAAGCCGTCGGAAGCGCCCGGACAGGTGACATCGCCTTGCCCGATCACACCCAGCACCAGCAAAGATGGTTCGGTAAAGGTCACCGAGGTCACCGAGCTGCATCCATTGGCATCCGTAACCGTCAGCTCGTAGGTGCCCGGACCGAGATCGGTCAGGCTGGCAGTGGTATCGCCCGTATTCCAGAGGAAGTTGTAGGGGGCCGTACCTCCCGTTGTGCTCGTAAATATGGCGCCGCGGTCGCCGAAGCAGCGGATGTCCTGCAGAGAGTCGATGACGGTAAGCAGGGAGTCCGACTCGGGTATGGTCACATCAAAGGTATCGCGGCACATTTCCGTATCGATCACTTCGACGCTGTAGGTGCCGGCCGGCACATCGGCCAGTACGGGGCCCATGGCGCCGGTGCTCCAGGTGTAGATCACATTGGAGTTTCCGCCCGTCACACTCACCTGCACATAGCCGGTCGAATCGCCGGCGCAGGGCACGCCCTGCAGGCTGTCAATGGTGAGCACAAAGGGATCGGGCTCAACGATGGTCACCGTAACGGAATCCACGCACAGAGCTGAGTCCGTGACCACCAGGGTATAATCGCCGATGGGAACTCCGCTGAGGTTCTGGCTGGTATCGCCGTTGCTCCAGCTGAAACTGTAAGCAGGCGTGCCGCCGCTGACATCGACAAAAGCCTCGCCGTCGCTGCCTCCCGGGCAGGACACATCGACCGTGCCTTGTACGCTCAGCTGCAGGGCATCGGGCTGCGTCAGGGTTACCATGAGGGTATCCGAACACTGGTTCTCATCGGTCACCGTCACGGAGTACATCCCGGCCGGCAAGCCGGTCCGATCCTCCTCCGTGCTTCCGTCGTTCCACTGGAAGCTGTAGGCCCCCGTGCCCCCCAGGGCGCTGATGTTGATCGCGCCGGTGCTGTCGCCGAAGCAGGCCGGCGAGATCAGGGTATCAACCCCTGCTACCAGCGGATCCGGGTCGGGCACGGTCGCGCTCAGGGTATCCGTGCAGCCATTGGCATCGGTCACGGTGAGGCTGTACAAGCCGGCCGCCAGATCGGTGAGATCCTGGGTGGTCGAATCGTTGCTCCACAGATAGGTGTAGGGCGCTACACCGCCGGTTACGGATACTTCGATCGCACCGGTGGGCTCGTCCGCACAACCGATGGGGGTAAGGCCGAAGACAGAGGCGTTCAGCGAATCGGGTGCCGAAAGGAACTGCTGGAAGGTAGCCGTACAGCCGTTGGCATCCGTCACATCCAGGGTGTAGGTTCCCGAAGGCAGATTGCTGAGGTCTTGCGTCGTATCGCCGGTGTTCCAGCTGTAGCTGTAGGGCGAGGTGCCCCCGCTGACGCTCACATCCAGGAAGCCGGTGGCATCGCCGGCACAGGCGATGGTGCCGAAGGTATCCAGCTGAATGAGCAGCGGATCGGGGCCGTCCACCGTAGCCGACAGGGTCACTTCACAGGTATTGGCATCGGTCACCGTCACCGTGTAGGTTCCGGGCGGCAGATTGCTCACATCCTCGGTGGTATCGCCGGTACTCCAGGCAAAGTCGAACGGCATGGTGCCCTCCTCCACCGTGATGGAAATGGCGCCGGTGCTGTCGTCGGCGCAAGGCACATGGATCACCGTATCCAGGCTGACCGTCAGCTGCTCCGTAGCCACGATGGTGAAGGTGTCGGACTGGGTGCACAGCGACAGGTCCGTTACCGTCACGCTGTAAGTACCCGAACCCACATCCATCAGGTCTTCCGTCGTATCGCCCGTACTCCACAGGTATTCGAAGGGCGGATTGCCGCCGGTCACTTCGATGTCGAGATTGCCCGACAGATCCGAAATACAAAGCACGGAATCGGATCCCACCAGCTGAATGTCGATGGCATCGGGCTCCATCACCTGCACGCTGGTATCGGCGGTACAGCCGTTGGCGTCCGTGACGGTTACACTGTAGGTGCCGGCCGTGAGGAAGTCGAGGTCCTGCACGGTCTGCCCGCCTTCCCACAGGTAGGTATAGCCGGGCGTGCCGCCGCTTACCTCCAGATCGATGAAGCCGTCGCCTTCGCCGTTGCAGCTCACCATGCCCACATCCACAATGGTCAGTTGAACGGGGGCGGGCTCGTTGATGGTACCCGCCGGCAGGGTAATGCTGCAACCGTTGGCGTCGGTCACCACCAGGGTATAGGTTCCGGGCGGCAGATCGTCCGGGCTGGCATCTACGCTGCCGTCGACGCCGTTGTTCCAGAAGTAACCGTAGGGCGAGGTGCCGCCGGTGACATTAACCGTAAAGCCACCGTCGGAGCCGCCGTTGCAGCTCACATTCGTAATGGAGGTGATGGTCGCACTTAGCGGGTTGGGCTCCAGGATCTCTGCGGAATCCGACAGGGTGCAGCCGTTGGCATCGGTAATGGTAACGGCGTACACGCCCGGGCTGAGATCCGTCAGGTCCTGGGTGGTGGAGTCGTTGCTCCACAGGTAGCTGTAGGGCGGAGTGCCGCCCTGTACGAACAGGTCGATACTGCCGTCGTCCTGGCCCGTACACACCACCGGCGTGGCATCCAGGAAGGCCTCCAGCGCATCCGGCTCATCTACGGTAAAGGTGCCCTGGGCGGAACAGCCGTTGGCATCCGTTACCGTCACGCCGTACGTACCGACGGTGATATCCGTCAGGTCCTGGGTGGTGGAGTCGTTGCTCCACTGATAGCTGTAGGGCATGGTGCCTCCCTGCACGGTAATGTCGATGGCTCCGTCGGCATCGCCATTGCAAAGCACATCGGTCACGGTCGGCAAGATGGAAATGCCGGAAGGAGCTCCTATGGTATAGGTCTCGGTGAAGGTGTCGCAGTTGTTGGCATCGGTCACCGTCACGCTGTAATCCCCCGGCCCCAGGCTGTCGATGGCGGTGCTGTCCTCGCCGTTGCTCCAGGTGATGGTGTAGGGCCCGGTCTCGCCGGCAATGGTCAGTTCGATCGATCCGTCCATGCTGCCCACACAGGTGATGGTGTTGACGACGGCATCCACCTGCAGCGGATCGGGCTCGGTGAGGTTGAAGGATTCCACGAGCTCGCAGCCGTCGGCATCGGTGACGGTAACCGTGTACATCCCGGCAGCCAGTCCCGTTCGGTCTTCGCCGGTGCTCATATCTTCCCACAGGTAGCTGTAGGGCGTGAAGCCGCCGTCGACCGTAATGTCGATGGTGCCGTCTGCGCCGCCGTTACAGGTGGGCGGGGTGAGCAGGGAGGTAAGCGACAGGTCGGCCACCTGATCCACCGTCACACTGGCGACGTCCACACAGCCGTTGGCATCGGTGATGGTCACGGTGTAATCGCCGTTCGGCAGATCTTCCTGCTCCTGGGTCATCGCGCCGTTGCTCCACGAATAACTGAAGGGCGGGGTGCCGCCCGTGGCATTGGCACTGACCACCGTAAAGGCGCTGACCGTAAAGGCCTGGCTGAAGGTGCCGGGGAAGGTAGTCGCCTCCACCAGCAGCACATCCACCACTTTTTCCTGCACAATGCGCAGGAAGCCGGTAGGTGCAAAGCCGTCGCCCTCGCTATCGGTGATATTGATCGTATAGGTACCCTGTACCAGGGTCTCACCCAGGTTCAGCGACTGGTTTGCCAGCGCGTTGTCGTAGACCATGCTCGACAGCACCACATTTCCGTCTTCGTCCAGTATCTCCCAGGAAATGGAGGATGGGTTGTCGTCAAACAGGATCTCGATGCCGATGGTATTGGCTTCCGAACAGGATTTGTAATCCACGGTAGCAGAGGCTACCAGCGGGGCCGGTTCCGGAACGGTCACGGCCACTACATCGGTACAGCCGTTGACATCGGTAACGGTCACGCTGTTCGGGCCGCCCGGCAGCGCGACGGCCGTAGCCGTCGTTTCGCCATTGCTCCAGAGGAACCCGTAGGGCGCAATGCCGCCGTTGGGCGTCACCACAGCCGACCCATCCGATTCGCCGTTGCAGGAAACGCCCTGCAGCACCGTAGCTGTGGCCGCAATCGGATCGGCCAGGATGGTGAAGGTGATGGTGGTGGTGTTCACACAGCCGTTGGCGTCGGTAAAGGTCACGTCCACCACATCGCCGTCCATGGCGTCGAACATGGTCGCATCCGAAACGGACATTCCCCCCAGTTCGTAGGTGAAGGTGCCCGTTTCAGGCGTGATATCGCTTTCCAGGCTCGTCAGGTCGAAGGGCACCGCCGCCGGACAGATCTCCGGCGTTTGGGCCGTAAGGACCGGTGTGGGATTCACCGTGAAGGTGACGGCCGTCGTAGCCGTACAGCCGGTCGTGCCGTCGGTGAAGGTAACCTCCACCACATCGCCGTCGGTAGCTGTAAAGGCCGTGGGATCCAGGATGGGGATGCCGCCCAGCGCATAGCTGAAGGATCCGGCATCGCCGGTGATCAACGCTTCCTGCGTGCTGAGATCAAAGGGGTTGTTCTCGGCACAGAGCTCAACGGTCTGGGCGGCGAGCACCGGCGTCGGGTTCACCGTAAAGGTGATGGTCGCCGTTTCCGGCGTGCCGCCGCCCGAAGGCGTGAAGGTGACGTCCACCACATTGCCGTTCGCGGCCGTAAAGGCCGTGGGATCGGTGATGGTGGTGCCGCCCAGCTCATAGCTGAAGTCGCCGTCGGCACAGGTGATGGCCGGCTCCAGGCCGGTGAGGTCGAAGGGGTTCTCCTCGGCGCAGAGCGTCACCGCCTGGTCCGTCAGGCCGGCACCTCCGGCATTGACGCTGAAGGTGATGGTGGTCGCGTTCACACAGCCGTTGGCATCGGTAAAGGTCACATTCACCACATCGCCGTCCGTGGCGTCGAACATCGTCGGATCCGGAACGGGTGAACCGCTAAAGGTGTAGTCAAAGGTGCCCGGCTCGGCGGTGATGTCGTCCTGCAGGCTGGTGAGGTCGAAGGGCGGATCGCCGTCGCAGATATTCACCGTCTGGGCCGTGAGCACGGGCGTGGGGTTCACCGTGTAGGTGATGGTGGTCGTGGCTGTACAGCCCGTGCCGTCCTCTACAAAGGTCACGGTCACCACATTGCCGTTCAGGGCATTGAAGGCCATGGCATCGGCCACCGGATTGCCGCCGAAAGTATAGCTGAAGGTGCCGCTCAGGGCCGTGAGGTTGTCTTCCAGGCCGGTCAGGTCCACGGGATTGTCCTCGGCGCAGATCTCGGGGGTCTGCGGCATCAGATCCGGCGTGGGATTCACCGTGAAGGTGATGGTCGTCGTGGCCGTACAGCCCGTATCGTCGTCGGCAAAGGTCACGGTCACCACATTGCCGTTCAGGGCATTGAAGGCCATGGGGTTGGCTACCGGGTCGCCTTCAAATGCGTAGGTGAAGGTGCCCGCCTCGCCCGTGATGGCGGATTCGAGGCTCGTCAGGTCGAAGGGGTTCTCTTCTTCACAAAGCTCCACGGTCTGGGCGACCAGCACCGGATCGGGTTCGACCCCAAAGGTGATGGTCGTGGTGGCCGTACAGCCCGTCGTGGCATCGGTAAAGGTCACGTCCACCTCATCGCCGTCGGTAGCCGTGAAGCTGCCGAGGGTGGTGATGGGCATGCCGCCCAGGCTGTAGCTGAAGTCGCCGTCGGCCATGGTAATGGCGTCCTGGAAGTCGGACAGATCCACCGGATTGTCGCCTTCGCAGATGGTACTCGTCTGGGCCGTCAGCACGGGGCTGGGGCTGATGGAGAAGGTCAGGGTGGTACTGTTGGTACAACCCGTGCTGCCGTCTACAAAAACCACGTCCACCACATCGCCGTCCATGAGGGCAAAAGCCGTTTCATCGGCAATGGGTGTGCCGCCTATGGAATAGCTGAACATACCCGGAGCAGCGGTGATCTCCTCTTCCAGAGTGGTCAGGTCAAACGGTATGTTTTCCGGGCAAACGGCCGGATTGAGGGCCGCGAGTACCGGCGTGGGATTCACCGTAAAGGTGATGGTCGTCATTTCGGTATCCATGCTGCCGTCGGGGGTGAAGATCACCTCCACCACGTCGCCGTCCTCGGCCGTAAAAGCCGTGGGATCGCCGACGGGCGAGCCTTCAAAGGCGTAGGCAAAGGTGCCCGTCGCGCAGGTGATGGACGGCTCCAGGCCGGTGAGGTCGAAGGGATTGTCCGCTTCGCAGATCACCGGGGTCTGCGGCGTGAGGCCCACAGAACCCGAATTGACGTTGAAGGTGATGGTGGTCGCGTTCACACAGCCGTTGGCATCGGTAAAGGTCACATCCACCACGTCTCCGCTATCGGCCAGGAACATCTCCGGATCGGTTACGGGCATGCCTTCGAACGCGTAGGCGAAGCTGCCGCCCATGCTCATAGTCAGTTCATCCTCCAGGCTCGTCAGATCAAAGGGCAGATCGGTCGAGCAGATGTTCAGCACCTGAGGCGTCAGCACCGGCAGGGGATTGATCGTGATCACCACCTCGTCGGTGGCGGCCGGGCAGGGGCCCATGCCGTCGGGATCGTCGGTGGTAAGGACGAGCGTCACACTGCCGGCCGCGATCTCGTCCGCCGTGGGCTCGTAGGTGGCATTCAGGCTGTTGGCATCGGGCGTGAAGGTGCCCAGGCCGCCGCTCCAGCTGCCGTTTGTAGCCGAACCGTCCACATTGCCCGAGAGGGTTACCGTGGGCGCATCCGCACAGACCGCCTGATCCGGACCGGCATCGGCTTCGGCCGCCGGGTTGATGGTGAGCACCAGCTGGTCGCTCACTGCCTCACAGGGACCGTCGGGATCATCCGTCGTCAGCGTGAGGATCACCGTGCCGTCGGCGATGTCGTCCATGGAGGGCTCATAGGTGGCATCCAGGGTATTGGCATCGGGAATGAAGGTACCCGTACCGTCAGAGGTCCAGCTGCCGCCAGTGGCCGCCCCACCCACCATGCCGCTCAGAACGGCATCCGGCGCATCGGAGCAGACGGCGATATTCGCACCGGCATCGACCGTCACTACCGGATCGAAGGTGATCAGGATGGTATCGCTCACGGCTGCACAGGGACCGTCGGGATCGTCAGACGTCAGGATGAGCTCGAGGCTGCCGGCCGCGATCTCGTCCGCCGTGGGCTCGTAGGTGGCATTCAGGCTGTTGGCATCGGGCGTGAAGGTGCCCAGGCCGCCGCTCCAGCTGCCGTTTGTAGCCGAACCGTCCACATTGCCCGAGAGGGTTACCGTGGGCGCATCCGCACAGACCGCCTGATCCGGACCGGCATCGGCTTCGGCCGCCGGGTTGATGGTGAGCACCAGCTGGTCGCTCACTGCCTCACAGGGACCGTCGGGATCATCCGTCGTCAGCGTGAGGATCACCGTGCCGTCGGCGATGTCGTCCATGGAGGGCTCATAGGTGGCATCCAGGGTATTGGCATCGGGAATGAAGGTACCCGTACCGTCAGAGGTCCAGCTGCCGCCAGTGGCCGCCCCACCCACCATGCCGCTCAGAACGGCATCCGGCGCATCGGAGCAGACGGCGATATTCGCACCGGCATCGACCGTCACTACCGGATCGAAGGTGATCAGGATGGTATCGCTCACGGCTGCACAGGGACCGTCGGGATCGTCAGACGTCAGGATGAGCTCGAGGCTGCCGGCCGCGATCTCGTCCGCCGTGGGCTCGTAGGTGGCATTTAGGCTGTTGGCATCGGGCATGAAGGTGCCCTCGCCGCCGCTCCAGCTGCCGGAGGAGGCCGAACCGCCGATGCTGCCCGCCAGGGTCACATCCGCATCATCCGCACAGACCGTCTGATCCATACCGGCATCCACCTCGGCCGGGCTGTCGAAGGTGATGTCGACCTCGTCGCTCACTTCGCTACACGGCCCGGTGGTGCCGTCGGGATCGGCTGTCGTCCAGGTCAGGGTCACGGTCGTTCCCACCTCCGAGGGATCCGGGGTATAGGTCGTATTCGTTGAGGTGGGATCGGCAAAGTTGCCGGCACCGCCGCTCCATTCGCCGGGCCCGCTGGCTGTGGCGCTGAGGGCCACGGGGGATACCCCGCAGATGGTGTCGTTCATGCCCGCATCGGCGGTAGCTGCCGGGCTGAAGGTAATGGCCAGCTGATCGCTGGCGGCCGGGCAGGGCCCCATGCCGTCGGGATCGGCAGCGCTCAGGGTGAGAATGACGCTGCCGGCCGCCGAATCGGCAGCCGAGGGGATATAGATCGCATCCAGGGTAGTGTCGTCGGGATCAAAGGTACCCGTACCATCGGTGTCCCAGGTGCCGGTAGTAGCTCCGCCGCTCACCGATCCGTTCAGGCTGACTGCCGTTACATTGGCACAGACTGTCTGGTCCGGGCCGGCATCCACAATGGCCGCCGGATTGACCGTCACCTCCACCGTCACCGACTGGCCGGCACATTCGTCCGCATCCAGTACGGACGCATCCGGATCCGGCGTATCGTCTGTCTCGTAGTAGGGCGTGAGGGTCACCGTGACGGTCGCCGGGCTGCTCGTCGTGTTCTCCAGCAATTCGCTGACCGAGGCATCCGCTACCGGGGCGTGCAGCACAAAGTCGCCGCCTTCACCCAACAGATCGTCCGGGTCGGTCACGGCTACCTCTACCCACAGCGCGGTATCCATGCCGATTAGGGCATCCGAGCCGCCGACCAGCGAGGCTTCGAACAGCTCGCCGCTGCAGACGGTGGTCTCATACGAATTATCCGCATCCGCCGTCACCACTTCCGGGGCCGTGATATCCGCCGATACTTCCGGTTCGGGTACAACGGTAACCGTCACCGTCACCGGCTGGCCAGCGCATTCGTCCGCATCCAGCTCGGCAGTGGGGTCCGGCATGGTTTCGTAGTAGGGAACGAAGGTCACCGTGACGGTGGCCGGGCTGCCGGTGTTGTTCTCCAGCGGGCCGTCGATGGCCGCACCGTCTACCGGGACGTGGAGTACATTGTCCATGCCCAGATCCAACAGATCGGCCGGGTCATCCACATTGATCTGCACCCAGAGCGGGTTGCTCAGGCTGTTGGGATCATCGGACAGGGCATTCAGGGCGATGTCGAACAACTCGCCGCTGCATACCGTGGTCGTGTAGGGGGTGGCTGCATCCGCCGTGACATTGTCGGGGGCCGTGATGACTGCCTCGATGGCCGGTTCGGCTTTGACCGTCACGACCAGATCAAAGGGCGCACCCGCACAGCCGTTGGTCGCCGTGGGTGTGATGGTGTAGGTGACGGTCACGTCTGTGCCCGTGGTATTGGTGTAGCTGTCGATGATGGGATCCGCACTGGCCGTGACGCGATCCTGACCCGCAGGCACGTTGGTCTCATCCGAGGAGAGGACCGTATAGGTATAGGTGTCTCCTGAGCCGGAGATGAGGGCATCCAGGTCGAAGTTCAGGGCGTCGCCGGAGCAGATCATGTCCGTTTGGTCCATCACCACCGGGCTGTCGTCCACGTTGAAGGTGATGGTGGTGGTGGCCGTACAGCCGGTGGCATCGGCCGTGAAGGTCACGATGACCACATCGTCGTCCGCCGCCGTAAACATATCCGGATCGGTCACCCCACTGCCTTCGAACTCGTAGGCAAAGGTGCCCGCATCCATAGTAATATCGCCTTGCAGGCTGGTGAGGTCGAAGGGGTTGTCGATGGTGCAGATGGACGGCGTCTGCGGCGTGAGGGTGATCACCGGCCCCACGGTGACGGTGGCGGTGCAATCATCCGTATTTCCACATCCATCCTCCACAGTCAGGGTAACGGTATTGTCGCCCAGGTCGTCGCAATCAAACATATCCTGCGACAAGCTCAAGGTGACCGACCCGCAGTTGTCGCTGGAGCCGTCGTCGATCTGGCCCGGCGTGATGCTGGCCATGCCGTTGGCATCCAGAGTGACTACCAGCGGGGTGGTGATGCAGGTGGGGGT
>CAZQSF010000067.1:10784-15615 GCA_964595955.1 uncultured Saprospiraceae bacterium
TTGTTGTCGGAGTCGGACAGGTAAAGGTCGGCGCTTCGACATCATCGACCGTGAAAGTGATGACGCAGCTCTCCCCATCCGGATTGCCCGCAGCATCTACCAGGGAAAGGGTCACATCAATGATGGCCCCGTCGCCGGAGCTGGAGAACGGACCGGCTGCAATGTCTTGCGTGACCACATTGCCGCCCAGGCCGCAGTTGTCCGCTGCATCGCTGACCAGGGAAACCAGGTCGGGGATGGTCACCTCGCATCCTGCTCCGCCGGTAGTGGCCAGCGTCGTTGTTGTCGGAGTCGGACAGGTAAAGGTCGGCGCTTCGACATCAATTACCTCTACACTGAATATGCAGGGAGCACTGACATTCGGCGGCGTTTTGGTATCTTCTACACTTACCGTGACGGTGCTGATTCCTTCGTTGAAGGCAATGCTGCTCAGATCGAGCGGGCTGCCGGTTGCAGAGGTACTCGTTACCGTGGTTGTTCCGGTCACGTCGTAGGTAAAGACCAGGTCGGCATCGGCATCGCAGTTGTCCGAAGCACTGACCTCCAGGCCGGCAATGATCGTGGAGCAGTCGCCGGTTGCATCGTCGCTGGTGTTGACCATTAGATTAGCCGGGCAGTCAATCACGGGCGCAGTAGCGGGGTCTCCGCTGGTCACGTCAAATGCATACAGATCACCCACATCCGGACAACCCGGAGTACTAACTACAACCCCAACGGATTTGGGACCCGGTGAAGAGCTCCAATCCCGCTGCGGGTTAGGAATATCATTACTGGGCTCGAAGCTGTCAAAACAGGTACCGGTGCCCGCATCGTTATCATAAGCGCACCAGGCAAAGGAATAGCTGCCGTTGGCCGGGCTGGCCGGTGTCACAAGGGCATTATACTGCACATTTTCCTTGCCCAGGCAGATGTTACCATCGGGAACGGCTTCGACCATTACGGTAGGCGGCTCATTGACCTCTATGGTGACGGATTGTCCGATAATGGGGTCCGAGCAACCAGATGGCGAACCCGTCGAAGAACTAACAAGTCCTATCGCAGTGTTCTCAGTCAAAGGGCCGGAATCGATTGTACCGTTTCCGGTGATATCCAATGTTATCGGGCTTTGAACAACCCCGCCCACAGAGTACGTTATCTCAGCATTCGGAGTACCGCTGACAGGGATGGTCACGGATCCGCCTGAACAGATTAAGCTTGAAGAGGGAGTGCCTAAAGTGGTCGGATCGCTTACCGGATCACAAGGGGGTTGTGTCCAGGCAACCAGAGAGGTAAGCGTTAGCAGGAAGGCTAAGAGAACGGATTTCCTAAAAGAATCGCGATAAGTCACAAGATTAAAGACCTGGGAACGGTAACACTTCTTCATGACATAAAATTTGTTAGTGGGATGGGCGCGGGGCGCCGGAGATAGAGTATGAATTAGGTGAATGTATTGCATGCTAGGGGCGACCGGGCCGGCCGGCCATTCGGAGAATGGGGTCGGAAAGCCATCGTCGCCGGGTTCGAATACTGGGGAAGAATTCCTGGGGAATGGACGGGCGGTACCGGGCGGAAAGCCGGTCAGAGCCGCAGCGGGGGGTATCGGTTTGCATTGGGATTATAAATTTTCTCAGCACGATCCTTGCCTACACGGTTCGATCCGCCTCGAAAACCCTTTTCAGGGCATTGTCAGTCTTAGGCGAGGTAAAGAACGCATTTTTTTCAGGTATGCGCAAGTTTTTAATGGGAAGTGTGTGGGAGTCTTGAGTCCTTAGTCCTTAGTCGGGAGTCCTTAGTCCGCAGTCCTTAGTCGGGAGTCTTGAGTCGGGAGTCTTGAGTCCGGAGTCCTCAGACTGAAGACTAAGGACTAAAGACTAAAGACTGACACCAAAGCTTTCCCGTATTTTGCGGCATGCGCGATTTTCTCGAACGAAACGGCATACCCGGGCCGGCGGAGCAGGACGCCATTCTGAAGCGGGGCCGGCCCCGGCGGGCGGCGGCCGGGGAGATCCTGTTCTGGGGCGAGCGGGTATTCGGCGAGCTGTGGTACGTGGAGCGCGGGCTGCTGCGCGCCTACCGCCTGATCGAAGGCCAGGACTTCACCTATTTTTTCTTTCCGGAGCAGCAGTTTGCCGTGGATTTCCAGAGCTTCCTCAGCGGGCAGCCCAGCCCCCTGCTGTTCGAGGCCCTGACCGGGGCAGAGCTGCGCATCTTCCCCCGGGCTGCCATCTACGACCTCTACGAAACCTACCCGCGCTTCGAGCGCCTGGGCCGCCTGATGGCCGAACAGGCCTACCTCAGCGCCGCCGAACGCCTCAAGCAGTTCCAGACCGACGACCTGGAAACCCGCTACACCAAGCTGGTAGCCCGCCATCCCGAACTCTTCCAGGCCGTACCCCAGCACTACATCGCTTCCTACCTGGGCGTGAAACCCCAAAGCCTGAGCCGCATCCGCGCCCGCCTGGCCGACCGCAAGTAGTGGGTTTTTGCCGTCGGCAGTCCGCGCAGCGGCACTGCCCCGGGCACGTGCAAGGAGCTGACGACCGGCAGCCCTCAGTCCCCTCTGTTCCTGGCTCATATACCCCATCCCCCACGCTCAAACCCAAACCCAAACCCACACCCAAACCTCACACCCAAACTCAAACCCAACCTCACCCCCAAACCCCTTCTTCACCTAGGTGAATGCCCGGGGGTGGCGCAAGGGCCACCTTTGCGATACATCAAAAACGAGACATCATGAAAGCGTCCACCAGACGAAATCTGACCCGCTGGTTTCACATTCTGACCGGTGCGGTGATCGCCACCTACATTTATTCGCCCTGGGCGGCCATCCCGGAATTTGCCTTGCTTACCAAGGCGATCGTATTGCCCCTGCTGATTGCCAGCGGACTTTGGCTCTGGAAGGGGCACTTGCTCAAGCGAGCGTTCCGGAGCCGGGCAGGCCTGTTGCTGGCGTTTGCCCTCACTACCGGCCTGGTGTCGGCCCAGGACCGGGTGTTCGGCGGTTCGGGCACCTTCGACATCGGCATACAGACGATGGATCTGGACGGCCTCAACGACGCCCTGACGCCCGCCGGCTACGGCTCGCTGAGCGGACCGGCCTTCACCCTGGGCGGCAGCGGCCAGGGATACATCAACAATTGGGTGATCGGCGGCGAAGGGGCTTTTTACGGATTCGGCGCGGCCAACAGCCCCACCCACGAGCTGGAGCTGGCCGGCGGATACGGCCTGTTCACCCTGGGGTACATACCGCTGCAGGGCAGGGGCTTCCTCCTCTACCCCAGCCTGGGCGCCGGTGTTGCCGGCACGGGCCTCGACATTCGCTCGCGGCAGTCCGAGAGCACCTTCGCCGAGGTGATCGGGAACCCGGACGACAACCCCACCCAGGAAGTGGACCTGGGCACCGTGGCACCCTATTTCAAACTAGCCGTAAACCTGCATTACTTCCCGCTGCGAGGCCGGGAAGGCATGCGCTACGGGCCCATGCTGGGCATCAGCGCCGGCTACGCCTTTGCTCCCGGGCGGGGTTTCCGGTAGGCCGGCGCGGAACTGACCGGCAGCCCCGACTTCTCCCTCGGCGGCTTCTTTCTCACCCTCAAGCTGGGGGGCGGCTTTTTGTCCCGGAAGTGAGTGGCCGATCGCTGGTCCGGGCTCCTCCCGCTCTTCGCGAGCGGAGGAGTTCCCCTCCCCCTTCCCGGCGATCCGGGACTCCAGGGGATATTCCCTACCTTGGGAGCAAATCCGCTACCCCATGGCTTCCGCCCAATTTCACGAACTGTTGCAGTTGCTCAACCGCCGCTTCAAGCCGCATCCCTGGCACGGCATCTCCGCCGGCGACAAGGCGCCCGAAGTGGTGAACACCTTCATCGAGCTGGTGCCCTCGGATACCATCAAGTACGAGGTGGACAAGGCCAGCGGCTACCTGAAGGTGGACCGGCCCCAAAAGTTCTCCAGCTATGCCCCGGCCATGTACGGCTTCATCCCGCAGACCTACTGCATGGAGCAGGTGGCAGCCTACTGCATGCAGAAGACGGGCCGCCAGGGCATCACCGGCGACGGCGACCCGCTGGACATCCTGGTGCTCTGCGAGCGGGAAGTGCCCCGGGGCGATATGCTGGTGCAGGCCATCCCCATCGGGGGCCTGCGCATGATCGACGGCAACGAAGCCGACGACAAGATCATCTCCGTGCTGGTCAACGATGCGGTGTACGGCAACTACCGCGACGTGACCAACCTGCCCGACAAGATCCGGCAGCGACTCAAGCACTATTTCCTCACCTACAAGCAGATCCCCGGCGGGGAGATCACCTGCGAGATCACCCACACCTACGGCCAGGGCGAAGCCTGGGAGGTCATCCGCGCCAGCATGGCCGATTATGTACACCACTTCGGCAAACTGGAAGACGAACTGGCGGAGTTGGTGAAGGCCTGGGTGGGGTGAGGTTTGGGTGGCTAGACTTTTAAAGTCTGGGAGACTTCAAAAGTCTGAGAGTGGGGCGGAGGTCGAAAGACTTTTGAAGTTTTGAAAACTTCAAAAGTCTGGAAGCCTGCAAGCCTGTCGGCGGATCAATCATTGCGCCACAAGAAGAGGGGCAGTAAAAAATGCGGCAGCCGCACCAGGGACTGGAACAACCACTGGTGCACCGTCAGCCAGAACAAATGGCCGAGGACGAGGTAACTCGTCAGGCGGGCGAAGGTGGTCAGGCCGCCCCAGAAGAAGGCGTAGAGCAGGGCGTATTTGCGCACGCCCGGTATGAACACCCCCACGGCTACGGCCAGGTCCAGCCAGCCGGCGACGTAGAGCACCTGTTTGGCTTCCGTATCCGTGATCGGGATATTGCGGGTCAGCATGTAG
>CAZQSF010000067.1:15625-21056 GCA_964595955.1 uncultured Saprospiraceae bacterium
GTAGACGAAATCGCCCGGCACCGGATGGTATCCCAGCGCATACAAGCCGTGTCCGACGAAGGTGAGCGCCACTACGGTATAAGCCGTATACCGGAAGGCCCGGTTCATCCCCGGGCGGGCTGCCCAGATGGCCAGCACCGGCATCGCGACCTGCGCGCTGTACTCGATCCACTGCCCCAGCTGGTAGCCTTTATCCAGATAGTACCCGAAAGCCAGGAACAGGAGCAACAGGCTATTGAGTACAGCTACCGGCCAGAGCCATCGGGGCCGGGATCGCCAAAAAGCGGCGAAGAGCAGGGCCGTAATGCCGAATACGCCCCCGGCGATGCGCGTAAACACCAGGATGCGGGCATCGGTCTTCAGCGACAGGACATAATTCGTCCAGCTTCCCTTGCCGCTGTAGCTTTCTACCGCCCACCCGAAAAGTTGTTCGTCGAGAAAAAAGGCCCGGTAGGGCCCCTCGAACAAAAGATGCTGATAGGCACGGCCCAGCAATACGCCCAGCAGGGCGACCAGCAACAACCCGGACCAGCGCTGCGTAGCAACTCGATACTGCACCTGGGATTGTTTTTCGGAAAAATAAGAACTCCCTCCTGTTTTCCGGAACGAAGCGGCCGGGTTTTCAAAAAGTTAATACAAACTTAAGGTTAGGTATATGCCGGTGGTCTGCCCGGCATAGTATTTTAGTAGCAAAATTATTTCCGATATGCAGCGCATTTTTACCCTCATCTTTTTCATTACCCTGGTAAATCTGGCCTTCGGCGCCACCGATAAATACCGGCTGATCATCACCGGCGATCCGTCTACGACGATGACCATCGGCTGGAACCAGATTTCCGGACACAGCGTGGCCGTTCTGTATGGCACCGAGGACTACGGACAGGACTTCCAGCAGTACGAGAATTTCCGGTTGCCCGACCGCACCGTTTTGTACAAAGGCATGAACAACCACTTCGTACGGCTGACCGGCCTGGAGCCCAATACAGCCTACTACTTCGTGATTGTCGACAATGAAGGCGTCAGCCAGCGCTTCTGGTTCAAGACGCTGCCCGACACGCCCGACACCCCCTTGTCGATCATTGCGGGCGGCGATTCGCGGCGCTCCGGCAGCCAGACCATCCCACACGAACCGCGAATCGAGTCCAACCGGATCGTTCGGGCCATCCGCCCCGACTTTGTCGCTTTTGGCGGCGATTACACCGATAAGGATACCGACGGCCAGTGGCAAACCTGGATGGACGATTGGCAGTACACCACCGGCGAGGACGGTCGCATGTTCCCCATCCTGCCGACCCGCGGCAACCACGAGCGCAACAACGAGGTGATGATCAACCTCTTTGACGTGCGCCAGCCCGACATTTACTACGCCATCAATTTCGGCGGCAGCCTGATCCGCTTCTACACGCTGAATGTAATGATCTCGGTGGCGGGCGACCAGACCAACTGGCTGCGCGACGACCTGCAGCAGAACGACGATAAGACCATCTGGAAGATGGTGCAATACCACTATTCGATCGCTCCGCACCATTCGGGCAAGACCTACAATACGCCCATGTACCTCAACTGGTCGCCGCTTTTTCACCAGCACCGCGTACAGCTGATCGTGGAGTGCGACTCGCACGTTGCCAAAAATACCTGGCCGCTGCGGCCGACCGGGGAATCGGGGAGCGACCGCGGATTCATCCGCGACGATGAGACGGGTTCCGTCTACACCGGCGAAGGCTCCTGGGGACTGATCCGCGATGCCGATCAGGGCTACGAATGGACCCGCGAGAAAGGCAGCTTCACCCAGGTCAAATGGATCCAGGCCAATACCGATTCGCTGGTAGTGTACACGATCAAGTCGGCGACCAGCGAGCCCGTAGCGCCCGTAGCCGATGACGACCGCTTCCGGATGCCGGACGGACTGGACCTTTGGACCACCGAAAACGGCGACCACTTCGTCATCGACCGCCCCAATCCGAACTACAACAATCCCACCACCTCCACGACGGCGGTCACCGCCGGGAACCCCGATCTTATCGATCGCCTGTTTCCCAACCCGACGGACGGACAGCTCAACCTGCGCCTGAACACTCCCCAGCGCCTGCGCTATGCCATTTTCGACCTGGAAGGCCGCATGCTGCGTTCGGGCGTGCTGCGCGGCCAACAGACGACCTTGTCCATCCAGGACATCGCCAACGGCGTCTTCCTGCTGAAGGTCTGGAACGAAGCCACCGGCCAGTCTCAGGTGGTGCGCTTCGTAAAAAGCAACTAATCTGCCGGGGCATCATATCCCTGGAAACAACCCGCGTCACTCCGGAAAGCCCTTTTCCGGAGTGACGCTTTTCTCTTGCTCAACAATCACACAACTATGAAAAACCCATGTTTTTTTCTTTTGCTAACGGCTCTGATGGCCTTAGCCACCCATTCCCTCTGTGCTCAGGGAAATGTGACGGCGCGCTTTCCCATACAGGAAGGGGAAGATGACGCGGAAGAATCTACCGCCAATGGAGCGATGAACCTGACCAGTACCGACCTGGAGCTGACCCGCGAGAATACGGTGCAGGTGATCGGCCTTCGCTTCCGAAATGTCAATATCCCGCAGGGCGCGACCATCAACAGCGCCTTCATCCAGTTCACCGTAGACGAGGCGGATAGCGAGCCCACCAATCTGCTGATCGAAGGGGAGTTGGCCGAAAACTCGGCGGTATTTACCAACGAGATCAACAACATCACCGCGCGCCCGCGCACGACCGCTCAAGTCAGCTGGGACGACATCCCCGCCTGGACCAACCCGGGAGAAGCCGGTCCTGCCCAGCAGACGCCCGACCTGACCGCCATCGTCACCGAACTCGTGGACCAACCGGGCTGGATGAGCGGCCAGGCCATGACCTTCATCATCAGCGGCGACGGCAAACGGGTGGCCGAATCGCGCAACAAGGGCGAAGGCGGCGAGGCCGTGCTGGTCGTCAATGTCGTGCTGGACGAATTTCCGCTCGACGCCTTCCCCATCGGACGCGAATCGGTGTGGCGATATGAAGATTCGGGTACCCCCCTCGATACGAGCTGGCGCACCCTCGCCTTCGATGATTCGGCCTGGGCTTTCGGCCAGGCCAAGCTCGGCTTTGGCGACGGCAACGAAAACACCACCGTCGATTTCGGCGGAGACCCCGACAACAAGCACATCACTACCTACTTCCGGAAAACCTTTACGGTAGACGATCCCTCTGCTACCGATTCGCTGCTCCTCGAACTGCTGCGCGACGACGGGGCGGTGGTGTACCTGAACGGCCAGGAAGTGCTGCGCAGCAACATGCCCGACGGGCCGATCGACTTCAACACCCTGGCCAGCGGGGTTGTGGGCGGCCCTGAAGAAGAGCAGTACTTTACCTTCCAGCTTCCGGCCGACGGCCTGCAGAATGGCCTCAACCTGCTGGCGGTGGAAGTGCACCAGCAAGCCCCGAACTCTTCCGACCTGGGCTTCGACCTGGCTCTCAGCGGCCGGGAGATCCTGCCTCCGGCCGTTCAGCTCATCCACAACTCGCCGGATCCATCCCTGGCCCTGGTGGATATTTACGTCGACCTGTTCAACCAGGGGAACTTCGTCAATTTTACCCAGGGCTTTCCCGTGCCGTTTCGCACGGCTTCGGATTACATCACCGACCTGCCGGCCGGTACCCACCGCATTGCGGTTTCGCCCTTCGGGCAGGCCGATTTTGCCTGGAGCGCCACCGAGTTCACGGTCGAAGACAATAAGCGCTACATCGCAATGGCGACCGGCGTGCGCGACACCACCCAATTCGAGACGGTCGTGAACGGGGGCGAAGCTATTGCCTTCCGCTTCGTCATCAATGAAGTGCCCGGTCCGGAAGGGGTGGGCAGCGCCGAAGTCCTGCCCCTTCTTTTCCACGGCGTGCCCGACCTGCCCAACATCCGCGTCATCGCCGTGGGCGCCGGCGATGCCACCGAAGACTTTCCCGACGGCTTGCCCTACGGCTTCGACCTCGCAGGCGGCACGGTGGATGCCCTGCCCTTCCCGCGGGTGCAGATCACCAACAATGAGGTCACCGAGATCTTCGGCGAGTACAAAGTGGATCTGACGCCCTTCGCCGGCCAGGTGATCACGGTAGCCGCCAGCGGTTTCTTCACGCCGGAAGGGGATGCCGGGGTTGACGAATCCAATTTCGGCATGTTCATCATTCCGGGCCAGGAAGGCCTCTTCATCGAGCTGCCGGCTCCCGATCCGCCCCAGCCCGGTAAGATCCAGGTCCTGCACAATTCGCCCGATCCCGAGCTGGATTCGGTGGACATCTACGTGAACGGCCAGCTGGCCTTCGCAAGCCTGCCCTTCCAGGGTGCCACCGGCTTCCTGGATATTCCCGCCGGTATGAATCGCCTGGCGGTGTCGCCCGCCGGCCTGGTGGATACGGCCTGGAGTGCTTTTGACTTCGAGGTAGGCACCGTGCTCAATGTGGAGCAGTTTCGCGAAGACGGACTGCCCTACATCGCCGTGGCGCACGGGGTGCGCAATACCGGCGACTTCGCGAATAGCGCAAATACCGATATTGACTTTGAGGTTGCCGCCGTGGAGGCGCGCCTGGAAGCCTCCAGTACCGACAATACCGACTTCATCGTATTCCACGGGGGCGTGGATGCCCCCGCCATCGACGTCATTCTCGACGGCGAGCTGTTCCCGATCATCAACGATCTCGGCTTCGGCAATTTCTCGCCGACCTATTTGTCGCTCCCGGCTGATGTATCCTATCAGCTGAACCTGACCGACAACCTGGATAACGACCAGATCGTACGCGCTTATGAACTCGACCTCAACGGCCAGGGCGGCCGGGTCTTTACGCTGCTGGCTTCCGGCCTGTTGGCTCCCGACGCAGGGCAGGCTGAATTTGCCCTGCTCCTGGCCGGCGACAGCACCGGATTGGCCACGCCCCTGCCCGAGGCCATCCTCGACAATGTGCGGGATATTGGCGAGGCCGGCATCGAGCTATTCCCCAATCCGGTCCGGGACCTGTTGCAGGTAGCCACGCCGCACCCCATCGAGCAGCTCACCGTCACCAGCCTGGAAGGTCGCCGGCTCCGGCATTACCGCCAGGTGCAAGACGGTGATGCCCTCGACCTGTCGGACCTGCCCGCCGGCATGTATGTGCTTCAGGTAGCCGTTGGCGGAACCTGGTACCGCAAGCAGGTGGTGGTGACGGAATAAAGGCGTAGGCAAAGCGCTCTTTACCTCCACGGGCCGCCGGCAGTTCGCCGGCGGTGAAGGCTTCCAGTTGTTCTTGCACGTCTTGGCAGCGCATCGTCTGTCTCCTTACCCCTATAAACGGGCGTCCGGCCCAAATCCCCCTCAGAATTCTTCCACGTCAACGAGCCCCGCCCGGTAGCCGTGATCCTGCGGAAGGTCAGCTAGCCCAACCACAGCGAAAAGGGATGTTGG
>CAZQSF010000068.1:0-20830 GCA_964595955.1 uncultured Saprospiraceae bacterium
CTGAAAACAAGCTTGTTTTCAGTCACTTATCGTCATTATTCACGGTAATCCGTGAGTAATTCGGGCTAACTCCATTCGGCGATTTTTGCCATCAGCCAGTCTTTGGAGGCCAGGGCACTGCACTGCCGGACTTCCGCCTCCAAGGCGTTCAGCTTTTTGCTCTTTCCCGGCGGAAGAGCTGAAAGGCGTCTTACAAAGCGAATGAGGTTTTGGTATTGCTGCCGGGTGTCCCGGGAGAGGTTGCGGTTGCGCCTGAGGTAGATCCGGAAACTGTCCAGCAACGAATCAAGCGACAGCAGTTCATCCAGCTCGTAATAGGTTTTGAGGAGCATGAGCCGGCTGCCCAGGGCATAAACCACGTCTTCGTATTCTACCCGGCGCAATTGCTCGATCACTTTTTCGTATTCCCCCTGGTGAAAGTGAAGCTTTGCGAGATTGTAGGTGAGGGCATTGGTTTGATGGGCCAGGGGAATGCGGTCCGTATAGTCCTGAATGAACTGTTTGGTCCAATCGAAGGCTTTGACGTGCAGAGCGGTAGAAATAATGTTCTTGTAGGTCTGATACTGCAATTTTCCTCCAACAAATAAGATCTCCCCTTCCAGGGCGAACTGATAGAGCTGAAACAGCTTGGTGTATCCGGAAGATTCCCCGGGGTTGATCTTGAGAATAACGAGGTAATTGTAAAGGTGTACGTACAGGCTGCGAAGGTCTTTCTGCGGGAATTGATCAAGGTGATCGCGAATCAAGGTTTTGAGCTGCTCAAAATAGCGGTCGCCTTCGGCTTCCTCACTCAGCATCTGAATCACCAGCCAGTACGCCCGGATCAATGGCTGTTGCAACGCCTCGTGCTCCGCGACGAAGGCCGCCAGGGCATCGGGAAAATGAAGACGCACCGTTTTGGCATAAAAACTCCGGTACCCCAGAGAATCGGTGTAATTGCGCAGTTTCTCAAGCAGGAAGTAGTGATCCAGATAGGCATCGGAGAGCACGAGGTTGTCCAGGCTTACTTCTTTGGGCTGCGTAGACTCCTCGAAGCGATGCTTCAGCCGGTGGTACCCAAAGGCCTCTCGCCAGAAACCGGGCTGCCCGGCCGGGCCAGCCGCCAGGTGCTTCTCTTGTTTTCGGGCCATGCCGGCAAAGTGCTTTTTCCAGGCGCGCTTCTCCGCCAGGGTATTCAGCAGATCGTTACCCTGCGCAAGCGGAAGCTCCGAGCGGGCTTCTACACTCAGAAAGGCATAGGTCAGCTGGATGAGATCCGAGCACAAGCGCCTCAGCTGCAAATCATTATAGGGTTCGTGGGGAAAGAGGTGCTCCCAAACATATTGTTTGTTCAATCGTTTATCAGATAGCGTTTCTCTTATTTCAACTTTCAGCAAATCCAATAAGCGGCCAAGCCATTCGTTTTCGTTGAAATAGGGCGAGGCCACAAAGCGCACCAGCCGGTTCCATTGATGCCCGTTCAAAGGCCGCAGTAAGCTCAGTAATTTCGGGCTTAGCATGAGGGCTATTTGACAATGTGGTCTTTACTCGAGTGGCAAGGTATAGATTATCAGCATTAAAGTAACTTGTTTGTATGAAACTTTCTGTACAAATTGGTTAAGCTGTCCTTCCGGGACCGAGGAGTAAGGCCGATTTTTATACTGCAAATCCGAAACCATGAAACCATTGAAGTACGTCTTATTCGGGGTTTTGCTAGGCTTGATGCCGGTTCTTTCCTTGCGTGCCGGTTCCTGCGAAGCCAGCTTCATGTTCGGCTTCATCGACAATGAGACCGTCGTCTTTTACAATCAGTCGGCCGATAGCTATGCGTCCAGCTGGGACTGGGGGGCACATGGCAGCCTGCTTTCGCAAAACGGAAACGCGGCCGTGGTTGCCTTCACGAGCTTTCCGGCCAATGTGTGCCTGACCGTGAGTGGCCCGAATAATTGCGTGGACACGCTTTGTCTGGAAATATTCCCCGGATCGCCCCAGGATATGTGTACCGCCGATTGCATCTGGCCGGGCGATACCAATGGCGATGGCAAAGCCAATGCGAACGACCTGCTCAATATTGGGATGGGCTTTAATGAAATCGGCCCGCCCCGCGAAGACTTCCCCACGCCGGATCCCAACACCTGGGCCCCGGTGCACGGAGAAGACTGGGCTCAGACGCTTTGGGGGATCAATTACAAACACTTCGATTGCAATGGGGACGGTGAGGTTGATGAAAGCGATATCCTGGCCATAGAGCAAAACTACAATCCCAGTTTTGCGGCCGTCTTCGATACCCTGGACGGAGGCGTACCGGTTTTCCTCGAGTTTGAGGACTCCGTCGTCGTGGTCGATCAGAATAGCGACGAGCCGGCGGTCGTATCCGCCAAGCTGATCCTGGGCACCTTTCAGCAACCTGCAGAAGATCTGCACGGCTTTGCTCTGGCGCTGAATTATCCCTTTGACTATGTACAGGCGGCATCGTTGGAAGTAGATTATCGCGAATCCTCCTTCTTCGGAGGGTTGAACGAGGTCATCACCGTACAGCAAGACCTGTTTCTGTCCAATCTGGGCCGCTATGACCTGGCGTACAGCCGGAAAAACAGCTCGGGTGCTGATGGCTACGGGATCGTCGCCGAAGTGAATTTCATCGTAGAAGCCGACATCATTGACGGCAAAGGAACCTCTTCCTCCGATTTTAAAGTCCCCTTTGAAGTAAGCCTGGACAAGCTGCTCCTGCTGGACGATCAGGGGGTGGCTCTGAACTACCAACTGCCCGATACAACGGCTTATGTTGTACTCCACATTCAGGATCAACTCGCATCCGTGGGCAATGCGCAGGATTTGCTCAACCGGAAGTTGCGCATTGCTCCCAATCCGGCTTACGGAAGCGCTCTGCTTCGCTGGGAGGTACCCGGCGAGGTCCTCATTCGGGTCCTGGACCTTTCGGGCCAGACCCTGCTGGTACATCCTACCTCGGGAAAGCAAGCGAGGCTGAATACCTCCGCCTGGGCGCCCGGTTTGTACATTGTGCAGGTAGAGTCGGATCAGGGGCGCATGGTCAAGAAGTTCCTGGTGCGGTGATAGCGGCGAGTCAACCGGGTTTTCCCGCCACCACAAGTACGATCTCTCCTTTCGCCACCCCTTCGCCCTCCTCGTAATACCGGAGGAGTTCATCCAGGCTTCCGCAGCGAACCTCTTCGTGGATTTTGGTCAACTCCCGGCATACGCAGGCCGGGCGGTCTGGCCCGCAATGCCCGGCCAATTCCCTCAGGCAGCGAAGCAGGCGATAGGGTGATTCAAAAAGGACGAAGGTGTGCGGTAGAGCTGCCAGATAGGCCAGCCGGGTCTTCCGTCCCTTTTTGTGGGGTAAAAAGCCTTCGAAGTGAAATCGATCGGAGGGCAGGCCGGAGGCTACCAAAGCGGGAATAAGTGCCGTGGCCCCGGGCAGAACCTGTACCTCGAGGCCGGCTTCGCGGCAAGCGCGAACCAGCAGAAAGCCGGGGTCCGAAATACCGGGGGTACCGGCATCCGTGATCAGGGCATAGGTTGCTCCGCCGGCCAGCTCCTGCAGCAACTCCGGCAAGACGCGGTGTTCGTTGTGGGCATGGTAGCTGCGCAGCGGGGTAGCAATGTCGTAATGGTCAAGCAGCTTGCGGGAGGTGCGGGTGTCTTCCGCCAAGATCAGGTCCACCTCCCCGAGCAGGCGAAGTGCGCGAAGACTGATGTCCTCCAGATTGCCTATGGGGGTAGGCACCAGGTACAGCATGGCTAGTCGGCAGCTGGATGAAGCGTGAAGGTATAGGTCTCCATGATCACGTTGGCCAGGAGTTTTTTGCAGGCCGTATCCACTTTTTGCCGGGCCTCCGCTTCGTCCGCCGCTTGTAGGGTCATGAGAATGTGCTTGCCGATGCGCACATCCTCCACGCCGTGAATGTCGACGTTCTTCATGTTGTTTGCCACTGTTTTTCCCTGAGGGTCCAACAATTCTTTGTGGGGCATCACTTCGATTTCGGCCAGAAACTTCATGTGTTTGATCTTGCGTTTTGCACCAGCGATAGACCGATGTACAATACAATGATGGCCGCCGGGGCGCCTTCTCGCAGTATGAGCAGAAGGGCGATGACGGCACCGGCAAAGATAAACCGAATCTCATTGCCTTTCCAGGCGAGGTTTTTGAACTTCAGACTGAACATCGGCAATTCGGCTACGAGGAGGTACGAACTAAGCCCGATGAGCCCGTACAGCAGGGCCGGCAATAGCACTATGGCTTGCAGCCCGTACCGGTCCGTTAGAAAGAGCAGCAGCAATCCCACGGCAAAGAGCGTGTTGGCCGGAGTAGGCAGCCCGATGAATCCTTCCTGCTGCCTTTCGTCCAGATTGAACTTTCCCAGGCGCAGCGCGGAAAAAGCCGTGACCAGGAAGGCCGGTACGGCCGGCCCGTACAGCTGATTTTGGGGAAGGGATACGCCCCGGCCTTCGCATAGGAGTACGTAGAAAATCAGACCCGGCACGAGCCCGAAGGAAATCACATCGGCCAGGGAATCGAGTTCCTTACCCAGGGGGGAAGATACGCCCAGCGCGCGCGCCACCAGCCCGTCCAGAAAGTCGGCTACTGCCGCCGCCCCCACCAGCCAGCAAGCTTGCAGGTACTGCCCGAACAGGAGGCTCACCACAGCCAGGCAGCCCAGAAAGAGGTTCAGCAGGGTGACGCTATGAGGTAAGTAGGATTTTTTCATGCCAACTACCGGAACGGTAAACTACGTCTTTGTTGAAAAAGAAAGGTACTGTCTTTCCGGCATTGCCGGGCCTCTTTGCACGAGCCGGTTCAAGAAAAAAGAAGCGGCTGGGGGACGAAACCGGCTCCTCGGCGAAAAGTAGTGCGGGCCTTGCGCAATCCAAAAGCTTGAGAGAGGCGTTCTTGTACTACCCGTCCGAAGCGACCCGATGCGTCTTTTCCCGAGAACGGAGAGATGGCAAGCTGAAAGGGAAAGCCGTATCTTCGTTAGGCATCGGGGGGCATGTACGTTTCCAAAAACCAAAAGAAAGGAGGCTATGAGATTAAACCTACCCCTCGTGGCGTTTTGCTGGGTCATAGCGATTTGGGGATCCGGCCTGTATGCCCAACCTTCCAACGACGAGTGCATTAATGCCACACCCATACCCAGTGTCGATAACTGGTGCTCCGCTCCGGCGGCCTATTCCAGTGAGGGCGCTACCCCTTCGGGCTTTCCCCCGCCTTCCTGCTGGAACAATACCCGCAACGACATCTGGTTCTCCTTCACTGCCACGGCTACCGATGTCGTGGTCAACGTGATCGGGAATACCAGCGGCGGGGGCACCCTGGAGCGACCTCAGGTGGCTCTGTATTCCGGCAACTGTACGGGATTCATCAACGAGGAGGAATGCTCGACCAATGCCCTCTCCAACATTGTGGAACTCTACAAAGGCGGCCTTGCCGTCGGCGAAACCTACTTCATCCGGGTGCAGGGCGAATTTGGCCGGACGGGCACGTTTGAGCTGTGCGTCAACAACTTTAACCCCCCGGTACAGCCCGGCTCCGATTGCGTATCGGCTTCGGTGCTGTGCAACAAAGAAGGGTTTTCCGTAGATAATGTCGTGGGGCCGGGCAACGATCCCGACGAGGCCAACGGCTCATCCTGCCTGGGCTTCGGCACGGGCAATTCGGAATCCAATTCCACCTGGTTTACCTGGACGGCGGCCACAACCGGCACGCTTACCTTCACCCTGGCGCCATCCAACCCTGGAGACGACCTGGACTTCGTGTTGTACGAACTGCCCGACGGCATCCTCAACTGCGCCAACAAGCAGGAATTGCGGTGCATGGCCTCGGGCGACTTCGGCTTTCCCAGCCCCTGTATGGGGCCTACGGGGCTCGCCGATGGCGAAACGGACTTTTCCGAGCCAGCAGGTTGCATGGACCCCTCGCAGAATAACTTTCTAGCTCCCCTGCAGATGGAGGCGGGCCGGAGCTATGCCTTACTGGTCAACAACTTCACCTCTACCGGCAACGGTTTCAGCGTGGAGTTCGGCGGTACGGGAGAGTTCGTTGGTCCCCGGGCAGACTTCACCGCCGACGAGCCCGACTTTACCGTTTGCGTGGGCGAGCCCATCCGCTTTACCGATGCATCCACCTTTCCCCTGGGCAATATCGTCGCCTGGCGGTGGGCTTTCGGTTCCGGGGCCAGTCAGGCCCAGGCCTTTACCCAGGGGCCGCACACCGTCAGCTACAATACAGCCGGCCTCAAGTCGATCGTGCTCACCGTAGAAAGCGAACAGGGTTGCCTGGTCACCGAAGTGAAGACCATCCGCGTGGAATGCTGCACCGGCCATTTCGACCTCTCGGCCAGCACCACGGAAACGACCTGCCCCGACGGCTCGGACGGCAGCATAGATCTCACGGTCGACAATCCTTACGGCCCCTACAACTTTCTCTGGCCGGATGGCCAGACCTCGGAGGATGTCAGCGGGCTGGGCATCGGCACCTACGAAGTGTTGATATCCGATCAGGCCGGTTGCGACACCAGCTTTCAGGTTGCAGTGGCCGGGCCCGAGCCGTTCGATGTTGACACGTTTACGACCCGCGCGACCTGCAACGGAGGTATGGACGGGGCGATCGAACTGCAGGTGACCGGAGGTACACCCGGCTACGAGTTCAATTGGCAGAATACGGGCTTCGGCCCCGACAACACCCTGACCGGCCTGCCCATTGGCAATTATTCGGTCACCATACGCGACCAGGCCGGTTGTACCCTCGATCTGGTCATCCCCGTGCGGGAACTCACCCTCAGCCTCAACCCGGAAGTGCAATCCATAACGCCGCCCTCGTGTTTCGGCTTTTCCGACGGCATTATCCGGGTGAGCATCGCCAACGGCACGCCGGATTTCCGGTATAATTTCAACGATGGCAATGGATTCGTACCCGACAGTGTGCTCCAAAACCTGCCCGGCGGGATTTACAACGTGATCGTGGAGGATGCCAACGAATGCCGCGGAAATTTCACCTTTGAGCTCCGCGATCCGGATCCGCTGGCCAACAGCATGCTGGAGACCAATGTGAGTTGTTTTGGCGAAAGCGACGGGAGCGCTGCGACTGCGGTATCCGGAGGAACCGGCGGCTACGTTTATCAGTGGGCGAACGGCCAGTCGGCTTCCAATCTGACGGGCTTGCCGGTAGGCGATTATCCCTTGCTGGTGCTGGATGCCAATGGCTGTGAACTTCGCGATACGGCCCGGATCCTGCAGCCACCCCCTCTTTACGCCGGCGTGTTGGGCGTGCGGGATGCGCGTTGCTTTGGCGATGCCAATGGGGAGATACAGGCCGAGGGGCTTGGTGGCGTTCCGCCCTACGCCTTCAGTGTCGACAATGTCAACTATCAGCAAGACCCACAGCTCACCGGCCTGCCGGCGGGTACCTATACGCTCTATGTGCAGGATGCCAATGGCTGCATCGGCGACACCCTGGTCGCTCTGGCGGAGCCCCCGCCTCTTCGGGTAGAGGCCGGGGCGGACCAGCAGGTTGAGCTGGGCTTTTCGACCGACCTTCTGGCGATCGCTACCTACGACACCCTCGAATACCTTTGGTCGCCGGCCGATTCGCTGAGTTGTGTGGCTTGCCCGGACCCCATTGCTGATCCCTCCCGTACCACGAGGTACACCGTCACCGTTCGCGACGAACTGGGATGTACGGCTTCCGACTCCCTGACCGTTTTTGTGCTCATCAACCGCCCGGTCTACATTCCCAATGCCTTTTCTCCCAACGGGGATGGGCGGAATGATTTTTTCACCGTTTATGGGGGGGCAGCGGCCGATGGCATCGAATCTTTGCGCGTATACAGTCGCTGGGGAGAGCTGCTCTACGAGGGGCGCGACCTGCCTCTGGGCTCGGAATCGGACGGCTGGGACGGCACCTTTCGCGGCAAAGCGCTGAACAACGGGGTGTATGTCTATGTGGCTGAAGTGCGCTTCAGGGATCAAGTGGTCCAGGTTTTCGAGGGAGATGTAACTTTGTTGCGCTAATTTTGCCAAAAAGCAGACGAATGAAGTCTCGTCTCGGCAGCCTGGCGGCAGGGCTTGTCCTGCTGCTGACCGGCTGTGTAAACGACCTCCAGGAAGTGGAGGAATTGGTCGCCCACTTTGATGCCAGGGTGGAGACGGCCCATGATGTGGAGATCTTGTACAGCGACTCCGCCAATGTCATGGTGCGGGTGAGCGGTCCGAAACTTCTCTTTCACCTGGATGAGAAAGATCTAAGACAGGAATTCCCGGACTTTGTGAAGGTTGAATTTTTTAACCGGAAGCAGGAGGTGACCCAAACCCTTACCGCCAAGTACGGCTTGCGTTATGCCCGGCGCGATGTAGTCATTGCCCGCGATAGCGTGGTCCTTCTGGGCGAGGAGGGAAACCGGCTGGAAACCGAGGAACTCATCTGGAACGACAAAGAGGACCGCATCCACACCGATCACTTCGTTGTCATTCGGCGACCGGGGGAGATCCTCTACGGCAGGGGCTTTGAGGCCACCGAGGATTTTTCGCAATGGCGCATTTTGGCGCCGGAAGGCCACCTGTTGGTGGACAAGGAGAAACGCACCCCCGGGAATAAGCCGCCTTTGAATTGATGCTGTCTGTACTCATCATAGTTTCCCTTTTGTTGTCGGCCCTGTTTTCGGGCTCTGAGATTGCTTTTGTGTCGGGCAATAAATTGCGCGTGGAATTGCGCAAAAAAAAGGGTGGACGCCGAGGCCGCATACTGGCCTACTTTTACGACCATCCGGAAGCCTTTCTGAGCACAATGCTGGTGGGCAACAACATCGCCCTGGTGGCTTTCACGACCCTGATGGAGCGATGGCTCTCCCCGGCCCTGACACCGGCCCTGTCCAATGGTGCTGTCCTGCTTTTTGTAAATACGACCCTCATCACCCTCGTCGTCTTGGTCTTCGGCGAATTCCTGCCCAAAACCATTTTCCGTTTGTTTAGCGACGAGGCGCTCTATGCTCTGGCCTATCCCATTCGCTTTTTGCAGGGGGTGCTGGCACCACCCTCCTGGCTCATGATCCGTTCGGCCAACGGCTTGATTCGCCTGCTCACCCGGAGCTCGCTGGAAAGCCGGGAGGTTACGCTCACCCGGCTCGATCTGGAAAAGTTTGTGGAAGAAGCCCGCCCCCGGGAGATGAAGGAGGAAATCGACAAGGAACTCTTTGGCAAAGCCCTCAACCTCAAAGAGGTGCGCGTGCGAGAATGTATGGTGCCCAGGCCCGAGATCGAACACATCGACGTAGCCGCCTCGGTGAAAGAGCTGGAGGAACTCTTTCGGGATTCCAATCTTTCGCGCATCATTGTAAGCGACGGTGGCGATGTAGATAAGGTGCTGGGCTATGTGCATCACCAGCAACTCCTCACTCAGCCCCGGGCGATTCGACCTCTGATTATGAGCATGCCCTTCGTGCCGGAAGCTATGCGCGTGACCGATCTGCTCAATACGTTCATACAGCAGAGCCTGAATATTGCCATTGTGGTGGATGAGTTTGGCGGGGTGGCCGGCCTGGTCACCCTCGAGGATGTCTTGGAGGAGATCTTCGGCGAGATCGAAGACGAACACGACCTGGAGGAACACGTAGAGGAACAACTCGGCGAAGCCGAATGGATCTTCTCCGGCCGCCTGGAAGTCGACTACCTCAACGAGAAGTACGACCTCGACTTTCCGGAGGGCGACTACCACACCCTAAGCGGAATGCTCGTCACTACCACCGAGACCATACCTGAGCAGGGCGCCCGGTTGGAACTCAACGGCTATCGCTTTGTGCTGGAGCTGGTGAGCGATACCAAGATCGAGACGGTGCGCGTGGAACGCCTGCCAGACCGTCCCGAAGAGGCGGCGTTCTCCTGAGGTCTACCTCCCGTAGGAAGTGAGCGCATATACAGCGAAGGTGCCCAGCCAATGGCTCCCTTCGTAGTAAGGGCTGGCCACGTGGGGCAGGGAGGCTCGAAGGTGCTCGCGTGCAGCTTCCAGTAAAGGGTCCCGGTCCTTGGCCTTGTTGAGTGCCCCGGCAATGCCGAAGAAGCACCAGGCGCGGCTCAGGTTGAGTCCGTCCAGATGCACGATCTTGGGATCCGAACGATCGGAAACATGGACGGGATCGTACCAGGTTTCCCGTTCCTTTCGGGATACAAAGCGCCTGAACCAGCGTTTGTAGGTACCGCCCTGGTACACGCGCTGCATCAGATCTGCCTCGATAAGACCGGGAGAAAGGAAATCCTCTCCGCTGGGTTCCCAGTGCGCGGGCCAGTCGGTATCGTTTGCGTAATAGGTTTTTGCGCGCTCCACCAGCAGATCTTCCAGCTGCCTGTTGCCGGCATGGCGCGCATAGTCGAGCCCGAAAGCCAGGCCAAAGGCCGTGTTGGGGTGCACCCCGGTTCGGACCGGCACAGCCTGCTTGGGCAGGAAGGCTTCCATGCGGGATACGACGACCTCTACCAAGGGCTCCAGGGCCTTGGCCCAGTCGCGGGCATCGCCGTCCTTCCAACTGTCGGTCTCCTCGTACAGTTTCAAAAGCCAGGCCCAGCCGTACATGCGTTCCCAGCTTTTGCTTTCCCGTTCCAGATAATCGGCTTCAGCCCTCAGGTTTTTTCGGCTGAGCAGGCGATTGAGCAGCCGGCGGATGGCCTCTTCTTCGGGCAAGCCGGGAAAGGTGCGCATAAGCCGCACCAGCATCCAGCTGCCGTGAACGCTGGAGTGCCAGTCAAAACAACCGTAGAATGCAGGATGCAATTGTTTCGGCCGCTCCAGTTGACTGGGACCGGCCAGGGTTTGGTTGAGCTTGTTGGGATACTCCTGCTCCAGACAGGACAGGGCGAGTTCGGCAAAATGGGAGGCACCGGCTTGAGTCAGCCGGGCCATGCCCTCCGGGCTCATTTCAAAGTAGGGGCTGGGTTGGCCGTACAGTTGCCCGGCAAGGCCGAGGCAGGCCAGAAGCAGAGAAGTGTATTTCATGAAGTGCATATTCGTTTCGGTCAAGCCCGCCTGGCTGCTTCGGCCCGGAATCAGCCCTGAGCTTGCAGGGGGCCGAATTGGCCTCCGGTGATGATGGACCAATTGCGCAGGATCTTTTGCACAGGCCGGATCTCACGGTGCGCAAAAGCCACCAGCAAGTCTTCCTCCCACGCTTCTTCCGGCATGGGGTGGTGGTAGTATTCCGGATGGCGATAATGGCTTTGCCACGATTGGCTGGCATTCGACCAGTTCTCAAAACCCACGCCGTTTTGGCTGCAAAGGTCGGCCAGCACGTTCACGGCCTTTTCACTGGCCTGGCTGAGGTTGCTGCTCCAGGTGTGAAAATGCGACCGTTTGTGCACGTCCAGTACATCGAATACCGGGTAGCGCTTGCGGCTCAATACGTGATAGCCGGAGGGCCGGCCTTCGAGCAGCAGCTCGTCGCGATGGGCCAGGCCGGAATCCGGGCTGGGAATGCTGGCTAGGACGGCTCGCACGGGGCCGAGACGCTGGCCCCAGAGGATCTCGTAATACGGACCGTATTGCAAGCGCACGACTACGAGCTCACCCTTGCGGGGAGAGGGAGCGGACCAGCCGAATTTGGCCCAGATACTTCGCGCCAGCCGCATTTTGTGGAGGGCCGTTGCGGCCGTGCCCACAGACCACCAGAGTTCGGGCTCTTGCGGGGCCAACGCCAATGCCTTTTTCAAATAGTGGAGAGCCGGCTTCCACTCACGCCTTTTGACGTACAGGCCGCCCAATTCTGCCGGAGGCTCGTGGAGCTCGGGATACTGCCGCAGCAGCAGGCGATAGACCTTGACTGCCTGGTAGATGTCGCCGGCCTGCACGTATGCCCGGGCCTGCGCCAGTAATCTAGGTGGGATGTGGGATGGATCGTTCATGGGAAACGGATACTTCATTCCCAATATACGCACTTTGAAACGAGTGCAAAATGCCCCGGAGAGACTCCGCTAGCTGCGGCTTTCGCGGGGGAGGGTGGTCTGCCGGCGAAGCACCAGCAACAGTACGAGCCCCAGAACAAACCAAATGGCGAGCAGGAGAATGGAACTGCGCATGCTGCCCGTAAGGTTGTCCAGGGTGCCGAAAAGGACCAGCCCGAGCATGATGGCTACCTTTTCCCCGAGGTCGAAAAAGCTGAAATAGCCGGCGTTATTCTGCGTCTTCGGAATGAGCTTGGCGTAGGTGGAGCGCGATAAGGCCTGTATTCCACCCATTACGAGCCCGATGAATACGGCAACGCTGTAAAAGTGCAGGGGCGTCCGGATGAAATAAGCGGCCACCGTAACGCCTATCCAAATGACAACGGCCACCGTCAGCGCCTGCACGTTGCCCAACCGGCGGGAAAGCCAGGCGAACAGGAAAGCACCGGCAATGGCCAGGTATTCCAGTGCGATGACCGTTGCGATCAGTTGCCCGATGCCCAGCCCCACTTCTTTTTCGCCGAATGAAGCCGCCATGAACATGACCGTTTGTACGCCCATGATGTAAAAGAAGAAGGCCAACAGGAACGTGCGCAGGCTGCGTTCCCGTTTCAGCCGGTGCCAGATCTTCACGAGCTCCCGGTAGCCGTGCCAGAGGAAATGGTCTTCCGGACTTCGGTCGTAGATCCCCCGGGGCAGCCGGCGAAAGGTGAACTGGGCAAAGCCGATCCACCACAGGCCGGTGGCCATAAAGGCCAGGCGAGGAACCAGGCCGTCGTCCTCTATTCCCAGCCATTGCGGGTTAAACAGGATGAGCAAAATGCCGAGAAGCAGGGTCGTTGCTCCTATGTATCCGTAGGCAAAGCCCCGGGCACTCACCTGGTCTTGCCGGTCCTCGGTAGCAATGGCCGGCAGGTAGGCATTGTAAAAAACGATGCTTCCCGAATAACCGAGGGTGGCCAGTAAAAGCCCGCCTATGCCCAGCATGAGAGTGGCCGGACCCGTAAAAAAGAAAAGCAACATGCAGGAAAGGCCCCCCAGGTAGCAGAAGAAGCGCATGTACGACTTGTGGTTACCCGAATAGTCGGCTGTGGAGGACAGCAGCGGCGACATGAGGGCCACCAGGCCGAAAGCCACCCCGAGCGTAATGGAGTACAAGGCTGTGTTCTCTATGTCCCAGCCCAGAAAGAGCACCCGGTCGCTGCCGTCCTGGCGGGTTACCTGGTTGTAATAGGCCGGAAAAATGGCCGAATTGATGACCAGGGCATAGGAGGAGTTGGCCCAGTCGTACATGGCCCAGGCGTGGATGGTCTTTCGGTTGTTTTTGTCGATGGCCATGCGTCAGAAGGCTTCGGCCAGGTAAAAATAAAAGCCCGACTGCCGTTTGCCCGGGCCGCCGGAATCAGCGCTCAGCCCCAGGGCGTAGTCTATGCGTATGGTCACACGGCTTTGCCGGTTGAACAACACGCGCAGCCCGGCTCCGACTGCAGTCCGAAAGCTGTCGAGCCGGAAGTCGCCGGCCCGGGGCGCCACCTGGCCGACTCCGCCGAAGACAGCGATTCCCAGGCGCTTCCAGATTTTCCAGAAGGGATCGGTGTCCGATTCGCGCCAAAAGGGCAAGCGATACTCTGCCTCGGCAGCCAGCAGGTGATTGTCCTGGTAGGTACCCATGAAGTACCCCCGGATGAAGTCGCGCCCGCCTATGCGCGACAAGGCCCGGATGGGGATGCCGTTCTCATTGGGGGTGGAGCGGAAGTTTGCCACGCCGCGCAGGGCGAGGGTATGGTTTTTCCAGGTGTTGATGTATTTGCGCACATCAAGGCGAACACTGTGAAAGGTAAAGTCGCTGCCCAGCCAACCGCCGAAGTGCAGGGTGCCCAACTCGAGGTAGGTGCCTTTCAAGGGGTTCAGTACGAAGTCGCGGGTGTCGAATAGGGTGTAGAAACCCAGTCCGGAGCGAAGCCCTTCATCCGGCAATTCGGCTATGCGGCTGGAATCGGCGCTGGCATAGGCCCATCGATCGGGAAGGGGCCGGGAGTTGAACTGGTACTCCAGATTGGTCTGAAGGCCTACATACCAGTTGGTGCTTACTTTTCGCAGGAAGACCGGCGCCAGATTGAAGCGGTTGGAGGTGTAATTGAGGTAGTTCAGGGTGTCGGCCCGGCCGTCGGCATCAATTTCGGCAACGAGGCTGCGGGCGTCATTGCCCCGGCCGTAGTTCCGGTCGGGATAGATGTCAAAGAAGGTTCTCCCGCGAAACCGCCATCGGTTCCCATCGGTGAAGATCTCCCAGTCGGCCCGGATGGATAGTTGGTTGGCAAGGGTGTAGACCGAAAGGAATTGGATATTCGACAGGCGGGTCTGGGGATCTTTTTTGTACAGGTCCATGTAATACACGCCGATCACCCCCAGGGTAAGCTTGGTCTCGGGGGCGTAGCTGATAGCGGGAAGAATATCAATGCGCCGGAATTCCGGTCGGACGATGGCCGACGTATCCGGGGTCTGCTGAGCGCACAGGGTGCTGATAGCTAGCCAGATGAAGAGCAATGCCAGATAGGTTAGCTTCATAGCTGTGTGCAAAGGACAAAGGGAAGATAGAAAATTCCGGGCGGGGATGCACGATCGGCTTTCAGGGAATGGCGCGAACCAGGCTGAATTCCACCCGGCGGTTTTTCATGCGAACGGCTGCCGAACTGCCGGTCAGGCGGGGGTAAGCCTCACCAAAACCGCGCACTACGAGGCGCTCCCTGGCGATGCCTCGCTTGGCTAAATATTCGGCAATGACTTTGGCCCGCTGATTGCTCAGGCGCTGATTGAGCTCGGCGGGGCCGGAATCGTCGGTGAAGGCATAGATCTTGAGTCGTTCCCGGGGATGGGCGCGCAACAGGCCGGCCAGGCCGTTTAGCAGCGATCGCTGTTCGGCGGTAAGGTCCGTGCTGCCGGACTTAAACCGTAAGCCGGGGATCTGGATGGTTTGCCCCTGCATGAGGTCGCGCTGCAGGCCCATATCCAGGGTGGGCAATCGCGGGGCCTCGCCCAGTACCAGTTTGCGAAAACATACTTCCTGCCGGTTGTTGTACTGGCCGGTAGCTGCCGAGGCGCCCCAGTAAACGATGGAGTTGCCGAGAAAAACCGATTGGGTCAGGTCGCCCTTTGCCGAAGCTACAACAATGCCGTCCAGATACACCTTGAGCTCCTGGGCAGCGGGATCCCAGGACACTTCCATGGGGTGGTAGGCGCAGTCTTCCAGGTTGGGTAGTACGTTCGGGCGGTTGGAACTGCGGTAGTGGCGGATATCGCCGTTGGTCAGTATGGCAACATGGTCCTCCTCCGGATCGGCCAGGTGATCGTTGAGCCAGGTATCCAGTTCGATGCCCAGGGAGGGAGCCAGGCCCCCAAACCCCATGCCTTCCCCACTGTAACCGAGCCGGGCCCGGGGGCTGAAAATGAATACAATGCCGTCGGCTCCGCCCCGGTCCTGACATCCCAGAAAGACCTCCAGCTCCATGTAAAAGGGCTCGCGGAGGTCAATGGGCTTTTTGTACCAGATGGCCCCGCCCTGCCAATCCACGGCTTCCGTCAGGCGAAAGCACTCATCGTCGAGTCGCTTGGCGTTGCCGTTGAGCACGAAGTCGTTGACGTCCACCTGGGCCACCACCAGAACCGGCAGCAGCAGGAGGAGCAGGGGGATCCGAAAAAGCATAGTGGTCGGGTTTGTTGGACGAGATCAGAATTTAAGGGGATTCCGCCTTTGGGGCAAGCTACCAGGGGAGAATCCGAACGGCTTATGGCAGGGATTTTACGATTCAGGAACCGGCGGTGCGGTCTTCGCGGGTCCGGAAGTAACGCCTGCCCCAAACCAGCACCTGAAAGCCGTACATGCTCAGCCACAGCAATACGGCCGCAAAGGACAAGGCACCCAGGGCCGCAAAGGGCTTGTTGCTGCGCAGGTTGATGCCGAAAAACTCGTAAAAGGCAAAGTCGGCCAAGACAAACAGAACGTGGATGCCGAAGAGTACGAACAGCACTTGCAGCATTTTCTCCAGATACAGCACTTTTTTGGCCTCCTGGGAGGAACTTATCCGGCTTCTCTTCCGGCGGAGGTAGCGGTATGCAAAATACATGTAGGCAATGAAGGTGACCAGGTAAAGCCCCTGCTCCATTGCGCCGTAGAATGGGTTGTAAAACTGGCGATCCACTTCCATCTTCAACCTTTCGTCGGCGAAAAACATACCTACGAAATAGATCCACTGAAAGAGCGGGAGCAAGAAGTACTTGCCGTCCGTCCAGCGCAGCTGATAGCTGGGGTACAGATTGAGCTTCACGTAGAAGAACAGCAGCGGTGGGAACGCCAGGGTGAAATAGATGGGTAAAAAGCGCAGGGAGGGATGGTGCTCGTAAAAGTCGGTGAAAGTGAAGATGTTGTGGAGGAGGGTAAGGCCAAAGGTGATGAGCAGAATGCCAAAGCAGAGGTTTGCCCGTCGCTCACCGGCTTTCGACGCCAAAAAAGCCGGCCCTACCACCAGCGCGTGCAGCACAACCCCGGCCAGCGAAAGGATGAGTAGGTAAAATAAGACCGCGTTCAGGTCCATGAGCGGGGATCATCAGGTTTGTAACAAAGATACGAATCGGCCTTGCACCCGGTCTCTTCGGCCGGTGTAAGCCGAATACGCGATAGAAAACAAATCTTCCCGCTACCCTGTTTGGGCTTGCAGATAAAAATCATCCCCATGCCGGATTTTTGGGATCAACTGAGAAACCTATTTCGGTCGGTTGAGGACAGTTCGCCTTCCAACCCGGCCGTTCATCACCTCATTCAGCGGAGCGAAGCGGATCGCGAAGACTATTCCTTTTGGAAGGAAACGCTGGTGCGCCGGCGCTTGCAGAATTGGCTGGCGGATCAATACGCGCTGTTTCGCGTAGCGCCCGACGACATCGATGAAGCGCTGGACTTCCTCCACACGCCCTCCTCGAAAGGCTTTGTGGTCTATTTTTTCAAGACCCAGTACAGCCGTCGCGACGTGCAGCACTTTTTCGACTACCTGAAGGAACAGGTGCTGGCGTTGGGCTACCGCACGCAAATTTCCGACACCCGCACGTTTAGCCGGCCCCGCTGGGTAGAGACGGTCGAACGACACTACCTCAAACCCCCGTCGGGGGCACGCCAGGATGGGAAGTTCTACCAGGAGTTCGGGAATATTACCATTGAGAATCACCTTCGGGATGAGCAGGTGCACTACCTCAAGTTTCGGGCGACCATTTACAAAGACCACCAGTTTCACGAGGCCAAGACCTTCCAGGACCTGATGCAGCAGGTCCTCCTGTGAAAGATCTGCGAGCGGAAACGAAAGGCCTCAGCCTTTGCTTTCGGGAAGGGGTTCATCCGCTTCCTCCCGGTTGAGGATGGTCCAAAGGGTGTCCTTCAACCCGGTAAGGCCTTCCTGGGTAAGGGCGGAGATGAAGACATGCGGTACCCCCTCCGGCAAAGTGGGTTGCAGCAGTTCGACGAGTTCATCGTCCAGTAAATCGCTTTTACTCACGGCCAGAAGGCGGGGTTTGTCCAGCAGTTCGGGATTGTATTGCTCCAGTTCGCGCAGCAAGATCTCGTATTCACGCCCGATGTGGTCGGAATCCGCGGGCACCAGAAAGAGCAGGGTCGCATTGCGCTCGATATGGCGCAAGAAGCGATGGCCCAGGCCTTTCCCCTGATGGGCATTCTCGATGATGCCGGGAATGTCGGCCATGACAAAGGAGCGGCCGTCCCGGTAAGCTACGATGCCCAGGTTGGGCGTGAGGGTGGTAAAGGCATAGGATGCGATCTTGGGTTTGGCCGCCGTGAGTACGGAGAGAAGCGTGCTTTTACCGGCGTTGGGGAAGCCTACCAGGCCGACATCGGCCAGCACTTTCAACTCCAGGATCATCCACTCCTCCCGGCCTTCCTCCCCGGGCTGAGCGTAGCGTGGCGCTTGCCGGGTAGCCGACTTGAAATGGGCGTTTCCCTTGCCGCCGCGCCCCCCTTCCAGAAGAACGCACTCCTCGCCGTCCCGGGTGATTTCAAAGAGTTGCTTTCCGCTTTCGGCATGTTTGGCTACGGTGCCCAGGGGCACGTCCAAGACCACGTCTTCGCCGTAGGCACCGGTCATATTGTTTTTCGCCCCGTTCTTGCCGTTGCCGGCAATGACGTGTTTGCGGTATTTGAGGGGAAGCAGGGTCCACATGTTTCGATTGCCCCGGAGAATGATATGGCCGCCGCGCCCTCCGTTGCCGCCATCCGGGCCGCCCATGGGTTCGAACGGGCCCCGGTGGAAATGCACCGCTCCCGCCCCGCCTTTACCGGAGCGGCAGCATATCTTCACATAATCCACAAAGTTCTGCTCGGCCATAAAGGCAAAGGTACGCCCTTTTAACCGGTACCCGGCAGCGCGAAAAGCTTGAAACCGGCCCTTCAAAACCTGCTTTTCCGCCTTATTTAATTCCCTGACGCCCAAATGCCTGGCAAAGGAATGCGTTCGGTGTGCCAGTTATGTAAAATGTTTCTATCTTTGCGGTCCCCTACACGCGTTACGCATTAAGCCTATCCCCATCAGAACTGTTTTAATTCGAAGAGCCCGGCTATCCGAACTATAGCCGTGTGCTTACTGTAACGTGAAAAAATCAAACCATGGCAAAACAAAGGAAGGAAGTCGTAAACCTCAAGAAGGGAAAAAAAGAGGTGGAACTGGATTACGCCGAACTGCGTCAGGCGGTGCTGGTGTTGCGGGCTGTAAACCACAAGCTGCGCCAGCGCATCATCGACCTGTTGGAGGAAAATGAAAGTATGACGGTAACCGACATTTATATCAAGCTGCGGCTTGAGCAGTCGGTCGCCAGCCAACATCTCGCCATTTTGCGCCGGGCAGGCATCGTGAATACCCGCCGGGAAGGCAAGTTCATCCACTACTCCCTGGACAACGAACGCCTCAATCTGATCAATCAATTGATCGGTCAACTGGCGGAATAGTCAGTTTTAACATTTTTTTAATTCACCCATTGCAAGCTTTTTCGTTGGATATCCGGGCAGTGTAGCCAAACCGGTCAAACTTTATGCCTTCTGCATTGTATTAAATGCGATTAGCTTGCATATCCAAAAATAAGATTTGAGCTATGAGGAATACAAAGGAAAATGTGCTCATAAAGAACGATCAGCTCGACAAAGCATCGGAAGTACTCCGTGCGTTGGCCCATCCGCTGCGCATGCGCATATTGGCATTCATTGACAAGCACGGCAGTATTCACGTCAACAAGATTTACAACACGCTGAAGCTGGAACAGTCGATCACGTCCCAGCACTTGCGCATTTTGCGCCAGGCGGATCTGGTTGACACCCGACGAGACGGAAAGTTTATCTTCTATAGCATCAACTATGACAAAATGGGCGACACCGTAGAGGCGATCCGCGGATACCTTCAAGAGGTAGATGCCTAAAGGTTGAACCTCCACAACTTGGTTAGCCCAAGAGCCCGTCTGCCTGGCAAGGTGCACGGGCTCTTTGCATTACATACCCGGGAGGTCGCTGTAATTAGTGGGGGGAGGAATCGCGCTCCTGAACGGGGACCTGCTCGGCAGCCAGCGGTGGGGCATCCTCTGCCGGATCGGTCGTTGTTTTTTCGTCCTCCCCGGCCAGGAAGAAGGATCGTTGAAAGAGCAGGATGCTCAGCACACCGGTGGAAATGGAAACATCTGCCAGGTTGAAAACGGGCTTGAATAGTTCGACATAGGTGCCGCCCCAGAAAGGCAGCCATTCCGGCAGGTAGCCATGCCAGACCGAGATGTGAAGCATGTCTACCACTTTGCCGTGCAGTAGGCCGGCATAGCCGCCGCCCTCGGGCAGGAACTGAGCTATCTGATGAAAGCCCGAAGCGGAAAAAAGAAGGCCGTAGAAGGCGCTGTCCAGCACATTGCCGATGGCTCCGGCCAGAATGAGGGTGAAACTGATCAGCATGCCCCAGCCGGCCCGCTGCCGAAGCAGCAGCGCAATATAATACCCCAGAAACCCAATGGCGATCAACCGGAAAAGGCTGAGAGCCAACTTGCCATAGGCACCGCCGAATTGCAGACCGAAGGCCATGCCGTTGTTCTCCACGAAATGGATCTTGAACCAATCCAGGCCCAGGAAGTCGAATTCCATGCCGATGGACATGTGCGTCTTCACCCAAAACTTGAGTCCCTGGTCGAGAGCCAGGATCAAGGCCAGAAGAAGCCCTATACCCACTGCCCGACCTTTGATTCCGTCCATACTCGTGTCGTTTTATCCCTCAGGCGATAAAACGCCTGAGCGGCTGGAGTGTTGTCGTCCGGCTTTCCCTACTTGGATCGGCGACCCTGTTTGGCCTCAATACTGAGCGTGGCGTGGGGTACGGCCAGCAGGCGCTCTTTGGCGATGAGCTTTCCCGTCACCCGGCAGATGCCGTACACTTTGTTCTTGATTCGCAGCAGGGCGTTCTCCAGATGCTGGATGTGCTTGCGCTGGCGGGCAGCCATAGTGTAGAGGCGCTCGCTTTCCGCAACGCCGGTGCCGTCGTCCAGCCCCTTGATCTTGGCATCGGGATTGTCGGCCAGTTCGCTGATCTGTTCGAGATAAAAGTTGAGCTGCTCCCTGGCTTTGGCCAACTTCTGTTCGATGATCTGTCGGAACTCCTCCAGCTCCTCGTCGGTATATCTGGTTTTATTTGCTTTTGCATCCATGGTTTTCGGGCAAATTCACTTGTGAAGAAAAAGATTGTTGCACATAGAAATGAGGCAAAATTGCCGATGCAAAAATAAAAATTGCCGGCAGGGCAAAAAAGTTTCCTCGAGAAGGAATCCACATCCTTAGCTTATACGGTTTTCAGGATAAAATGACCTTTTTACCAAGACCTATTTTATCCTG
>CAZQSF010000069.1:0-20804 GCA_964595955.1 uncultured Saprospiraceae bacterium
GTTGGGCCCTGACAAACATCGCTTTACGATAATGTCCTTGCCCAACCTCACGATAAGTAGGCCGCCTCCATTCCCGGTTCAGTTTGCTCGTGCCGTGTTCGCCGGTCAGCACTGAGCCATCGCGCATTAAGCCTGCCTACTCCCAGCCCCGCACCGCTTTTATCGGTAGGGGAGCCTTGCCGTTCCAGAGGCCGACGGGGTAGAGCCGGTGGGTCGGTTCGTAATAGGGGGAGCGGCGGTACACCCAATCGAGCTGGGCGCGGGCGTTTTGGGCGAAGTCGGGATCGTTCTTCTTTTTTTGTTCCAGTTCCGCCCGCCATTCGGGATGGGCATCCAGGAGCCGGGCTGCTTCCTCTTCGAACACGTAGCTGGAGAAATACTCCTTCTGCATGAGGATGCCGTCGAAGAAATTCCAGGCGAAGAAACTGTCCGGGGCCTGGGGCTCCATCACTTCCACCAGGTAGCGCACGGCCGGCTGATCGGTGAAGGCCACCCAGTCGCCCCGGTAGAAGGTGCGCCGCATGGCGTGCAGCCCCAGTTCCACATCGTAGTGCAGGTAGTGGCCTTCGTAGGCCCGGGAGGAGGTCTTCAGGTCGCGGATGGTGTAGAAAGCCAGGTCCAGGGTGGTATCCTTTTCCAGGCGATGCAACTGCACTCCGTTCCATCGCAGCCGGTCGATCACCTCCTCGTAGGCCTGGGGAATGAGATAAGCCGTGGGCTTGTCCACCTCGAGGGTGGGATAGAAGTCGTTGCGATAGGGAATGGAGCGCTCGTAGGCTTGCTCCCGGTCGTAGTACAGGCGCGGCAGGCCGCTCACCTCACTGGGGCGGTAGCCGGCCCGGTACCCTTTGAAGCGGATGGAATCCACCGAAGTGGTATCCATGGCCCAGCGCAGGGGCATCCGGCTGCGATCCCGGGCATGGCGTACGGCTTCGGCTTTGCGGGCCCGGATCCCGGGCCCTTCGGCGGCGGCCACCTCCAGCAGGCTGACCAGCAGGTGATAGGTGGCGCGCACCCGGCGGGCAAAAGGCTTGAGCATGTGGGCTTCGGAGATGAAGCCCAGGCAGTGGTGCAGGGCGGCATAGCCGGAGCCGAAGCGGGGAAGGTCCAGAAAGCCGTCGATGCCGGTATCGGGAGTGGTGCCGCGGGGGTTCACATAGGGGGTCAGGTCCCAGCCTTTGTCTGCCATGCGGCGGTACAGCTCCGGCAGCAGTTCTTCGTCCAGGTATTTTCCCAGGGGCGGCTCCAGCTTGTCCTTCTGGCCGGCAATGAGGCTCATGGTGTGCTGGTAGTCGGCGCCGTTGGTCGTATGCGTATCGATGAAAAGGTGGGGTTGCCAGCGGGCGACGAGCCGGTTGAAGGCCCGGGCATTGCGCGAGTCGCATTTGACGAAGTCGCGATTGAGATCCAGGTTGCGGGCATTGCCCCGGAAGCCGTAGGCCCGGGGGCCGTTCTGGTTGGCCCGGCTGGAGTTGCCCCGGTTGCGGGCACCGCCCGCATTGTAAAAGGGCAGGATCACGAGTACGACCTCCTCCCAGCCCTCGGGGGAGCGGCTGCCGTCCAGCAGGTCGCGGGCCAGCATCATGCTGGCATCCACCCCGCAGGGTTCGCCTGCATGGATGCCGTTATTGATCAGCAGCACGGTCTTTTCCCGTACCCGGGCGGAATCTGCGGAAAGGGCGCCGTCCCGGGAAAGTACAAAAGCATACAGGGGCGAACCGGCATCGGTGCCGCCGGCCAGCTCCAGTTTGCAGCGTTCCGGATATCGGGCGGCCAGTTCGGCATAGAAGGCCAGTGTTTCCCCGTACTCGGCCGAGGAAAGGGTGTCGCGTTCGAAAGGGGTGGTCATGGCCCGCAAAACAGGCTGGGCAGAAGCCGGGCGCGACAGGCTCAGCCCGGCGAGGGCCAGGGCGGCCATCCATCGGAGGATCATAGGCAGTTGGGCTTTGGGCGAAAAGTACACAGAAGCGGCCGGGCACCACAAAAAAAGTTGCCACACCAAAGCGTGGCAACTCACCATTAAATCGGATTAGTATGAAAAAAGCACTTTTTTGCCCGGAAAATTCAGGGCGTTTTCTGTCAGGGCTCGGCAGCCTGTCTGTGAAGGAATCGGGCTCAAGCCACACTAAGATTCCCGTCCGGCAGCCCGCCAGTATCCGGCGAACAGTATCGGTTTCAGCGCCTGTTTGGATGGGCATTCTGCGGCCAAAGCGCCCCTTTTTTGATGAAATCTTGTTCCGCGCGGGCTTGGTAGCGCTGCTGCTATCTCCCGAATAGGGACGCTTCGGTGCATCCCCATGACCGGGGTCATGACCATGCGCTTCGTTTCATCAAAACATTGGCTGTTTTGCCATCATGTTCAAGCCCTCGAAAGGCTCTTAGAGCTTTTTGGCAAGAACAGCCCAAAGGGTGAAGTCCCAAAAAGCTCTTAGTCGTTAGGGTTCCGGGAAGTGTATTCCTGAGAGCGGAAAAACAGTCCGGTGATTTCTATGGCAAAGAGACACTCGCATTGCGAGAACCGTTGCACTATCGGTATTAAAAATATGTGAAATCGGAGCCGTTCGGACAGCCTTTCGACCAAAGCCCCTTCTTTTTGTATCAACGGACCCTGTGAATCGGGCAGCCGCGGGACCGGCCCGTCAGGAGGTGCCGGATGGCGCGCCGGCGTTCGGCGGCGGGTCGGCGCTGAGCTCTTCCAGCCGATGGCGAAACAGGTGCCGGGGGGTGGCGGTGTACAGTTCGTCGAACAGGGCCCGGGCGCGTTCCCGGTAGGTTTGTTCCAGCGGGTCGGCCTTGTAGAGCTCGTACCAGGCCGTGGCTTGCTGCCCCTGATTGAGGCGACGGCGGAGGAGCGCCTTGAGGATGGCCACGGCGGCTTCGGGTTCCTTTTGCAGCACCTTTACCTTGGCTTCCAGCACCTTGGCTTCGAAGAAGAGATCGGGATTGCCCAGCTCGCGGGCGATGTCCAGCGCTTCGCGCAGCACGCTTTGGAGGTCGCCGTAGGATTCACTGGCGATGAGTACGGCGCCTTTTTCCACCAGGCTGAAGCCCAGGACCAATTTGTTGCCGATGCTCCGGGTCACCTCGATGGCCCGGTTGTAAAAATGAAGGGAGCGATCGTAGTTTTCCAGGAAGTAGAACACGTCGCCCAGGGTGTTGACCGCCTTGGCGATGCCCTTTTGATAGCCCAGCTCTTCACACAGCATCAGGTTCTTCTGAAGGTATTCGATGGCCTTGTAAAACGCCCCCTGTATGCTGTGCAGTTCGCCGATGAGCCCCAAGGCAATGGCAATGCCCTGCTTGTCGCCCAGCTCTTCGCAAAGCTCGAGGTCGCGCTGAAAGCGTTCCATGGCTTCCTGGTATTTCCCCCGGCGCTGATTGACGATGCCGATGTTGCCGATGACCACCGAGAGCAGCATTTTGTTGCCCAGTTCTTCGTTGAGTTGCAGGCCCCGCTGGAAGCTGTCCATGGCGTGATCGTAATCTCCTTTTTCCAGGTATACGATGCCCATGTAGGTATAGATGGTCGCCATGCCGGGCTTGTCGTTCTTCAGTTCGCACTTTTCCAGCTGTTCGCGCATCACGCGTATGCCTTCGTCGTATTTCCCCTGATTCATGAAAGTGAGGCCCAGGTTGGACACCACCTGGGTGTCGATGGTGCGCTGCTGTACCTGCTGCCTGATGGCCAGGCTGTCCAGGAAATGCGTTTTGGCTTCGGGGTATTGGCCCTGTCGAAAGTAGAGGTTGCCGAGGTTGCCGTACACGCGGGCGATGCCGGCCCGGTCGTCGACGGATTCAAAGAGGCGGGCGGCCGTTTGCAGGAAGGTTCGGGCCTCGGGGTAATCGCCCTTGAGCAGGAGCACCCGCCCGAGCTGGTTGTTGCAGCGGCCCAGCAGGAGGACGTCGCGCGTGCGCTTGGCGAGTTCCATGGCGTGGCGGCAGGTTTGCTCGCACTCGTCCCACTCGCCGATCAGCTCCTGGACCTGGGCCTTGCGGAGCTGAGTGCGCAGATGCTCGGTCAACTCCAGGGTTTCCAGCTCCAATTGCTGGCCCAGCAACCGGTCCAGCAGGCTGAGCGCTTGCTGGTTCTGGTAGTTGTCCAGGGCATACCGGGCTGCTTTTTCCAGGTACTCTACCGTCTTTTCCCGCGCGCCGGCCTGTTCGTAGTGGAAGGCGAGGTCGATGTAGCGATCCTCGAGCTTGTCGGCATACAGCGATTCGATGGCCTGGGCAATGAGCTCGTGCAGGTGCTGGAGCCGGGCCCGGAGCTGCATGGAGTAGGCGGCTTCGCGCAACAGGGAGTGGCGAAAGAGGTAGCGCAGTTCATTAATGGCCATCCAGATCTGGCCGCGTTTGGCTTTTTCGATCTGTTCGCGGAAGGTCTGATCGGCCTCCTCGTCGATGGCGTAGACGTCGTTGTGCCGCATGACCTCGCGAAGGATGGGCAGGTCGAACTCGCGTCCGATCACGGCGGCAGCTTTTACCGTTTCCTTGACGGCCAGAGAGAGCCGGTCGATGCGCGCTGTGAGGATGGCCTGAATGGAGTCGGACAGGGTGATGTTCTGGTCCACGACCTGCCATTGCCCGCTCTCCTGGGCGATCATGCGCTGCTCGACGAGGTATTCCAGGATCTGCTCCAGGTAGAAGGGATTGGCGTTGGTGGTGCGCAGCAACAGCTTGTGGAAAGCCGGGGCAAGGGCGCCCTTCAGATAGTGCTCCGCAAAGAGGCGCACGTCTTCCTTGCTGAGGTTGTTCAGGTCGATCTCGTGTTCCGGTATGCCGTAGCTGGTCAGAAAGTCCGCTGTGAACAGGCGGGGTTTGCTGCCTTCGTCGTGGTAGCGGGAGGTCATGAGCACCCACAGCGGAAGGTCGTGGCTGGTGCGGAGGAGTTCCTGCAGCTGCTCGACGGAGCTGTCGTCGATCCAGTGGATATCCTCGACCTGCAACACCAGGGGGGCGAGGCAGGCTTCGGCCTGAATGAGTTGGGCGATCGCCGCGAGAGTGTTGGCGTAGCGCCCCTTGGCATCGAGCTGGTCCCACAGGCTGCCGGGTTCGAACAGGCTGAGGTTGGCGGCCAGCACGCTTTTGAGGCGCTTCAGCTCGCGCGCGATGCTCTTTTCGCGCTTGCCCCCGAACTTTTCCAGCCGCGTGAGCAGTTCCTGAAGGCGGCTCTCGAAAGCCTGCCGGTTGACCGGCTCCTTGCCCTCGGGGTCCTGCAGGAAGTATTCGCGCAGGAAGTAGATAAAGGGGTTGAAGGGTTTGCGCAAGATCTGATCGGCCGGGCAGAAGAACCAGCTGATATCCCGGCTCTGCAATTGTTGCCGGAGCTCATAGGTGAGCCGGCTCTTCCCGATGCCCGGCTCGCCGTAGACGTAGGTGATGCCCGCCGGCCGGTTTTCGAACAGGGGAGCGGCCTGCTCCATGAGCTGTTCGACTTCCGCGGACCGGCCAAAAAATTCGCTGCTGTAGGCCTGGCGGAAATCGTAATTCCGGCCCAGCAGAAGGTAGGTGGGTATCGGGGTCTGAAAGCCTTTGTACCGAATGTCGCCCTTGGGGGAGAAGCGGTGGAGCGGGCTTTTCTGCACTTCGGCATCCACCAGGATCTCCTGCCAGCCGGCCTGGGTCATCAGGCGGGCGGCCAGGTTGACGTGCTTGCCCACGGCCGCATACTGGCAGCGTTCTTCTCCGCCCACAATGCCGGTGAATGCCGTGCCCATGCTCATGCCCACCCGGTAGGTCAGCGTTGGGATCTCTTTCCTGAGCCGGTCGAGGTCTTCGCGCATGGCTTCCACGCACTCCAGCGCACGCTGGTGGATGCGCTCGAAGGTGACCGGTGCGCCGAAGAACATGGCGGCCACGCCGCCTTTGTCGCCGTATTCGATTTCCTTGAAATAGCCCGAGAACTCGTAGCAACGCTCCAGCAGGATACCCGCGAAAGCGTTCAGCTCCTCGTGGTCTTTCAGCCCCTTGAAGGAGAGAAAAAGCGTGACGACGCTGCGAAACTCGCCATCCAGGTTGTAGTTGATCACCGAATCGGGCAGGAAGGATTCCAGGGTCTCCCGGCGGATCGAGATGGGCAGCTCTTCGCTGCGAGCGTCGGGATTGGGTTTGCCGCTGAGGCTGTACAAGCGATCGGTAACGGGCTCCATTTCCACCGGCTTGTGGGCGAGCTTGGCGGCAATGCAGTCGCCCAGGATGATCTGCCGGTGCTGGGCCTGGCTTTGGCAATAGGCGGCCTTGTCGATGGGCTCGCCCCGCAGATAAAAAGCCTTGTGCCGCTTTCCTACAATGCCCCACTCCACGGTGCCGCAGGAGAGACCGATGCGAATGTCGATGGTAAAGTCGCCGAATTGGTAGGAGCGGCCACTGAAGAGGTGGCGAATATCGAGGGCTGTCTGGGTGATGTCCTCGGGCTGCGATGAGCGAGCGGAAAACACGGCCGCAAAGGAGTCGCCGGCAAAGCAGGGAATGTGCCCCCGGCGCGCATACACCAGGCGCACCATAGGGGCGAAAATGTCATTGAGGATGTGAGAGAGCTCTTCGGCCCCGGCATGCCCCTTTTGCATGAGCGCTTCGGTAAGCGCGGTGAAGCCGGACAAATCGATGATCATCACATAGGTATCTACCCGACCATGGGTATTACCTTGCTCGTACTGCTGCGCAACGAAATGTGGGATCAGGTTTTTCACAAGCCGGGACAAAAATACGAATATAGAGAATGGTTGCTTGCCCTGGATAAGAATTCGATAGGCTGCCGGCGGGCGACTCCTGCTTTGAGGCCGGCCGGCCCTGCCGGGAAGACGCCTTTTGTGAAGAAGAACTTCAAATTCTGCGCCCGGCAGTCCGGTCCCTGACAACATTTTGTAGCTTTAGGTCCATGACAGCAGCTTCGCCTATGCTCATCCTGGTCACCGGGCTTCCCGGCTCGGGAAAAACGACCTTTGCCCGGGCCCTGGCCGATCGTTTGGAGGCTCGCCATTACAATACCGATATCGTCCGCCACGAACTGAATATGTTGGGGCAGTACGGCCTGGAGGACAAAAAGCGGATCTACGAACAGCTCCTCGCATCTACCGCCGACAGCCTGGACGGCGGAAAGGACGTGATCGTGGACGCCACCTTTTACCGGGACGAACTCCGCCAGCCCTTTCTCGATCTGGCAGCGGAAAAAAACGTGCCGGTCAAATGGATCTACCTGGAAGCCAAGGAAGAGGTCATCCGCGAACGCATGCAGACGGAGCGGGCTTACAGCGAGGCCGATTTCGACGTGTATATCAAAATTCGCGCCCAGTACGAGCCCTTGCAATCGGTCTACCTTCACGTGCCCACTGACTTTCTCTCGCTGGAGGCCCTTTTGAAGGAAACCATCGCCTACCTCCAATGAGCAGGGATGACATAGACCGCCTGTTGCAATCGGGCGATCTGCCCGGAGCCGGCCGTCGGGGCCGTTTGCTGGAAACCCACATTTCATGGGTCCTTCTGTCCGGGGCTTTTGCTTTCAAGATCAAGAAACCGGTGCGCTTTTCCTTTCTGGATTTTTCCACCCTCGAAAAGCGCCGGCAGTTCATCGAAGCGGAGTGGCGGCTCAACCGGCGTCTGGCGCCAGACGTATACCTGGCCGTGCTGCCGGTATGGCGCACGGCTGAAGGCCGGCTGCAGATCGCCGAACAAGGCGAAGGGGAGGTCGTGGACTACGCCCTGCAGATGAAGCGGCTGGATATGGACCGGCAAATGGACGTCCTCCTGGAGCAAGGCGCCGTCACCTTTGCGCACATGGAGCAACTGGCCGGTATTTTAGCGGATTTTCACCGGCGGGCCCGAACCGTGCACCTGCCCGATCTGGTCGGTGACCTGTACCGGCGCTATGCGGACCTGGCCGACAACCTTGCGGAGATATCCGATTGGCTGGGCCCGGATACGGCCGCCCGGATCGAAGCCAGTATAGGGTTTGCGGAGCGATTTCTGGAGGTGCACCGGGATCGCCTGCTACAGCGGCAGGAGGAAGGCTGGGTAGTGGATGGGCACGGCGATCTGCATTCGCGCAATATCTTTCTGCTGGAAACGGAGCCCGTCGTGTTCGACTGCATTGAATTCGACGAAAGCCTCCGGGCCCTGGATGTCCTCAACGAACTGGCCTTCTTTTGTCTCGACCTGGATTATCACCGGCGCAGCGACCTCAAAGACCATTTCATGGCTTCCTACCTGGCTCGAAATCCGGCCATTGCCGGGGAAGAGGACGTTCAGCTGTTCCACTACTTCAAAATGTACCGGGCCAACGTTCGGCTGAAGGTCAATATCCTGGGCGCGGCTCCCGGCCAGGAAGGGAAACGGGCCGAACTAAAGCGCTATGCCGACCTGCTGCTCGGCTATCGGGACTATCTGACATAAAAAAAGAGCATCCGGTCCGGATGCTCGATTAGCATATTCCCTAAAATCACCCGAAAGAAAAGACAAATGATTGCTTGGATGAACTTTCCTTTCTTGTAAACAAATGTAGGCGGGATTCCCCGGCAGGGAAGTGATGATCGTCACGGCTTGCCCTGATTTTTATCAGTTCTGTGAAGGAGCCGGATCCCGTTGAGAATTGTCAGAAGAAACCAGTGACGGGTGTCATCGGGAGAATGGCGGCATTTGCGTTGCTTGTTGCTCCACTGAAAATCCAACCCTATGCATGCCATAAAACGGATCATCTTGCCTACCGACTTTTCGGATACTTCTCAGAATGCGTTTCGGTATGCGCTTCAGCTTGCGGATAAAACGAAAGCGACCATTGATTTAATTCACGTCATCTTTCCGGAGTATGCCGGCCTGGACTTGCCGGTCATTTCGGCCGAGGGCACGCAAAGCCACATCAGTGCGGCCCGCGCGGCCATGGAGGCTTTTGTGGAGTACGGCCTGGCGCAGCTTCAGCTCACCAAGACCCTGGAGCACGTTCCCCAGATCCATTCGGATGTTGAGGTAGGGGGCCCGTCCGGGGTCATTGCCCGGCTGGCCGAGCGGGACGAGGCCAGCCTGATCGTGATGGGTACCAAAGGGGAGCACGGCTTGCTGGAGAAAACCTTCGGCAGCGTGACCACCGAAGTGCTGCGCCGCTCCAAGGTGCCGGTACTGGTGGTGCCCGAAGATGCGACCTATACCGAGATCCGGCAGGTGGCCTACGCCAGCGAACTCAAGGAAGAAGATGCCTGGCACATATGGGGGTCTATGAAGTTGCTGGAAGAATTTGAGCCCAGCTGGCACCTGATATACATTCAGACGCCGGACAGCGAAACCCCCAAAGAAACCCTGGAGGAACTGAGCCATTTGATGAAAGGCGAGTTGAACCTCCATCAGCTGGGATCGACCAGTGTGCTGGAGGGGCTGGAAGACTTTGCCCGGCACCGGGAGGTGGACCTCCTCGTCATGCTAAGCCGGCACGAGAGCATCTGGAAGCGGCTGTTCTACCGGAGCAAGACCCGGCAAATGGCTTACCAATCGCAAGTGCCGCTCCTGGTGGTACACGAAGTGAAATCCTGAGCCATGGACCAAGTTACCGAACCTTTCCGGCCCGACCGGGCTTCCCTCGGTGAGGGACCGCAAAATCAGACCATGGACCTTTTGTATCACCCCGTCGTATTGGAGCACAAGACCGGCCTGCATCCGGAGAGCCCCAAGCGACTGGCCGGCCTCAGCGACCTGCCGGAAAGCCCCCTTTTCGACGGGGCGGAATACCTGGAGTTGGTGCATCCCAAGAGTTATATCGAACGCGTGAAACAGGCCTGCCGCTTCAGCGGGCACGTCGACATGGAAACGGTAGCTTCGCCCCGTTCCTTTGAGGCGGCCAGTTATGCCGTCGGGGCTACGATCGAAGCTGCCGAGCGGGGCGCTTTCGCCCTGGTTCGTCCGCCCGGCCATCACGCCTACCCCAATCGCTCGCACGGCTTTTGCCTGTTCAACAACGTGGCCATTGCGGCCCGCTACCTGCAGCGCCAGGGCCTGCGGGTACTCATCTTCGACTTCGACGGCCACCTGGGCGATGGCACCTCCCACATCTTCTACGAAGAGGACGAAGTGATGTACTGGAGCATGCACCAGTACCCGGCCTTCCCCGGGCACGGCTTCGTGGATGAGATCGGCGAGGGAAAAGGCAAAGGCTTCAACCTGAACGTACCTCTGCCGCCGGGAACGGCCGATGATGTCTTCCTGGAGGCGTACGGGCATTTCCTGCCGATTGCGCGGGCCTTCGAGCCGGATGTGTTGGCGATTTCCGCCGGCTTCGACGCCCATCAGTACGACCTTCTACTCGACCTCAAGGTATCTGCCAATGCCTTTTACGAGATCGGGCGATCGTTGCGGGAGCATTTTCCCCGGCGCTTTGCCACCCTGGAAGGGGGCTACAATGTGGAGGAGATGCGCAAGTGCTTCTGGGCCTTTATGGACGGCATCAACGGGCGGCCTTTGTCGGTGGTGGAAGAACCCACCCAGACGGGCCTGCGCAGCTGGGAAACCTACGAGATCAATCTGTACGCCGCCCTGGCCAAGTTGCGCCCCTACTGGCAGGTATAGGCCGTCCCGTCGGGCTTTCCTTTCCTTCGCGCTGGGTTCCTACCGCAAGTTTCGCGACTTTTGCGGCGGTTCAACTTTTTGGACCCGAAGAGGTTTTGGATTGCCGGAACCCACTTCCAGGTGTGATCAGCTATGAGCTTTCGAATCCTTGTCTTTTGTTTTCTTGGGCTGGGACTCCTTTCGGCAGGTGCGGCGCAAGTACCCTATCGGCCGGCGGATGGTCTGCAATCGGTGCGCGTGAACAAGCTTCAGCAGGCCATTCTTCTCGATGGCCGGCTCGACGAGGCCGTATGGAAGGGCTCGGTACCCGCCCAGAAATTCTGGCAGCAGTACCCCGTCGATTCCATTCAAAATCCCGTCCAAACGGAGGTGTACTTCTTCTTCGACGACAAACACCTCTACATTGGTGCGCGCTGCTATTCCAGAGGCTCAGATTACGTAATCCCCTCGCTGCGCAGAGACTACAATGCTTCGGGAAGCGACAACATCACCTTCCTCCTGGATACCTATGCGGATCAGACCAACGCCATGGCCTTCGGCATCAACCCCTACGGCGTGCGCCGCGAGGCTCTGGTTGCCAACGGCGGTGACGACTGGGATTCGTCCTGGGACAACAAATGGAGCAGCGAGGCCAGCATTGGGGACGGCTATTGGGAGTGCGAGCTGGTCATCCCCTTCAGTACGCTTCGGTTCAAAAAGGGCTTGGACGTTTGGAACTTCCAGTGTTACCGCTTCGACATGCAGACCAACACGGTATCGTCCTGGCAACCCATTCCCACCAACCAGAATATAGCGAACCTGGCCTACGTCGGGAAAATGATCTTCGAAGAGGCTCCGCAGAGCAAAGGGGGAAAGGTGGCCCTCATCCCCTATGTGGCCGGGGATTACACCCAGGATATGGAGGCGGGAGAAGGTCCGGAATGGGGCGGTGGAGTCGGTGGGGATGCCAAGATCGCCATCACCCCCAGCCTCAACCTGGACCTGACGGTGAACCCGGATTTTTCGCAGGTGGAGGTGGACCAGCAGGTGATCAACCTGGACCGTTTCGAGATCTTCTTTCCCGAACGCCGGCAGTTTTTCATCGAAAATGCCGACCTGTTCAGCCAGTTCGGCTTCTTCAACAGCAATCCCTTTTTCTCGCGCCGCATTGGGATCGGCCGGGATACCACCACGGGGCAGATCGTCAACAACCCCATTTACTACGGCGCGCGCCTGAGCGGCAAGGTGGATAAGAACTGGCGCCTGGGGCTACTCAACATGCAAACGGCCAGGGACGAAAGCAATGGGCGGCCCGGGTACAACTACAGCGTACTCACCACCCAGCACAAGGTCTTCGGTCGCTCCAACATCGGCGCCATTTTTGTGAATAAGCAGGCCGTCAATTACGATCCCGAAAGCGCCGGCGAGTTCACTCGCTTCAACCGGGTTCTGGGGGTGGACTACAACCTGAATACCCTGGATAATACCTGGACCGGCAAGACCTACGTGCAGCGTTCCTTTTCGGAAACCGGCCGGGATCAGCCCTGGTCGCACGGTGCGTTTCTGGAGTACCGGGTGCGCAAGATCTCCGCCAGCTGGGAGCACCAATGGATCGGCGAGGATTTCGATGCAGAGACCGGGTTTGTTCCGCGCACCAACTTCGGGCGCTTCAGTGCTCGCTTCCAGTATTTCATGTATCCGGATGACGGGCTCATCGCCCAACATGGCCCGGGCATCCGAAGCGAACAGCTGTGGACACCCGGCCTTGGGCTGACCGACCGCTCTACCGAGGTCTTCTGGGATTTTAACTGGCGGGCTGACGGGGGGGCATTCGCTTCTCTGCAGAATGACTACATCTACCTCTTGGAACCCTTTGACCCCACCCGTACGGATGCAGTCGAATTGCCGGCCGATACGGGATACACGTTCACGTCGCTGAACCTGTTTTTCCGCAATCCACCCAAAAAGAAGTTTCACCTTCGCATGTCTACCAACCTGGGCCAGTACTTCAACGGCTGGCGCTATGGAGCGACCTTCTCCCTCACCTGGCGGTACCAGCCCCTGGGGTTCATCACGCTGGATGCCCGCTATCAGTATATCGACTTGCCCGATCCGTATGCCCAGGGCGGCCTCGTCCTCATCGGCCCGCGCATCGATTTTACGTTCACCAAGAACATCTTCTTCACCACCTTCATCCAGTACAACAGCCAGGCCGAGAACGTGAACATCAACGCCCGTTTCCAGTGGCGCTATGCGCCGGTCAGCGATTTCTTTCTGGTTTACACGGATAACTACACCACCGGTTTTGACGTGCGCAACCGGGCCATCGTCGCCAAACTCACCTACTGGCTGAACCTGTAGAACCAGAGGAAGGGCAGGACTGACGAACCGAAGATTAAGGGTTGTTGAAGCTCCCTTCTGCCCTCGAGGGTTCTCCCGTCTTCAGTTCTTCAATCTTCCGTTTCCACCGGCTTGACTTCCAGAAACAACTCGTCCAGCTGGTCTTCGGCCACGGCAGCCGGAGCGTCGATCATGACGTCGCGGCCCTGGTTGTTCTTGGGGAAAGCAATGAAGTCGCGAATAGACGTCTGCCCGCGCATGACGGCGCAAAGGCGATCGAAGCCGAAGGCAATACCGCCATGAGGCGGCGCGCCGTACTCGAAGGCCCCCATGAGAAAGCCGAATTGGGACTCGGCCTCTTCGGGTGTGAAGCCCAGCAACTTGAAGTTGCGCTCCTGAAGGCTGCGGTCGTGGATACGGATGGAGCCCCCGCCGATCTCCACGCCGTTGATCACCAGGTCGTAGGCATCGGCGCGCAGGCTTTTCATGGCGTCGTGGTCGCCGGTCAGCATGCGGTCCACGTCCTCCGATTTGGGCGAGGTAAAGGGGTGGTGCATGGCGAAGAAGCGCTGAGTGTCGTGATCCCATTCGAGCAGGGGGAAGTCCACCACCCAGAGCGGCTTGAAGGTCTTCGGATCGCGCAGGCCCAGGCGGCTGCCCATTTCCAGGCGCAGCTCGTTGAGCTGCTTGCGGGTGGCCTCGGCCTCGCCGGCCAGGATGAGCAGCAGGTCGCCGGGCTTGGCACCCATGGCCCCGGCCCAGGCGCGGAGGTCGTCGGGGCCAAAAAACTTATCCACAGAGGATTTGAAGCTGCCGTCCTCATTGCACTTGACGTACACCAGCCCCCGGGCACCGATCTGCGGGCGCTTCACCCAGTCGGTGAGCTGATCGAGCTGCTTGCGGGTGTAGCCGGCCTGGCCGGGGGCGCAGATACCCACCACCAGCTCGGCCGAATCAAATACTTTGAAGCCCTTGCCCTGAGCGTGCTCGTTGAGCTCGACGAACTCCATGCCAAAACGGGTGTCGGGCTTGTCAGAACCGTAGCGCTTCAAGGCCTCGTCGTAGGTCATGCGCGGAAATTCGGGCAACTCAACCTCCAAAAGAGAACGGAACAGATGGCGCGTCAGCCCTTCAAAGGTGGCCAGTACCTCGTCCTGGGTGACGAAGGCCATCTCGCAGTCGATCTGGGTGAATTCGGGCTGGCGGTCGGCGCGCAGGTCCTCGTCGCGAAAGCATTTTACGATCTGAAAATAGCGATCCATGCCGGACACCATGAGGATCTGCTTGAAGGTCTGGGGCGATTGCGGCAGGGCGTAAAACTGCCCGGGGTGCATGCGGCTGGGCACCACAAAATCGCGGGCGCCCTCCGGTGTGCTTTTGATGAGAAAGGGCGTTTCGATCTCGGCAAAGTCGTTCTCAGCCAGGTACTTGCGGGTTTCCATGGCGACGCGGCTGCGGAAGAGCAGGTTCTCCTGAACCGGCGACCGGCGCAGGTCGAGGTAGCGGTATTTCATCCGCAGGTCGTCGCCGCCGTCGGTATCTTCCTCTATGGTAAAGGGCGGCACCTTGGAGGGGTTGAGCACATCCAGTTGGGTCACTTCCACCTCCACATCGCCGGTGGGGCGGTTGGGGTTCTTATTGGTGCGTTCGCGCACGGTACCGGTAGCCCGGATCACCCACTCGCGGCCCAGCTTGCGGGCGCGCTCGCAGAGTTCCGGCTGGGCGTCCATGTCGAAAACCAACTGGGTAATACCGTAGCGATCGCGCAGGTCGATAAAGGTGAGGCCGCCGAGATCGCGGCTGATCTGTACCCAACCGCTGAGGGTGACTTCCCGGCCTTCGTGCTGCAGACGCAGCTCTCCGCAAGTGTGTGTCCGATACATGCATTGTCGTTTTGAAGCGACAAAAATAAAGGAAAAGCAGGAGCCGAAGGGGCTTTGCCCTACTTTCTTCCGCTTCGGACGGTGGGGAGGCCCGAAAGGTCATCAGGGACGAAAATCGACGCGGGTCGTGCGCTGTGGATCCACGAACACCCGGATGTCGTAGCGATCCTGAAAGCAGTTTGGCGAGAACGGATCGTAGCAATACACCCAAAGCAGCAGGCGGTAGCTGCCCGGGGCCAAAAAGGTATACACCACGCGCTGGTTGGGACCGGAATTGAGGGCATATACTCCAAACCCGATCAGCTCGATATCGTAAAACTGGTTGGGCGACCAGTAGCCGTCGGGATTCACGACGATCTCCACCGCACCCCGATTGAAGTTGGTCCCCTGCCCGCCGAAGTAGGAGTAAACGTCTACAATGGGCGGGGCATAACAGCAATCGTTGTAGCAACTGTGCAGCGAAAGGGCTAACGCCAGGAGGAGGAAACTTCTGAAAATCCGATTCATGGCCTAATCGTTGTCGCGTTGGAAGAGAAAGGCCTGCAAGCCGAGACGCAGGCCGAACCGGGAGGTGAGGTCTTCTTCTCCCTCGCGTTGTGTCCCTTCGTAAAAGACGTAGCCTTCCAGGGCGACCGAACGAGAGAGGAAAAAGTTGACCCCGGGGCCGACATCGAATGCCACCAGACCGCGTATGGTGGGGTTTTCTGCATCCGGATCGATCTCCTGCAGCAGGTCTTCATCCAGCTTCAGGCGATCAATGCCTCCGCCGATCGAGCCGTTTACGAAAAAGCGCCATTTGCTTTCGCCGGGTACGTAATAGCGCACGAAGGGCTTGAGCGCAAAACGGAAGCGGGAGGATATAGCTTCAATGGAAATGAAGGAAAAATCCAGGAAGGCACCTACTGCAAAATTGTCGAGCACAAAATAGCCGTAATCCGGGCTGAGGGAAAACTCGAAGCGGTCGGAGCCATCGCGGAACACTCCGGCCAGGGTGCCTTGCCCGCCCACCATTTGAGAGCCTTGCAGGGTCTGTGCCTCCAGGGCCATGGAAGAGGCGAGAAGCAACATACCGCTGAATAACAGATTGCGCAGCATAGGGTCAGATGTTTAGGGTTTCGGCCAGAAAGATAGGCCTTTCCCATAAATAAAAAGAAGATGGCCTCCAATTAAACGGCCTGGCTGAAAACTTGCCCTTGCGGCCGTCCGGCCCAGTAGGGGGCATCCAGTGCCAGGGCGATGTTGCGCACAAAGGGTTTGCCGCGTTCCGTGACCCGCAAGCCTGAGGGCTCCAACTCTACCAGGCCGTCCAGCACGAGGTCTTCCATCCGGTCGAGCCCGTCGAACAGGGCCGCGCATTGCAGGTGTTCTGCTCCCCAGCGGGTCTCGTAGTTGCACATGATATCCAGAATATGCCGCCGAAGAATCTGGTCCGTTTCACTCAGGAGGTGGCCTTTGCTCAGGGGCAGCTCGCCGGCCACCACGCGTTGTTGGTAAGTTTCGATCCGCTTTTCGTTTTGCACGAAGGCCGTCCAGCTGTCGCTGATGGAGCTGGCGCCCAGGGCCAGGCACAGGGGGGTGAAACGGGGGGTATACCCCATGAAATTCCGGTGTAGCCTTCCGGCTTCCAGGGCGGAATACAGCTCGTCGCCCGGCAGGGCAAAGTGGTCCATGCCGATCTCTACGTAGCCCTGGGCTTGCAACAATTCGCGACCCAGTTCGTACAGGGCCCGCTTTTCGGCTCCACCGGGCAGGTCGGCTTCCGAATAGGCGCGTTGGCTTGGGCTGATCCAGGGCACGTGAGCATAGCTGTAGAAGGCGATGCGCTCGGGCCGCAGGGCTTCCACCTCGGCCATGGTACGGCGAATGTGATCCGGGGTTTGGAGGGGCAGGCCGAAGATGAGGTCGAAATTGACGGACTCGTAGCCCAACTCCCGCGCCCAGCGGGTGCATCGGCGCACCTCTTCCATCGTCTGCCGCCGGTTGATGATGGCCAGGATCTCGGACGCAACGTCTTGTATGCCGATGCTGATGCGCCGGAAACCCAAGTCGGCCAGTGCGGCCAGGTGCTCCCGGGTGGTGGTGCCCGGGTGCACTTCCACGCTAAAAGCGGGCTCCGGCGAGATCTCCGCCTGGGCAAAGATGCCCTCCAGTAGCTCGCGCAAGGAGTCCGGCTGGAAAAAGGTGGGGGTGCCGCCGCCCAGATGCAGCTCGCGCAGCAGCGGGCGTTCGGGCAGCAGCTGGGTGTACAGGCTCCACTCCGCCAGCAGGCTTCGGATGTAGGGTTGCTCTACGGCGTGGTTTTTGGTGATGCGCTTGTTGCAGCCGCAATAGGTGCACAGGCTTTCGCAGAACGGCAGGTGCAGGTACAGGCTGATGGCTCGGTCGCGGGCAAAAGAGGCCAGTACCCGCGCCTCCCAATCCGCCTGTCCGGGGGGCTCCTTCTGCCAGTAGGGCACGGTGGGATAGCTGGTGTAGCGCGGAACGGGTACATTGTATTTGTCGAGCAGGGATTGAGCCATGGTCTTTGGTTTTTTCGCCGGCCCGGGGGGCAACAGCGCCATACGCGGAGCAAAAGTAGGGGCACTCCGTTTCGGCCCTTCCGGCAGGGATCATCCCCGCCGTTGATTTTTATCACTTCCGGGCCCGGCTCCGTTTCTTGCCTCAAACCGCTATTTTTACGGGAAACGCGTTCCGGTATGGCTCTCATCCTTCCCGTCAACGGCATTCGACCTCAGTTCGGGGCCCATTGTTTCCTGGCCGACAACGCCACGGTGGTGGGCGATGTGGTCATGGGCGACGAATGCAGCATCTGGTTTCAGGCCGTGGTGCGGGGCGATGTGCACCGCATCCGGATGGGCAACCAGGTGAACGTGCAGGACGGGGCCGTGATCCACTGCACCTATCAGAAAGCGCCGACGGAGATCGGCAACAAAGTGAGCATCGGGCACCGGGCCATCGTGCATGGCTGCACCCTGCACGACCATGTGCTGGTGGGCATGGGCGCCATTGTGATGGATCATGCGGTGGTGGAGGAAAATGTGCTCATCGCCGCCGGAGCGGTGGTGCTCGAGAACAGCCGTCTGGAGAGCGGCCACGTCTACGCCGGCGTGCCCGCCAAAAAAGTGAAGGCGCTCAGCCCGGAGCAATTTGCGCAATCCATCGAACGCATCGCGAATAATTACGTGATGTATGCGGGATGGTTTCAGCAATAGGCCGGATGGTCGCGCGGAGGGTGAGATGCCAACATCCCGGAAACCAGGCCCCGCCGGATTGCCGGAATCGGCAGCCGGGACGCATCAAACCTCAATGCCGGCCTGCGCAGGCTCGGGGATTGAGCGAGGAATTAAACGCCCGGATCGTTCTGCCTTGAAACCATTTGGGCGCTATTTCATTACATCGGCATTGCCGATTTTTTTCGGACCGCATTGTTTATCAAGCTCCAGGACCTATGGCCTTACTTTCCTTTCTGGACCGGAAACGCACCATTGCCCGGCCCGGCTTCAACCGCTGGCTGGTGCCGCCGGCAGCCCTTTCCATTCACCTCTCCATCGGTCAGATCTACGCCTACAGCGTATTCAACAAGCCCATGACCCGCATCATCGGGATCACCGAATCGGCACCGGACGACTGGGCGCTTACCACCCTGGGCTGGATCTTTTCGCTGGCCTTGTTTACCCTGGGGGCTTCGGCGGCCGTTTTTGGCAAATGGCTGGAGCGGGTCGGCCCGCGCAAGGCGATGTTTGCCTCGGCGGTTTGCTTTTCCGGGGGCTTCCTCATCGCGGCTTTAGGCGTTTACCTGCACCAGATCTGGCTCGTCTATCTGGGCCACGGAGTCATCGGCGGGATCGGCCTGGGCCTGGGGTACATTTCGCCCGTATCCACCCTGATCAAGTGGTTTCCGGACCGGCCGGGCATGGCCACCGGTATGGCCATCATGGGCTTCGGCGGCGGTGCCATGATCGCCTCGCCGCTCTCCGTCGGATTGATGGACTTTTTCGCCTCTTCGACCTCCACCGGCGTGGCTCAAACCTTTTTGGTGATGGGGGTACTCTATTTTGCGTTCATGCTATTCGGCGTGTTTACCGTGCGGATCCCGCCGCCCGGATGGCAACCTGCCGGATGGACCCCGCCGGCAAAGACAGCGAAAAACACCATGATCACCACCGCCCAGGTAGATGCCGATACGGCTGTGAAAACCTATCAGTTCTATCTGCTCTTCGCCGTGCTCATGCTCAATGTCACCGCCGGGATCGGCGTGCTCGGCCAGGCGTCCGTCATGATCCAGGAGATGTTCTCGGCAGCCTCCGTGGGTGAAAAAATGGCCGTCACGGCAGCGGCAGCCGGGGGCTTTGTGGGATTGCTCAGCCTGTTCAACATGGTCGGTCGCTTTTTCTGGTCTTCCTTGTCCGACCGGATCGGGCGCAAGAACACCTATCACATCTTCTTTCTGCTGGGAGCTGCCTTGTATTTCTCCATTCCATCTCTGGGCTCGGCGGGAAGCATCGTCTTGTTTGTGCTTTGCTTTGGGGTGATCATGAGCATGTACGGCGGTGGATTCGCTACGATCCCGGCCTACCTGCGGGATATTTTCGGCACTATGGAGGTGGGTGCCATTCACGGCCGGCTGTTGCTGGCCTGGTCTGCCGCGGCCATTCTGGGGCCCGTACTGGTCAATTACCTGCGCGCCTACCAGATCGAGACCATGCAGATCGCGCCTGCCAAAGCGTACTCGATCACCATGTATATCATGGCGGGCTTGTTGCTGGCGGGTTTTTTGTGCAATGCACTCATTCGGCCGGTGGCCGAAAAATACCATTACCGCGAGCTGGAGGAAGATGCGCCGGACCAGGCTGCCTCTCTGCAAGCTCCCCGGGCCGATCGAAATTGAAAAGGAAAACGCATGCAGGAAAAAAAGAACAATCGGGCAAGCCTCGTATTAGCCTGGCTTCTGGTCAGCATCCCCTTGCTTTGGGGGATTGCGCAGACCATTTTGAAATCCTTGGTCCTTTTCGTGGAGTAGGGGCAAGCATGAACTGTGAATGCGCGCTTTAACTCAGCGGCAGCAACACGATCTGCAGGTCTTTTTCCACGGCAATGAAGTGGTTTTCGGGAATGGGGATCCAGTCCTTGCTGCGCTCCGTGAGCTTTTCAGAGACGATGAGAACGGCACCGCGGCCTTCGCCGGCTTCGTCGGCCATGTGGCTTACGCCATCCTCCGTGCAGGAATACCGGGCTCCGGTGGCATAGTACAAGGTGGGCACCCCATCCGCTGGATCGGAGCTGTAGCGGGTCCCGAATATGCGCTCCCCGTCGGTGATCATCATGTTGAAGTAGGAGGGGGCTTCCCCGATACCGGCCTGTTCCTTGAGCTGTTGAATGATCCGGAAGGTCTGTTCGAAGGCCCGGGCGACCTCTTCGGCTTTGAGGTGCCTCCGGTATTTTTTCCGCAGGGCGAACAGTTGGTCCATCAGCAGGGCAAACACGTGCTCCGAGTCGGTCTGGCCTTTGATCCACAGGTAGGCCTCATCCGATAGCCGGCCGATCAGTTGCCGCTTGATCTTCGGGAACTGTTCGATGCCGCCGTTGTGCATCATCAGGAACTCCTCGTAGTGGAAGGGGTGGCAGTTGAATTCCGATATGCCGCCCTCGGTGGCGGCCCGGATGTGGGCAAACAGGCAATTGGTCTGGATGAGGGAAGCGTTGTAGAGCAGGTTCTGGTTGTTCCAGGCCGGTGAAATGGACCGGAATAAACCCGGGTTCTTCCGAATGTGTTTGGCATACCAGCCCAGGCCGAAGCCGTCTCCGTTGAGGGGCTCGGCCATTTCCTCGGCATCGTAGCTCTGGTTGACCAGGGAGTTCTCCGGTTTGATCAGCAATTCATCGATGATGATGGGCTTGCCCAGGTAGGCGGCGAATCGACACATGGTGGCCTGGTGTTGGTTTGCATAGCGTACAAGTGCCGCAAAAGATAAAAAACCGGCTCCACGTTTTCCGAAAAATTCCAGTTCGGCATACATTGCCCGGTTGTAGAGCGAAATGTTTTCCGAAACCCGAGTA
>CAZQSF010000070.1:0-20531 GCA_964595955.1 uncultured Saprospiraceae bacterium
TCAAGGCTTAACTTGGCGCGATAGCCCGAATTATTCACGGATTACCGTGAATAATACCGTTTAAAAAATAAAAAGTCGCATACCGCTTCCAAATGGGTTTGATTCAAGACGTAGCAACTCGTCAGCCCTTTGGTCGGAAAATTCGATGAATTTTCCAGGTCAAAATAAGGTGACGACATAACACCCCAAAACCCCCAGGCTGTAGAGCAACAATAAGCGCACCTCCGCATACCTGCTGAGTCCTACGCCAAAACGCCGGTACAGGAGAAGGATGAGCATGATCTTCTCGAAGGTAAAGGCGATCACGGTAGCCAGGGCAATGCCGGCCAGGCCCATGGGCCCCACCAGGGCAAAGCTGAGTCCGATATTGATCAGCAATTCCACTCCGGAAATGTACAGAATAGCCGTATTGGCCTGCAAGGCCATGAGTATGGTACGGGAAAAGATCAGCCGGCTGATCACGATGAGCATGAACAGGTTGAAGACTGGCACCGAGGCGGCAAAATCCTCAGAGAACAGCCAAGGAAACCACCAGCGGCTGGTGAGCAACAGGATCATGGTTACCGGAAAAAGCAGGTGAAAAAGCCAGCGCGACTGCCGCTTCATCTGGGCCAGGCCGGCGTCCCTGTCCTCCGACAGGATGGGCAGGAAGGCCGTGTTGAAAGCGCCGACCATAGCCAGAGAGAAGGGAAGCTCCCGGGCCCCGTACCGCCATATGGCAAACTGGCTTCGGTCGCCCTCAAAGGCATAGTTAACCAGCCAGCCGTCGAAGGTCTGCGCCAGACCGCCCAGCAAGGCGTAAGCAATTAGTGGAGCCGCCAGTACAAGCCATTGCTGCATCACCTTGCGGTTCCAGCCCGGCCGGGCATGTCCGAACAGATAAGCCAGGAGCCAGGCGTGCTTGACCACTCCCAGGGCCAGAAGCCCCAAAAAGCTCCAGCGAAAATCCCAGCCCAGCCAGACCGGCGTGATGACCACCGCCAACTGTCCCACAAACGAAAGCAGTCCGAAAGCCACGATGCGGGGCGGTCGCTGATCCAGTTGAAAAAAATGCTCCAGCAGGTAGGTGGGCACATTCAACGCCAGGTAGGCCGTGAAGAGGTCGAAATACGGCAGGGCATCGTTGCCGGTGAGAAAGGGGACGATACGCCCCTCCCCGATCTGGAGCAGGCTCCAAAGCAACAGGCTCAGCCCGGCGAAAAGCAGGTAGGCCTGGAAGCGAAAGGCCGGTCGCTCAGCTTCCACCTGCTTGGGGTAGAGGGTGAGCATGCTTTGTATGAGGCCGTCCAGCCAGAAAAAGGAAAGCGCATAGCCGATGAACAACAGCTGCTCGTAGGTACCGATGGCATCGGTGGACAGGGCGCTTTGGGCCAGCAGGATGGAAATGAGCAAAGTGCTCCCCTGGCGCAATGCGTGAAAAAGCTGAAGTGCCCCTACATTGGTGTGAAGCCCAAACTGGAAAAACCGACGGATCACGAGGGTTGCGGGCTGGTTTCCACAAACTCGACCCCGTAATTCCTGAGCTCGGTCAAAACCGGTTGGTACACTTCTTTGCGCACGGGGATCTGCAGGCCGGTGGAGCGGATCTCACCCAGCATGACCAGCTTCACGAAGATGCCGATGGGCAAGCCCACCAACTTGGACATAGCCGTGTGTATGGCATCGTCTCCCTTGAGGATCATGGAAGAGACCAAGAGCTGTCGTTCACCCTCTAACTCGTACTCAAACTCGTGCTGCATGATCACCATATCCTTCTCATCGGGCCGGAGCTTCCACTTTTTGAGCAGCAGGTCTTCCAATATGACGGCGGGTGTAGCGCTGGGCAGTCCGATCTTCTTTTTTCGGAAGAGCCCCAACCAGTCGAGTTTGTGCATGATCTCGCTGCTGGTCTCTTCACCGAGAAATTGAGCGACCCGGTCGCGGACCGAACCGGACTTGATCTCCGGGCTGAGGTAAGCTTCTATCAGTTCGTGGTAGGTCAGATTTTCCGAATCTACAATGGGATAGCTGTTGTCCGTCAGGCCAATGCGCACCAGGGCATCCCAGGCGTCGCAAAAACCAGGGGCGCGGATGGTACCGCGCAGGATGTTGGGAATGCCTTCCAGCCCATAGGCCTCGCGATACAAGAGTGAATCCCGGTTGGGGTACACCTCATACCTGCCCAGACCCGGCACTTCGATGGGGCGATAGGACTGAAAAATGCGATTGTAGGGAATATACTTGAGCTTGCCGTCCTGCAGGTATTGAGCCGTACCCTGACCGGCCAGCACGACGTTGCGAGGGTTCCAGCTAATCTTATAGTGCCAGGGGTTGTCGTCGCTTTCGGGCGCTACCAGGCCTCCGGTATAGGAGCGAAAAGCGGTCAGTTGCCCCCCTTGCTCGTGAATGGCATGGATCTTCTGCATGGCCGACATGTGATCGATTCCGGGGTCCAGGCCCATCTCGCCCATAAAGATGAGATCGCGCTGGCGCACTTCATCGCCCAGCAGGTACAGGCTTTTGGACACGTAAGAGGCCGTGATGAGATGCTTGTGCAGGTGGATGCAATCCTTCGCCACTTCCAGATGCAGGTGGGGAGGAAGCAGAGAAACGACCACATCGGCCCGGCCGATAAGATCGCGCCGGTCGTTCACTTTCTGGACGTCCAGCCAGGCGGCTTTGCCGTTCGGATGGCCGGCCACCTTTTTCTTGGCGGCCTTCAGGTCGGCATCCGCTACCGTGACCGTCCAGTTGTGCTGGGCCGCTTGTTCCAAAACGTAGTCGATCAGGGCGGTTGCGGAACGACCGGCTCCGATAATGAGAATGGCATGCATAAGCAATGATAGGTTTTTCAGGGCAATGCACAATTCTGCAGCGCCTAATATACTACATCGCCATACATTGGCCGGAAGAAACCCGGGCAAAGATTGAACGCCTGCTTCTGAGATTTTCTATCGCACGGGCCTGCCGGTGGCATCGTACTGCACCCCGCCTACATGCACCTGCCGGTTGCCTGTTCGGCGATCTTCCCAAAACCGCTCCAGCGAAAATCGGGAGGAAGAAAAAGCGAGTTCCCCCCAGGGGATCTCAGCTTCGGTGAACAAACGCACTTCCAGGCTTTCGGGCCCGGGGGCAAAATCGAGCTCCAACAGGCGGGCCAGAAAATGTACATACACCTGCCCGATGTGGGGAATGCTAAAAATGGTGTGCGCCTGCAGAATCTCGACGCGCGTGCAAGCCTCTTCCCAGACTTCCCGCCTGGCGCCTTCTTCCACGCTTTCTTCATGCTCCAGGTATCCGCCAGGCACATTCCAATACCCCTTCCTGGGCGGGATGGACCGCCGGCACAACAACACCTTGTCTTCCCATACCGGCAGGCAGCCGGCCACAATTTTCGGATTGCTGTAATGGACGGTCTGACAGTTCTCACATACGATCCGGAGGCGGTTATCCCCTGCCGGTATGCGCTTTTTCAGCTGACCGGCCCCGCAATGGCTGCAAAAATTCATATGGAAGTAAAACTACCGGAAGCCAGCCATTGTTTTGCGCGCTCCAGATCGGCCGGGGTATCCATTCCCAGGGAGCCCTCCCGAACGATGCCGACCTGAATGGAAAGGCCGCCTTCCATCCAGCGCAGTTGTTCCAGTTTTTCGCCTTCCTCGAGCTGCCCGGGCAGAAAACGAGTGATTCGACGAAGCACGCCGGTGCGAAAACCATACAGCCCGATATGCCGGTAAAAGGTGTGGTGCCGAAGCCATTCGCCTTTCGGTACGTCGCGCAAATGGGGAATGGGGCTCCGGCTAAAATACAGAGCCCGGCCGGCCCGGTCGAGAACCACTTTCACAGCGGCGGAACTCCAAAGCTCCTCTTCCGAACGAATGGGATGGGCGATGGTGGCGATATCCGCCCCGGCCTGAAGCATGCGCACCACCCGATCGATCTGCGCAGGCGGCAGGAAGGGCTCGTCAGCCTGAAGATTCAATACGGCATCGGGGGTTCCTTCCCAGCGATCCACAGCCTCGGCACATCGATCGGTTCCGCTTCGATGCCGAGTACCGGTCAGAACCACCTGCCCGCCAAAGTCGAGCACGTGCTTGCGCACCCGCTCGTCATCGGTGGCTACAAGCACCTCATCTACGCACCGAGCCTGGCGGGCCTGCTCATACGTGCGCTGCAACATGCTCTTTCCATCCAAATCCTGAAGAACCTTTCCCGGCCAGCGGGAAGAGTCAAAACGAGCGGGTACGATACCTAGCGTTTTCATATTTTTGTTTTAGCCAACACGGAGAAACACTATGAGAATGCTGCAGGTCACATTAGCGGGTATCCTGCTGAGCCTATCTGTATACCTGAGCGCCCAAATCGGCGACAGCCTGAATTACCTCACCGCCAAAGATACCATTTTGCTTTCCGTAGGTCCCTACGGCAGCAAGTACTTTGACCATGCCTTGGCCCCCGGCCAAACGCTGTTCTCCCTGGCACGCTTTTACGGCCTCAGCCTGCAAGAACTCTATGCTTTTAACCCTCAGCTGGAGGTCCGGTCGGTTTCCGTGGGGGATCCGGTACGCATCCCCATTCCCAACCGCGCCATCCTTCGATTCAAAACGGATGAGATCGATCCGGCTACGCATGTACCCGTCTATTACCTGGTTCGGAAGGGAGATACCATGTACCGTCTTGCCCGCAAGTACTTCGAACTTCCCATGGATACGCTGCTGAATCGGGCCGGCCTGATGTCGCATGAGGGGCTTCGGCCCGGGCAACAAATTCACATCGGCTGGATGAGCCAGGGAGGCATTTCGGCCGACATGCGAAGCGGACTGCACACCAACCCCTATGCCGCGGCCAATGCCCAGATGGCACAGCAGTTCTTCCGGCAACTCGAGCAGGGCAAGCAGGCCTCTGTCTCCAAAGGAGCGGCCCGTTGGGAAAAAAGCAAGCCCGAAGGCCAGGCATTTTTTGCCATGCACGATACCGCCCCTTTGCAATCCATTATCGAAGTAAAAAACCCTATGAACGGCTTGAAGGTCTACGTTAAAGTGCTTTGCCGCATTCCGGATACCCTTTACGATGAAGGTGTAGAGGTGGTGCTTTCCCCAACAGCGGCCAAAGCCCTGGGAGCTATTAACCCTCGTTTTTTCGTTCATGTAAAATCGTTGCGATAAGAGCACATGTCGTCGAGCCCCCCGAAGCAGCATCGCACAATTTCTCCTACCTTTGCAATAGAAACACGCCCTTTACCAAGCTTTTATGCATTACCACAAGACGATACTGGAAACCATAGGCAACACCCCGCTGGTGCAACTGCACAAGGTGGTGGAAGAGGTGCCTGCCCTGGTGCTCATGAAGGTCGAAACCTTTAATCCCGGTCATTCCATAAAGGATCGCATGGCCCTTAAAATGGTGCAGGATGCCGAAGCCCAGGGCAAGCTCAAGCCCGGCGGCACTATCATTGAATGCACGTCGGGGAATACCGGCATGGGGCTGGCCATCAGTGCCGCCGTAAAAGGCTACACCTGCATCTTTACGACCACCGACAAGCAGTCCAAGGAAAAGATCGACCTGCTGAAGGCCTTCGGTGCGGAGGTCATCGTGTGCCCCACCAACGTAGAACCGGATGACCCGCGCTCCTACTATTCGGTGGCGGAGCGACTCAGCAAAGAGATCCCCAATTCCTTCTGGTGCAACCAGTACGACAACCTATCCAATCGCCAGGCCCACTACGAAAGCACCGGACCGGAGATCTGGGAACAGACCCAGGGCAAGATCACGCACATGGTGGTGGGCGTAGGCACGGGCGGCACCATCAGCGGCACCGGCCGTTATCTCAAAGAGCAGAATCCGGACATCCAAATCTGGGGCATCGACACCTACGGCTCCGTTTTCAAGAAATACCACGAGACCGGGGAGTTTGATCGCAAGGAGATCTACCCCTATATCACCGAAGGAATAGGCGAGGATATTCTTCCCAAGAATGTGGACTTCGATGTTATCGATTATTTTGAAAAGGTCACCGATAAGGATGGCGCCATCATGGCCCGGCGGCTCGCGCGAGAAGAGGGCATTTTACTGGGCTATTCCGCCGGTTCGGCCGTGGCCGGTCTGGTGCAGCTCAAGGACCGGCTCACCCCCGAAGATGTGGTGGTAGTCGTTATTCACGATCACGGCAGCCGCTATGTCGGCAAGATCTTCAACGACGACTGGATGCGGGAACGCGGCTTTATGGACAAAGAAATGCGGGTGGCCGACCTCATCCGCCACAAGAACGGCATGGGATTCATCGCCGTACAAGCCCAGGATTCGGCTGCCAAAGCGTTTGAGCTGATGAAAGAGCACGAGATCTCTCAGCTGCCCGTATTGCGCGATGCCAAAGTGGTGGGTTCAATTACAGAAAGCACCGTACTGTCGCATTTGCTGGATCATCCGGAAAAGCTGGATGACATTCCGGTAGGTGACATTATGGGTGAGCCCTTTCCCCTGGTGACGGAAGAAATGCCGTTCAGCCAACTCAGCAAATACATCTGCAAACGCATTCCGGCAGTTATTGCCCGGGATCGGGCCGGCAACCTGCACATTCTCACTCAATACGATATCATTCAGGCGATTTGAACAATTCGGGCTGCTGGTGGCTGTGATCCACGCTCTGTTCTTGCGCATCGTCGACTCCCGGCTGGTCGTCGAGCAGGCGGCGCACCACCCGCAGGCGATGGGAATAGCGATTGCGCTCTTTCTGAAAAATGCCGAAATGATCGATCGGATCCATGCGCACCCGGCCGTAGGCGTGTAAGACCTGCCCGGAATCCATCAGCAAACCCACGTGATTGATCTTGCCGTTTGGCGCTTCGAAAAAAGCAAGGTCTCCGGCTTGCCCATTCTCCAGGAAATCCACGCTGTTTCCGCAGTGTACCTGGTCTTCCGGTTCCCGCGGCAGGCGGTATCCGGCCATTTTGTAAACCACCTGTACCAGCCCGGCACTATCCAGGCCGAAGGGAGAGCGACCGCCCCGAAGACAGGGTGCATAGAGATAGCGGCGCGCAATGCGCTGCACAAAACCATGTAAGTCGGGGATGTCGGAAGTAAAAACCGCCTGCCCGCTGTAGTGGTAGGCTGTCTCGCCCAGGTGGAGGCGCATGCCATCGAAATCCGGCAGCTGTGCGCCCAGCAGGATGGGCAGCATATGGTCTTCGCCAAGAACGGGATGCACCAGGTCGAGTACAAAAGCATGTCGGCGGCTGTATCGCGTGAATTCGCTGGGCGTTATCGTCATGAGCTGCCGGACGAGCACCCAACCGATGACGTTGTCCCAGGTACAGCGCACCAGGGCCCAGGTATTTCCCTTCTGTTCCAGGATTTCCACCAACTCCCCAAATAACAACTGAGAGACCAACTCGCTTTTGCCGTTCGCCGAGCGGCGAAGGGGCACGGCGCTGAGTGGGCAAATTCCGAAAGGCATGGAAGGGTGTTTAATTGAATTTAGGAACGGAAAACCAAGCAGGTATGGGGCTTTTCTGCAAAATAATAATATCTGGCGATTATCCGTTTGGTTTTTCGCAAGCTGCCCGATTTAACCCTACTTTTGATCTGTTTTTACCCCTACACATTATGACCCTACGCTTTCTCCTGTTCAGCCTTTTCATAGGAGCCTCAGCGCTTGGAGCCCTGGCCCAGGACCGCCAGTTCTCTCAATTTTACACGGCCCCCATGTATCTGAATCCCGCACTTACCGGAGCTTTTCCCGGCAAGTACCGCATCGGGCTCATTTACCGGGACGAATGGTTAAGCGTGGTGGACGGGCCCTCGGCCGCCTTTGCAGCCAATATGGACCTTCGCTTCCCGGTCAATTACCGCAGCCGGGCCGTGGAAGATGCCGTAGGTGCCGGTGTGCTGTTTTTCGGCGACCGCAACCCCTACAGCCTCAACTCCAACTACCTGGCCGTATCCGGAGCCTTCCACAAATCGCTGAGCCGGTTCAACACCTCCTATCTCTCTGCCGGTTTTCAACTGGGACTCGGTCAGCGAAGCGTGGGCTATCAGGACATCCTTTTCGACGATCAATTCAATGGCACCACTGGCTTTACCGACCCGACCGGCGAGGCCTTGCCCGAGAACAATCTGACCTACTTTGATATCGGGGCGGGCCTTCACTATGCCTACGTGCAGCGGGAAGGCATAGGAATTTTTGCCGGGCTGGCCTTATTTCACCTCAATCAGCCCAGGCTCAGTTTTTTCTTTGACAACGAAGAAGAGGTACCGATCAGCGAAGATGAGATCCTCATGCGAACGGTTGCTCATTTGGGGTTTCAAATTCCACTCGGCAAACGCACCCAGTTGCTCCCCCGTGCCGTTTTCATGCAACAAGGCCCCCACATGACCCTCAACGCAGGTACAAGCCTTCGCTACCTCATCAACGATCTCAACGGCCTGGCCCTGCACGTGGGCGGTTGGGCCCGTCCGGTTCGCAATGCCGACAACCTGGGGCTGGATGCCATCATCGCCATGCTGGGGGTGGAGTTTCGGAACTTCCTGCTGGGTATGAGCTACGATTTCCCGATGAATGAACTGGTGAGCCGCAATGCCGGTGCCGGTGCCTTTGAGATATCCTTTGCGTTTTTGGGCAATTACGACAACGAGACGGTGCTTTGTCCCAGTTTCTGAGGTCAGTCCTCACTCAGATTCACATTCTCTACGATCTCCAGTCCGTAGCCGATCAGGCCGATGCGACGCCGCGGATGATTGGTCAGCAAGCGGATCTTTCGAATGTTTAGATCGCGCAGGATCTGGGCTCCCACTCCGAAGTCGCGTTGGGTCATTTCCGATTTGACCTGGATGGGATGCCCGTCGGAAGACTGGCTCTGCAGGTGGCGCAAATGATGGAGGATGCTGCCCCTGTCCTCGTTGTGCCGCATGTAGACCAAGACCCCCTTACCCTGGCGACCGATGGTCTCAATGGCCTGCTGAAGCTGGCGACCGTAATCGTCGAAGAGCGTCCCCAGCAGATCACCGGTTTCCGTAGAGGAATGAACCCGTACCAGCACGGGCTCATCGGGTTCCCAGCTCCCTTTCTTGATGGCCAGATGCCGGTCGCCCGTCGTGATCTGTTTGTAGGCAATGATCTCGAAGGCGCCGTACCTGGTAGGCAGCGTCACGGCTAGTTCCCGCTCGATGAGACGCTCATTGCGCATTCGGTAGGCCACCAGGTCTTCGATGGCAATGATCTTGAGGTCGTGCTTTCGGGCAATGTTCATGAGCTGCGGAAGGCGAGCCATGGTGCCGTCTTCATTCAGGATCTCCACCAATACGCCTGCCGGAGCAAAGCCGGCCAGACGAGCCAGGTCGATCGTCGCTTCGGTGTGGCCGGTACGGCGTAGCACCCCGCCGCTTTTGGCCCGCAGGGGAAATACGTGGCCGGGCTTGGCAAAATCCTCAGGGCGGGCCTCGGGATCAACCAGGGCTTTGATGCAGGTCGCCCGGTCGTAGGCGGAAATGCCCGTCGTACAGCCCTGACCGATGAGGTCGATGGATACGGTAAAGGCCGTTTCGTGTAAGGCCGTGTTGGACTTCACCATCATATCCAGGCCTAATTCCTCGGCTCGTTTTTCCTCGATCGGGGCGCAAATGAGGCCCCGGCCGAAGGTAGCCATGAAATTGATGATATCGGGAGTGACGCACTCGGCGGCGCAAATGAAGTCGCCTTCATTTTCCCGGTCCTCATCGTCCACGACAATAATCACCTTGCCTTGGCGGATATCCTCGATGGCCTCCTCAATGGTGTTGAGCTGAATGGGGGCAGTAGTTTCAGTACGGGACATAGATTCGTTCAACGTGCTTCCTGTTTTTCCTGAAAACAGGTGGGTTATTTTTTTGTTGTTTCGGCTTTAACCCCTACTTGCGAAAAGGCCTGGTCGATCATGCGGCTCAACTGCTGGTTGGCGGCCTCCCAGGAAAATCGCTCCTCTACGAACGACCGGGCCCGGCGGCCTATGGAGGCTGCCACCTCCGGATTGTCCAGCAGAAAAGTAACCTGGCTTGAAAACGCTTCTTCGTGATCGGCAATGAGCAGCTCCTTGCGGTGCCGCCCTCCGATGGCTTCATTGACGTGCGAGGTGGTAACACAGGGCAGGCCCATGGCCATGGCCTCCAGGATCTTGTTCTGTTGGCCGCCGCCGTGGAAAAGAGGCGCGACGAACAGGCGCCCGCTTTGATAGGCATTGCGAATATCGGGTACCCATCCGGTTACTTTCACAGAAGGTGAAGCAAGCGCCTGAATGGAGCGGGCCGGGCGGGCTCCCGCCAGAAGAAGGCGAATACCGGGGTGCTTGTTTTTTAAAATGGGCAGTAAGCGCTCCGCCAGCCAGCGCCCGGCCACCACATTGGGGTGATAGCCCATATTGCCCACAAAAGCCAGCTCGTAGGTAGGTTTCACCTCCGCTAGAGGTTTGAAAAATTCGGTATTCACGCCATTGGGAATGACCGCTATGTGTTCGGCCTCCGGATGGTCGATGTCCATCTGGTCGCGCCGGGAAATGATGGTATGCCCCTGAAAAGCATCGAAGACGTGCCGCTCGTAGGCGCGAAGCCGCCGGGTTTCCGCATTCAGCAGAGGCCGGAGGAGGGGCGAAGCATCGAAGGCCCGCTTGCGCATGATCCCGCTGAAAGCATCCATGTAATCCAAAACTTGAATCCCGGGCCAATCGAGCACATAGGGTGCCATGCGAATGAGCTGGCAGTACACCACATCCGGGGCGAATCGCTCCAGGTCTTCCCGAAGCCGGGCCACCCCTTGTGTTTGAAAGAAAAAGGCCACCTGAAGAGGAAGCCCCTTCGACCAGCCCTGCAGCAGATTCAGCGCGTGCTGCCAGGCGGATTGGCGGTACAGATGCAAGCCGCCCGCACACCATCGCCCTACCACCTCCCGATCGCCCTGGGCCACCGGATGCTGGTGAAGAGCAAAAAGCCCCACTTCGTACCCTTCCTGAGCCAATCCCCTGATCTGGTGGTAAAGGCGCAACTTATCTCCTTTCTCCAGCGGGAAAGGAAATCGCGAGGCGAGCACGGCGATCTTTGCAGGCTTAATGGTCGAAGTACATGTGCGTTAAACAATACGGATAGCCGTGCGCGTTTTCGGTAACAAATCCTGGTAGGCGAGAAAAAGCTGGCGGGCGATCACCTGGTAGTCGTATCGTTTCTCCACCAGCTGGCGGGCCCTGCGCCCCATGGCCTCCAACTTTTCGGGCTGGCCCAAACAAAAAGCGAGGGCCGAGGCAAACTCCTCCGGGGTATCGGCCAGCAAAACTTCCCGGCCGTGTGTCGCATCTATCCCCTCCAGTCCCAGGGAGGTGGTGATCACAACCCGACCCAGCGCCATGCCTTCCAGGATCTTGGCGCGCATGCCGCTTCCGGAAAGTAAAGGTACGACTAATACCGGATGTGCATTCAGGAACTCTTTGGCCGATGGCACTTCGCCGTGCACAACGACCTGAGGCAAGGAAACCTCCTTTCGCCAGGCTTCGCTGTTTCGGCCCGCTATGTGAAAACTGAGCTCGGGCCAGCGATGGTGCAGGCTCGGCCATACCTTCTCCAGATACCAGTCCAGCCCCTCTTGATTCGGCATCCAGTCCAGCGAACCGATAAAGGCCATGGACAAAGGCCGTTTTTCAAAAGCCCGGTAGTTCGGCCGGTACGATCTTTTGTCGAGCCCGATGGGAGTTACGGTGGAATGGCCCCGATAACCGAGGCCCTGGAAGTAGCGCAGATCGCGCTCCGTGATGGCAATGAGCAGATCGTAAGCGCGCAATTGAGCGATTTCGTACCGCCGCAGCTTCTCGGTGAGATGCCGCAAGTACCATTTTCGAGGCGAGGGCGGGGTGTTGCGCGTGATGCGATCCCAGATCTCGTGTTCTACATTGTGAGCCCGCATGGCTATGGGAGCCCGCGTGTGCTTCCTTATCACCGGTATGTATGGGGCCAGATAAAGCGTTTCCAGCTGGATCAGATCATACGATCCGGTTTGCAGCCGTTCTTCCAATTTGGCCTGAAAGGCCGGGGAAATGAAGCGGGAAACGTGATAGGATTCGGAAGAAAACAGATTCCGGAAGGCGGGCCAGGGTTTCACCCGGTTGTCTACGTACACCAGGTGCATGGCGTCGTAATGGGCGAGCGCTTCCGGCATTTCGGAAAAACGAACCTGGTGCTTGTGGGTATTCATTGCCAGGAGGGTGATCGAGCACCCCTGGTCGTGAAGCGCCTGACTCAATGCATTAACAGCGATGGATTCTCCATCCTTTAACGGGTAGGGAACTTTTTTGCACAGCTGCAAAATTCTCATGCGGCAATAAATTTATCGCCCGTTTACATCCCTTTCATTTTCCTATTCCTTAACGTTTTGATAACCCTTGTGTATTGCGCGGCCACACCGCTTCATCTTCTTTTTTCCAGGGCGGCTGAACAATACAATACAGCTCGAGCTTCGTATCTCCTTCATTTACAAGCCACTGTACCGTGCCGGCGGGAATCAACACCACATTGCCGGTGCGTACCGGATAAGCAGCATCGTCCAACTGCAAGGTACCTTTTCCGGACAGAATGAGGTATATCTCATCTTGCCCGGCCAGCCGGTGAGGGTGGGAGGACTCTCCTGGCTCCAGGAAGGCATGGGCCAGGCTGAAAGGCAGCTCCAAGGATTCCTTCTGTGGGTGCAACACTTCCCGCAAGAGGGTAAAATCTCCTGCACGAAAGGGAGGCATGTCGTCTAAGTGTTTGGAAACGATGGGGTTGGCCATAGTTCGGGCAATTAGTCCTTATATTGTATGACTTCATCCCGCAGCGAAGTGTTGTCGTCTCGGTTGATGTCTGCCATCTGAATATCGGGATCAATAACCACTTCGGCTACTTCGCGCAGCGGGCGATCAAGCGCGAAGGTGTATTCGTCGTTGGTCCAGGGCCAGTCCGGCAGCAGTTCGAAGGTTCGTCCGGCTTCCTCCAGGGGCTTGTGCCCCCGCATGATCCGCAAGGGAATGTGAAACCACTTGCGGGTATTGTCGGCAAAGCGAACCTCCACATCCAGCGGCATGGGCATTACCCCCTTCTTTTCGAGCCGTACAATGGTTTTGCCGTCTTCGGTTTCATCCAGGTCTTTCAGCGCATAATCAATGGTGTGGGTGGTATTGATCATGTATTGGTTGTACCAGTCCAATTCCAGGCCGGAGGCTTTCTCCATGACCCGGAGGAAGTCGTTGGGGGAAGGGTGTTTGAATTTCCATTGATCGTAATAGCTGCGAAGGGCCGCATCGAAGGTCTTCGGCCCGAGCATATTGCGCAATTGAGCGAGATATACGGCCCCTTTGACGTAGGATGCCACGCTGTAGGCCGTATTGGTCGTGTAGTGGTCCGCATGGGTACTCATGGCTTCTTCGGCTCCCGAGGTAGCAATGCGAGCCATTCCTTCCAGAGAGCCTCGTTGAGGATTTTCCCGCACCTTGTAGCCGGGCAGGAGACCTTCTACGGCCAGTTGGTTCATCACCTCGGCCGTAGCAAAGCTGGTGAACCCTTCATCCATCCAGGGATAAAGGCTCTCGTTATTGCCCAACACCCCCTGATACCAGCTGTGCATGAGTTCGTGCACACTTACCCCCACCAGACTGAGAAAGTTTCGGTTGCCCGTGATCAGGGTGGCCATGGGATACTCCATGCCGCCGTCGCCCCCCTGTATGAAGGAGTATTGCTCATAGGGGTAAGGACCAAAACGGGAATTGATCAGGGCAAAAGCGCGATCCATGATCGGAGGCAGCCTCTTCCAGGCTTCCTGATTGCTCTGTTCGGGTTGGTAGAGGAAGTGTAGTACCGTGCCGGTTTCCCGTTTCAGGGTGGTATGGGTGTAGTCCGGATCAGCGGCCCATACAAAATCGTGCACGCGATCGGCGGTAAAGTGCCAGGTGAGTTGCTTGCCCCGGCGAGCTACCTTGGCGCCGTCTTCCTCATAACCGTAGCCCACCTCCTCGCCGTTTTGCACATAGCCCGTGCCTCCCAGCACATAATCGGCATCGATCGTGATCTTTATGTCAAAATCACCCCACACGCCGTAAAATTCACGCCCGATATAGGGGTTGGCATGCCAGCCCATGTAATCGTATTCGCAGATCTTCGGATACCACTGCGACATGGAATAGGCAACGCCCTCTTCGTTGTCGCGGCCGGAGCGCCGGATCTGCACCGGCACCTGAGCGCGAAAAACCATCTCCAGTTCGGTGGTTTGGCCGGGAAGAATAGGTTCGTTCAACTCGACCTCCAGTATGGTGCCCACTTCTTCATAGGCAAGCGGCTTGCCGTCTTGGGTCAGCCCGTCTACATGCAGGTAACCGATTTCCGACTCGCTGAGTTGGCTGATCCGGTCGCCCACCCGCGGATCGGGATCGACGATGGTACGCGAACGCACATCCATCATGCTGCCCGGCTGGAAGGCATTGAAGTACAGATGATAAAAAACTCGATTCGGGGTGTCGGGCGAATGGTTGGTATAGCGAAGGACCTGCCGGCCGTCGTATCGGTGATTCTTCACTTCGAAGTCGATCTCCATTTGATAGGACACGGCCTGTTGCCAATAGCTCTGTTGGGCAGGAATCGCTGAAAAACTCACGAGTTGCAAAAAGAGAAAGAAAAAACAAAAACGCATGTTCGTGGATCAAATTGGTTGGTCAAAAGAATCCGGGTACCGGCTATCCCGGCCGGTCGAAGAAACAACAAATTTATGAGAAAGAACACTCTCGTTGGAGTGAGCACCGCAGATCTGCATTCGGATTTCCCTTGCGAAAGCGTTAATTTTGGCATTGAAAAAGTTAACAACGCGCATGAATTCAACAATTCGCATACGTCCGATCCTGCTGATTGCCATCATTGCCCTGGCCGCTCTTTCCCGATTGCTCCCCCACCCTTACAACTTCACGCCGGTGACTGCTATGGCCCTGTTCGGAGGGGCATACTTCTCGCGTTCCTACCTGGCGTTCCTGGTTCCCTTGGCCGCTATGTGGCTGAGTGACATCCTGCTGAACAACACGGTGTACGCCGCCTACTTCGAAGGGTTTTCCTGGTTCGGGAGCTGGCTGGTATACCTGGCTTTTGCCCTGATCGTCGGCCTGGGCATCGTTTTTCTGAAACGGGTTAAACCCACCCGGCTTCTTCTTACCACGCTGGGTGCTTCCGTGCTGTTTTTCCTCGTGACCAATTTCGGCTCCTGGCTAAGCCTTCCCATGTACACCAAGGATTTGAGCGGTCTGCTCCAGGCCTATGCCGCCGGCCTTCCGTTTTTCCGCACCGCCGTCGCGGGTGACCTGCTGTACAGTTTACTGCTCTTTGGAAGCTTCGAGTGGGTGAAGCGTCAACACCCCGATTGGGTCTTTAAGACAGTTTAACGCAGCAGACGCTTTGAGTACAGATCGAGAAGGTGAAAAAAAGGGAACGGGCCCGCTGATAGAAGGCCGCGACTACTATCTGGAGAACGGCTTTTTCGTGCTCACCGAAGCTTTTCTGCGCCGGCGAGGATACTGCTGCCAAAGCGGATGCCGGCACTGCCCCTATGGCTATTCGAAAGGAGGCACTCCTTCCGGTAAATCACGCCCCGGCTCAGATCAGGCCGGCTGAGAAGAGTTTTTCTCCGGCTCCTCCGGGTACTCGATACGGACGTGGTGAATGGAACGCATGAGTTTCTGGAATACGTCCTGGCAAGCTTCCAGCTCTTCAAAACTCAGGGGTGAGTCCCGGAGTTGTCCCTGAGCGATCTTGCCGCTGATAATGCGATCGATGAGTTGGTCAATGTCCTGGCCGGTGGGCTCTTTCAGGCTCTTGCAGGCGGCCTCTATGGAATCGGCCAGCATGACGATGGTCTCCTCCCGGGTTCGCGGAATGGGGCCCGGATAGCGGAAAAGGGATTCATCCACATTCGCCTCGCCGTTTCGCTCCACACTCTTGCGGTAGAAATACTCCGTTCGGGTCGTGCCGTGGTGACTTCGAATAAAATCGATGACCATCTTGGGCAGCCGTTTTTCCCGGGCTTTGCGCTCCCCTTCCAACACGTGGTCAATGATGATGATGGCACTCTCTTTGGGCGAAAGCTCATCGTGGGGGTTTTTCCCGTTGCTTTGGTTTTCAATGAAGTACTGCGGAGCTTTTGTCTTACCGATGTCGTGATAAAGGCTTGCCACCTTCACCAGCAGATCATCTGCGCCGATCCGGCTGGCCGCCGCTTCGCTCAGGTTGGCCACCTGCAGAGAATGCTGCAGGGTGCCCGGAGCCTTTACAGCCAACTCGCGCAGCAGGGGGCGGTTCATATCCGAAAGTTCCATCAGGGTAATGGCCGAAGTAAATCCGAACAGCCGCTCCAGCAGTGGAATGAGCGGATAGGCCAGCATGGTCAGGAATACGTTGAGGAACAGCCAACCGAATACGGTGTAATTGATGTCTCGCCAATCTCCTACCTGAATGAGCGAGAGCCCCAGGTACCCGATGACGTAGGTCAGGAAAATAGCCAGCATGGAGTAAAAAAAGCGGCTCCAGTCGCGCGTATTCACTTTGGACAGGATAACGACGATGCCGGCCAACATCTGCAAAAGGGTAAACTCATACCCGAGGTTGGTGAGGAAACTGGCGATGAGCACCACCACGATGTGCGTCACAAAGGCCAGGTAGTTGTCGTAGAAGGTCTTAATGACAATGGGCACGATGCAAAAGGGTATCACATAGGGGCTCAACACTGCCGTGAAGGATACGATGTACTCCAGGTAGCTGTACAATAGGAGCCAAAGCAGCACGAATGCCAGCTTGGAAAGACTGCCGAAGACCCCGGGCTCGAAGGCGCGCAAGTAAAACAGGAATACCCCTACAATTAGGCTGGTGAGCAACAAATATCCCCCGAAGACCATCCACATGGCGCCCCGGGAAGAAGCCTCCTGGTAATAGTGCCTCTTGAAGGACTCCAGCTTGTAAAACACCTCCTGGGTGATGGATGCCCCTCGCTGAACGATGAGTTCGCCTTCGCGAACCATACCGCGCATCGGGGAGACTTCGCTCAGCATTTCCCGCTCCAGCTTTTGAGTGAGCGGCGCATTGTAGGTAATATTCGGGCGAATGTGATCCTCCAGCAAAGCGTAGAGAAAGTCCGGCTCTTCCAAAGACGAATAGGGCAGCGAATCGCTCAGCCACTCGGCCGCCTCCTGCTCCGTAAAAAAGTACTCCAGGGTGCGTTTGTAAGAGGTGTTTCCCGCTACGATATTGATCACGAAATCCCTGCCCTTTTCCCGATGTTCTTCAGCCAGCTCAATGACCCCCTTGTCGTAGATGACATCGAGGAAATTCAAGCCGTACTGCTCGTACAATCGCGGATTGGCGCTTACATTGGGAAACTGGTCGACCATGCCTTCTTCGCTCAGCCTGGCGTCGAAAGCCTTTCGGAAAGCCTCTTTTTGACGAGTTGATAGACCGGCTTCCAGATTGTAAAAAGGCGAGAGCTCCGCGTTCACAGCTGCGTACTCTTCTTCCAGCTGCTCCGGGGGTTTTTGAATGGCAAAGCTGTAGGGGGCTACCAGGTCGTCGTAATGCCAAACCTGCCCTTTTTCATATTGGTACTTGAACTGCACATGGCTGGGAAACAGAAAACTGATGAAGAACACCACCAGGGCGATCAGCAAGTACCGCGCTGCTACGGGCAGTTTGTCCAGCGTCTGGCGAAAGGATTGACTCATAAGGTTCACTTCTCCACTGCTTCACGGACAGTGTCGTCTGCACAAATATACCGGACTTGCGAGCCAAAGGGAAAAAGGCGATCTGTTCAGGGCGCTGAGCGAGGCGCCCAGATCACTTCCTCGGCACCCAATTGCCTGCCCACATAGCGAGCCAGCACGAAGAGATAGTCCGACAAGCGATTCAGATAGGTCAGGATGAACGCATCGACGGGCTCGGCAGCAGCCAGGGAAACGACCAGTCGCTCCGCCCGGCGGCACACACAGCGGGCGACATGGCATTGGGATACGGCCGGGTGCCCGCCCGGCAGGATAAAGTTCTTCAATTCGGGCAGTTCGGCCTCCATGCGGTCGATCGCCTGCTCCAGGCTTTCCACATCTGAACTCTGCAGGCTGGGAATCTGCATATCCTTTTCGGGATCGGAGGCCAGCTGAGCTCCCAGGTTGAAAAGCAGGTTTTGAATGGCGTTTACCTCCTGGTAAAGCCCGGTCAGTTCCTCGAGGCGCAAGTGATCGTTGACCAGCCCCAGAAAGGCGTTCAGCTCATCGACGGTGCCATAGGCTTCGATGCGCAGGTGGTCCTTGGGAAGTCGGCGTCCGCCGAAAAGGGAGGTCTCCCCCCGGTCGCCGGTTCGGGTGTAAATGCGAAAGGCCATAGGCGGTCATTAATCCTTTAGCGTGCTGAGTACGTGTTCATTTCGGACGTCGCTTTCGACCAGGCCGTCGCGCAGCCGGACGATCCGGTGTGCGTATTCGGCAATATCGTTTTCGTGGGTTACGATGATCACGGTATTGCCGGCGGCTTGAATTTGCTCGAACAGCCCCATGATCTCCAGCGAGGTCTTGGTATCGAGGTTTCCGGTAGGTTCATCGGCCAGAATGATGGAAGGTCGGTTCACCAGGGCCCGGGCTACGGCTACCCGCTGACGCTGCCCGCCCGACAACTCGTTCGGGTTGTGGTGCATCCGGTCGCCCAAGCCCACGGACTCGAGCACCTCGGCGGCCCGCTCCTGCCGCTCGGTTCGGGAAAGGCCGGCATAAGTGAGCGGCAAAGCTACATTGTCCAGAGCCGATAAGCGGGGCAGCAGGTTGAAGGTCTGGAAAACAAAGCCGATCTCCTTATTGCGGACTTCGGCCAATTCACTGTCGTGCATCTGGCTTACGTCTGTGCCGTTGAGCCAGTATTTTCCGGAGGTGGGCGTATCCAGGCAGCCGATCATGTTCATCAGGGTCGATTTCCCGGAGCCCGAGGGGCCCATAAGCGCTACGTACTCGTTGCGAAAAATATCGAGTGTGATCGAGCGAAGGGCATTTACCTCGGTCGTACCCATGATGTATACTTTTCGCAATTCCTTGACGGCGATGATGAGGTTTTCCATTTCAGTCGTGGCCATTTTCATTGGACAATTTCAGTACAGCGGGAAGTACAAAAAAGTTCTCATGCCGGGTCTTCGTAGCCCGGGTGGCTTCTTCAGCCGTCCAGCCCGGCTCGGATTTGTCCTCGCGCAGCGGAATAGCATCTGGAACCAAATATCGCAAAGGCTCTACGCCATCGGTATTCACCTGCTGGATCATTTCCATCATGTCGAGGATGGCCTCCAGCTCCGCGCGGAGCTGCGTCCGTTCCGCCGGCTCCAGGGCCAACCGGGCTAACTCTTCGAGCTGTAAGATAAGTTGATCGTCTACCTTCATGATTCCTTATTCGATTAGCGGCGGCAATCGTTCTGCCAATGCCGGAATTAATCCGGAAGGATAAGCGATTCTACAAAAAAATGACCGCAGTTGGGGCTCAAATGGAAAATCCGAGGCAAAATAGAAGCGGGTTGTGGACGGAGTTGTATTTTCAGGCATCCAAAAATGAACGGCTCCGATGGACCGGAACAGCAATCTTCCTTCGATCAAACACATTGCCCTGGCCGGCAATATCGGTGCGGGCAAAACCACTCTGGCCGAGAAGCTCAGCAAAGCGTTTGGATGGCAAGCGCATTTTGAATCCACAGAAGATAACCCCTACCTCAGCGATTTCTACCACGACATGAAACGGTGGTCGTTCAACCTGCAGATCTTTTTCCTCCACAGCCGCTACCACCAGATCTTGCAAATCGCCAAGGGAGACCAGACCGTCGTGCAGGACCGCACGATTTACGAAGACGCCTACATTTTCGCGCCCAACTTGCATGATATGGGGCTGCTCACCAGCCGCGACTTCGACAATTACCTCCGGCTTTTCGAAACGATGATCGAGCAGATCAATCCGCCGGATCTACTCATCTACCTGCGGGCCAGCATCCCAACCCTGGTGGCGCACATTCAAACGCGGGGAAGGGAATACGAGGGCAATATGAGCCTGGATTACCTCAAACGCCTGAATCAGCGCTATGAGGAGTGGATCGGTAATTACGACGATGGCAAACTGCTGATCATCAATTCGGATGAGGTGGATTTTGAGCACAAACCCGAAGATCTCGGCAAGGTGGTCAACCTGGTTCACTCCGAATTACACGGCCTGTTCGATTAGGGAAGGGGCCGCTCCGTAGCACGGTCGGTAAACGGTTGCAACCATTCCTGCGCAAGCATTTGCAACTCGCTTCCGTAGACCAGGATTAACAGGAAAAGCACGTGAATGAGCAAGGCCAGCAAAAAGGCCTGCCTGCGGTAGCGGCGAGCACGAGCCCGAAAGGCGGAATGTGTCATGGGAGCAGTGTTTCTTTATCAAACGCATCTGCCGGGCACCAGCGTATTCGGGCTGCCTTTAACCCGGAAAATTCAGTGAATTTTCCGCCCGAAGGGCTGACGAATTGCAAAATTTTGTAAATCAAACCATTA
>CAZQSF010000071.1:0-20155 GCA_964595955.1 uncultured Saprospiraceae bacterium
AATAACCAAAGCTGAGGCGCCTTTCCCCATGCCGGGGGAAGGCGCCTCGCTTTTTTAGCGCATATGGATACAGCCGGGCGAAACGGAAAAGAATTGCTAGTTTGAGAGGCGATAAACCCTTGAGGTGGGTTGCTTTATTCAAACAAATAATTTACTTTTGTAAAACCATTTAACAAATCGTTTTTAACCAGAAAACCACGAGAGATGTCTCAAGACAGAGAAGCCAAGCTCAAGGCCCTGCAACTCACGGTCGACCGGCTGGAAAAGACCTATGGTAAAGGCACGATCATGCGACTGGGCGACAAGAAAGTCGTCGATATCCCCTCCATTCCGTCCGGTTCCTTGGGCCTGGACATCGCCCTGGGCATCAACGGTTTTCCCCGCGGGCGGGTAGTTGAGATCTACGGCCCCGAATCGTCGGGAAAGACGACCCTCGCCATCCACGCCATCGCAGAATGCCAGGCGCAGGGCGGCATTGCGGCCTTCATTGATGCAGAGCACGCTTTTGACCGCACCTACGCGGAAGCGCTGGGGGTGGATACCGCAAACCTGCTCATCTCTCAGCCGGACGACGGCGAGCAAGCGCTCGAGATCACAGAAAACCTGATCCGGTCCGGTGCCATCGACATCATCGTCATCGACTCGGTAGCTGCTCTGGTGCCCCGAAGTGAGATCGAAGGGGAAATGGGGGAATCCAAAATGGGACTGCAGGCCCGTCTGATGTCGCAAGCCATGCGAAAGCTGACGGCCAATATCGGCCGCACGGGTTGTTGCTGTATTTTCATCAATCAGCTGCGCGAAAAGATCGGCGTCATGTTCGGCAATCCAGAGACCACCACCGGAGGTAATGCGCTCAAGTTTTACTCCTCCATTCGCCTGGACATCCGCCGCTCGGGCTCCGGCCTGAAAGACAAGGACGGCAACGTCATTGGCAATCAGGTGAAAGTCAAAGTGGTGAAGAACAAACTGGCGCCCCCCTTCCGGATCGCTATGTTCGATATCATGTACGGTGAAGGCATTTCCAAGATCGGCGAGATCGTCGACCTGGGTGTCGATCACGACATCATTCAAAAAAGCGGAGCCTGGTATAGTTACGGCGATGCCAAGATTGCCCAGGGCCGGGAAGCTGCCAAGCAGTTTTTAAAGGACAATCCGGAAGTTGCGCTGGAGATCGAACAGAAGGTGAAAGCCAAGATCCTGGGCCCGGTAGCGGGTACCGGAAACGGAAAAGCCGGGGCACAAGACGAAGAAAAAGCCAAGGAAAAGGCCGGCTAGGCCGCTTTCCCAAGGGCAACCGCTAATCTACAGGCCATTTGCTCATCGCAGTAAAGGGCCTGTTTTTTTTTCGTTCATCAGGCCGGTCTTTCGGCCCTGGGTCTCGCTTTGCAGTGGCGGGTCGCTGCCTGCTGCACCTGGCCGGGGAAAGGACATCAGGATTCGGGCTCCCAGGTAAAGGTTTCGATCAAGTGCTCCAGGTCTTGCTCCAGGAACTGAACAATGGGGCGGAGCGAATCGGGGCGGGTCTGGGTATTGAAGTAGAGAGCACCTCGTAAAAAATGCTCCTTTTGATCCGTGACAAAGAATTGGTAAGGCGATGCGGCCGGGCCGGTGATTCGAAAAAGGAAGCCGTACACCTCCCGGGCGTCGTTTTGAATGGGGATCTCTTCGATGTAGTTGGCGCGTTTGGTGTGCCAGTCGACCAGTTCGAAGGCATCGGTGCGCAGTTCTTCGAGGCTCTTGGATCCGCTGAGCGGATAATACGAGCAATGAATGCGCCCGTCGAAGTCGGGGATGTAGATGTCGAACCAGCAGGGGTGCTCCGAGGCGTCTTCAAAGAATTGGGTGTCTTGTTGAATGCGCGCATAGGTCGGGTACGAAAACGCGAAATCGCAGTAGGCCTCATCAAAGGTCTGATAGGCTTTTTCCGGGTAACTGACCTTGGGGTAGGCGCGCGGCCTGGGGGTCGGAGCCCGGGATGAGCATTGGCACAGCAAGAGCAGGGCGACCAGGCCAAAAAGACTTCTGCTGGAGTTCATGAGTTAGCTTTTGTGGAGGGTAAGCAAAATTTGTTGGATTCGTCGTTTGGATACGGATACGACCTTAAAAACGAAGGGGCCGTAGGTCAGGGTGGTGTCCTTTTTGGGAATTTGCCCGTGCAGTTCGAGCAGCAGGCCTGCCAGGGAGTCGGCATCGCCCTTGGCCTCATCGAAGGTGTCCATTTCCAGGCCCAGCACTTTGCACACATCGTTGAGCAGGGTCTTTCCCTCAAATAAGAAATTATTGGGATCCAATTGCTTGTATTCCACTTCGGGTTCGTCGTCAAACTCGTCCTTGATGTCGCCGATGACTTCCTCCATGATATCTTCCAGGGTGACAATGCCCGCACTCCCTCCGTATTCATCTACGACGATGGCCATGTGCAGGTGTTCGCTTTGAAACTCCCGAAGCAGATCGTCGATCTTTTTGGCTTCCGGTACGTAGAGCACGTTGGTGCGGATCAGGCTTTGCCACTCGAAGGCCGGTTCTTCGTTGAGATGACCGAGTAAGTCCTTAACGTAAAGGATTCCCGTTACGTTGTCAAAATCGTTCTCAAAAACCGGGATCCGGGAGTAACCGCTTTCGCGGGCGATCTCAAGCAGTTCGGGATAACTGATGCGAAAGTCGATCGCGACCACGTCTACCCGGGAACGCATGATTTGCTTGACCGATACTTCCCCGAATTTCACGATGCGTTTGAGAATATCGACCTCGTGTTCGGCCTCCGATTGCAGGCTTACGGTGAGGTTGATGGCCTCGTCGATGTCTTCCTTGGTGGCAATGGTAGTGGCTTCCGTCCGTCCGGACAGGCGTTTTTCAATGAGATTTGTCCAACGGACCAGAACGTTGCTCAGCGGAGCAAACAGCCGCATGAGAAAGAGCAGCGGCCCCGACATGAGGCGCGCCAGGCTGATGTTGTTCAGCTTGGCGTACACCTTGGGCGCTACTTCTCCGAAGAGGACGAGAAGAAAAGTAACGCCCAATACCGTGATGGTCCAGCGGCTGGCCGCAGCCAACTGGAGCGGTGCAATCTGAAGCCCCAGCCGGCCGACGAAGCGGGAAAGCGAAACCCCCCAATCCAGGATGACCTGCTCCGACAGGAGCTGGCGGAGCACGAAATCGGAGAGCAGTACGATGGCAATATTTATGAAGTTGTTGCTGATTAGTATGGTCGCCAGCAGGCGCCTGGGCTTATCCTTCAGCGACAGAATGCGTTTGCTGCTTTGAATACCGTCTTGCTCCAGGTCGACGAAATCGTTGTGCGTAAGGGAGAAAAAAGCCACTTCCGAACCGCTGATGAGGGCCGAACAGGCCAGCAGGAGCAGAATGGACAACAGGCCCAGGGTGAGTTCCAAAGCGGGAAAGGCAGCCAGGAAGATGAAGGTAAATAGGGAAACTAAACTACCCGGTTCGGATTCCAAGGTTGGTCGAGTTGGTTAAACCATACGAGCTAGAACGGCAGGTCGTCCCCGGCCGATTCTTCATCAAATGAAGGCTCATCGGAAGGAGCTTCCGATGGAGTGCTGTAGCTTCCGGAAGCAGAAGCTGAACTGGGCTGGTCGCGCCGACTCAGAATGCGAATGTAATTGGCAACGACCTCGGTGGTACGGCGCGGATTTCCCTCTTTGTCTTCCCAGGATCGATGGGTCAGCTTGCCATCCACATAGATGGTCATTCCCTTTTTCAGGCTTTGTTCTGCGCGTTCGGCCAGTGCTCTCCAGGCCACTACATCGTGCCACTCCGTGCGATCCTGCCATTGGCCGCTTTTGTCTTTATAACTTTCATTGGTGGCCATTCGGATGCGGGCTACCGCCGCCCCGCTTTCCAGATGCCTCACTTCGGGATCAGCTCCCAGGTTGCCAATAAGAATCACGCGATTAACCATGAATGCTTGGTATTGAGCGCAAGAGGCGCAAAATCAGGTCAATTTTAAATATAGCGAATTATCCCGTTAAGTACCAATCTAAAACTTTGGGCCATGCAAAGGTGGGAAGTTTTTTCCGATCGATCAGTAAGGCGTCGGAAGGACGGGTTTGGGGCATCCCTTCGAGTTCGAATTCCCAGAATCGGGCCTGTACAATTTGGTGGGACAGGGTTTGTTGCCGGGGAGGACTGATGGACTGCAATGTGGGCATCTCCTGCCATCCCCAGGCCTTCCACTCGGGTTGGGCTTTCAATTCGCTCAGGCTGAGTTCGGCATGCGGCCATTCCAGGAGAGGAAATTCGTACAGGTTTTGCCAGATATCTGCCGCCCGGCGTTGCCGGATAAAGACTTGCTCCTCCAGCCTGAGCACCAGATAGTGAAAATACCGCTTTTTGCGGTCGGGCTTTTTCGACTTGGCCGGCAGCTCGTGAATGCGGTCTTCCCGAAGAGCCTTGCATTGGGTGCGAAAGGGGCAGGAAGGGCAGTCGGGCGACTTGGGTTTGCACAGGGCGGCGCCGAAATCCATGATGGCCTGATTGAAGGTGCCGGGCCGGGCCGGGTCGAGCAACTCCTGCGCCAACTTCTGGAATTGTTTTTTGCCCCGGCTGGTGCCCGCAGCCTCATCCACTCCGTAAATTCTGGCCAAGACCCGCACTACATTCCCGTCTACCACGGCATGGGGCAGGCCATAGGCAAAGGAGGCAATGGCTGCAGCCGAATAAGGCCCTACCCCTTTTAGCCCGAGCAGGCCCTCATAGGTGTCGGGGAAACGGCCATCCCTCTCGAAAGCGACATGGCGGGCCGTCTCCAGCATGTGGCGAGCTCGCCGGTAGTATCCCAGGCCTTCCCACAACTTGAAGACCTCATCGTCCGAAGCCTTTGCCAACTCGTGTACACCCGGGAAACGCTTTACAAAACGTTGGTAGTAGGGCAGCCCCTGAGCTACGCGGGTCTGTTGAAGGATGACCTCGGACAGCCAGATCCGGTAGGGATCCTGCACACCTTTCCAGGGCATGGGTCGATCGTGACCGGCATGCCAGCCGAACAACTTGCTGCGGAAATCCGGGGCATCAACCATAGGGGGGTAAAAAATAATCCTTGCCCGTGGAACAGGCAAGGACAAATGATTTCTCGTCCTGCGAGACGATTATAGCATAGTGTCCACCGAGCGGGGATCAGGCGTTCAGAGAGGTATAGCGGCGGCGGATCAACTCTTTCAACTCTTTGCGGGCAAAGAAAATGCGGCTTTTCACAGTGCCAAGGGGAAGCCCCAAGTGGTCGGCAATCTCTTGATACTTGTACCCTTGATAGTGCATCAAGAAAGGAATCTTCACGCTGTCGTCCAACTCTTCAACCATGTGGATCAACTCCTTCATCATGATGTTGGATTCTGCTTTGTTCGAAATTACGACACTTCCCGAATTAATGTAATACAAATTATCGGTAGAATCCATGATCGTGTTGGCTTTTGTCTTCTTCCGGTAATTGTTAATGAAGATGTTCTTCATAATGGTGAAAAGCCAAGCTTTGAAATTGGTGCCAGGGCGAAACTTGTCTCGGTTGGTCATGGCCCGGAAGGCCGTTTCCTGAAACAGATCCTTCGCATCCTCTACATTTTTTGTGAGGTTGTAAGCAAAGGAGTGGAGCAGGGAGTTCATGCTCTCGAAGCGTTCGTTGAACTCGGAGGGAGATAGCTCTAAAGTCTCTTGCTGAACATTTTCCATGGTCTTCTTTTTCGTGTTGTTAAATCAAATGTAGGCAAAAGTTCAACAAAAGACAACTCTTTGCCCCCTTGCAGATCGTTCAGAAGCCCTGCTTTAGGAAGCTAGTTTACATTTCATAATTTTTATCCCTGTAAATCAGTAGTTTATACAAAATGTTAATGAAATCTTAAAGTACTTTTCTTTCAGTAATTTTTGAAAGAAGGCGGATTTTGTTCAGGTTTGCCCGGGGTAAAAGCCGATATACTTAAACAAAACAGCTCCATCGCCAACTATTTCTGGGCTCTGCTCACCAGAAAGACAGCTACGCCGGCAAAGACCAGGTTGGGCAACCAAATGCCCAGCACGACCGACAGGGACTGCCCGGATGCAAATACAATGGAGAAGCGGGAAAGAAAGATGTAGATGGCCCCCAGCCCAATACCCAGGGCCAGGTGCAGCCCCATGCCCCCGCGTACTTTTCGCGAGGCGATCGACATGCCGATGATCGTGAGGATGATGATGGTAAAGGCTTCTGCTGTTCGGCGATGGAACTCGATCTCGTAGTTTTTGGTGTTGCCCACTCCACGGGCTCGCTTGTCCCGGATAAGGCGGCGAAGCTCGTAAGTCGGCATAGTGGTTTGCTGTTCCTGTTCCTCCAGAAAATCTGCCGGGCTGAGGTTGAGAGTCGTGTCCTTGGTCTTGTTCAGCCCAATGACCATCCGTTCGTCCAACCCGTCGAACCAGCGCTCTTCGTAGCTGTGCAGGCGCCATTTTTCCTCGGCATTCAGGTATTCCGCCCGGCGGGCCTCCAGCAGATACACCAGCTGGTTGTCCTCAAACCGCTCAATCCGGAATTTGTTGGCCGTGGAATCGCGGACGCGAAAACTCTGGAGGAAGACCTTGTTGCCGGGCGACAAGAACATATGGACATCCCGGGTACTGGTCACTTTTTTTTCCTGGTAAAAGTAGGTGTAGGTCAGATCGAGTCGAATGGCATTAGCCAGGGGAATGAAATAGTGGTTGCCCATCAGGAGCATGGCGGCCAAAAGCGCCGACACCATGAGGTAGGGGCGCATGAGACGCCGAAAACTCACGCCTGCATTGAGAATGGAAATGATCTCCGAGTTGTAGGCCATGCGGGAGGTGAAGAAGATCACGGCGATGAGGGTGAAAAGCGGCCAAAGCAAGCCGGACATCCAGAGAATGAAAGTGGGGTAGTAGCCGAGCACCACGTCTCGAAAGGAGATCCCTTCCTCGATGATGTCCTCCACCTTCTCGCTGAAATCGATCACCATGGAGATCAGGGAAAAGATTAGCACTGTGAAAAAGAAGGTGCTCAGGAACTTCCGAAATATGTAGCGATCGAGTATGCTTAGCATAGGCAAAGGACGCAGGGGGTCTAATGATCTACAGTCTTCGTTCCAGCTTGGGGGTCAGCTCCGCTTTCCAGGCCGAAAACGTATCGGCGAGTATGTGTTCTCTGGCCGTGCGAACCAGCCAAAGGTAGAAACTCAGGTTGTGCACGCTGGCAATCATGGGGCCCAGGTACTCCTTGGTGTGGAACAGATGCCTGAGATAGGCGCGCGAGTGCTCACGGCTCAGGCGGGATGCACCGGCGGCATCTACGGGCGAAAAGTCGGACTCCCATTTTTTGTTTTTGATGTTGAGGATGCCTTCCGCCGTGTAGAGCAGGCCGTGCCGGGCATTTCGGGTGGGCAACACGCAGTCGAACATGTCTACCCCCCGGGCGATGCATTCCAGCAGGTTGGCAGGTGTGCCCACCCCCATGAGGTAACGGGGTTTGTCGGCCGGAAGTATCTCACAAACGAGCTCCGTGGTGGCATACATATCGGGCGCCGGTTCGCCCACGCTCAACCCGCCTATGGCGTTGCCCGCCCGGTCTTTCCCGGCAATGTACTCGGCCGAGGCGATCCGTAGGTCCCGGTAAGTGCTGCCCTGTACGATGGGAAACAGGGTTTGGCTATATCCATACGGGGCGTCGGTCGCATCGAAATGGGCACAGCAGCGGTCCAGCCAGCGATGCGTGAGCTCCATGGAAGTTCGCGCATAGTCGTAATCGCAGGGGTAGGGCGGGCATTCGTCGAAAGCCATGAGGATGTCGGCGCCGATCTGCCGCTGGATATCCATCACACCCTCCGGGCTGAAGACGTGGCTGGAGCCGTCTATATGCGATTGAAAGGTTACGCCCGCTTCGTCGATTTTCCGGCGGTGGCTGAGGGAGTACACCTGATAGCCGCCGCTGTCGGTAAGCAGAGGTTTGTGCCATTGGCTGAAGCGGTGTAAGCCGCCGGCCTGTTGCAGGATACCGGTGCCGGGCCGCAGGTACAGGTGATAGGTATTGCCCAGAATGATCTGAGCGCCGATCTCTTCTTCCAGTTCGTGTTGGTGAACGGCTTTGACGGTACCCAGGGTGCCTACCGGCATGAAGATGGGGGTCTCGATAAGACCGTGGGCCGTCCGGATCTGACCGGCACGAGCCTTTCCGCCTTCCTCCTTGTGTTGGAGCGCAAACGAGAACAAGCTGTTGGTTTTGTTGAGCAGGCAAAGATACGGCAATCCCCGCTCAAGCCAATTGCAATCGCTTGCTGTCGAGCTTGAGCAGCACGGCCAGCATGATCGTAAAGCCCAAAAGAGAGGATCCGCCTTTGCTGATAAAAGGCAGGGGGATGCCGATGATGGGCACCAGGCCCATCGTCATTCCGATGTTGATGAAAAAGTGGACGAACAGGATACCGGCAATGCCGTAGGCGTAGTAGCGCGAAAAGGCGGCTCGCTGCCGTTCGGCGATGATGGTGATGCGAACGAGCAACAGCAGGTACAGACCGATGAGCATGGTGCTCCCGATGAAGCCGTGCTCTTCGCCTACGGTGCAGAAAATGAAATCCGTGCTTTGTTCGGGTACGTGTTTGAGCTTGGTCATGGTGCCCTTGAAGATGCCCTTGCCTCCGACTCCGCCCGAACCGATGGCGGACTGTGACTGCAGCAGGTTGTACAGCGACCCCTGCTCGCTGCAGCGCTCGGGGTGCAGCCACACGTTGATGCGGTCCTGTTGGTGCGGTTTGAGTACGTTGTTGAAAAAATACTGCGAAAGGGCTGCCAGCCCGATCCCCCAGCCGGCGATCAGCGCCAGCATCACGCCCAGTCGAAACTTGTTGTGCCGGTACATGAGCAGGGCCATCAGCACGAAAAGAATGGCCGTGGCGAGGAGGATCTCATTCAGGTATTGCGGAGCCACCCAGTAGATGGTGGCACCCCCCGCGCCCATGATGCTCGTAGCCCAGAGGGCTTGCCGGCGCTGCGGATACTGATAGGCCAGAACCAGGATGCCTGCAAAGAGCAACACCATCGCAATGAGCGGCGTGTTCTCCCAGATCAGCCCGGCCAGGAGGATGGCCAGCGTAAATATGCCGAATGCATACCAGGCCGCATTCAATCCGGCCCGGTAAAGGACCAGCAGGAAGGCCAGGAAAACCAGTGCGGATCCCGCATCGGGCTGCAGCAGGATGAGGCCCATGGGAACGCCCAGGATACCCAGTGAAAGCAGGGCATCTGTAGGAACTTTGAGATTGGTCTTGAACCGGCTCAGGTAGGCCGCCATGGCCAGGGCGGTTCCGAATTTGGCCAGCTCCGAAGGCTGGAAGGATACGCCCCCCAACACAAACCAGGACTTGGAGCCCTTGATCGTGGTGCCCACCAGGAGTACGCTAATCAACAGGAAAAGAGCCAGGCCATAGACCGGATAGGCAGCGCGCATCCAGAATCGGGCCTGTATGCCGAAAACGGCAAAAAAGGTGATCAGGCTGATGCCGATCCAAAGGCTTTGTTTGCCGGCCGGACTGCTCAGAAAACGCTTCCAGATATCGGGCTCGTAGCCGACAGACAGCACCATCGTCCATCCGATGGCCACCAGGGCCAGGTAGATGGAGAATGTGATCCAATCGGTTTGTTCCAGTCCCGAAGAGGTGCGTTTTCGCATGCCCCGAGTTTTTCCGGCAGCGGAGAGGCCCTACCGGCTTATTAATAATCGTTGAGGAACTCCTGCGGGCGGATCTTCTGGTCTTTTGCCAGGTAGGCCCCGGGATAGTCCTTCTGGATGAGGTGCAGTAGCCGGATGGCGTCCAGCTTGTGAGCGAAAGCTCCGGCCTGCAGTTTGTAGTAGGGTTTGTCGTGGCTCCAGTCGGCGGGAATGTAGGGAAAGCGATAGCGGAATTCCTGCAGGGTGCTTTCTACTTTCATCCGGTCGGTGGTAGACAGGATCTGAATGCGCCAGCCGGCCACATGATCCCGGCTTTGGTTTACCTCCACGAATCGGCGGACGAGGGTTTCCACCGAAGGATCGTAGTTGAGCTGGATGTTGTCCTGGCTCCAGGCCAGGCTCGCCAGCATGCACAGTCCGATGAGCAGGGGGCCTTGCTTTGCCATGTACCGCGTGTTTGCTGTAAAGATAGAGATACTCTGCGATAGCGGAAGGGGGGAAGGTGGAGCTTGGCAGGGGATTTTGGTTTCCTGGAGTTGTTTTTGTTGCCGGTAGCAACCCCTGAGGATCAAGGCCAGCCCTTGCGATTTAGTCCGATACCAGGTTCCATTCCTGCATAATGCGCACGCTGGCCGAGCTGCCGAGGCGGGTCGCGCCCGCATCCAGCAGGCGGCGGGCGTCTTTGGGCGTTCGGATACCGCCGGAGGCTTTCACCTGAATGGAAGGGCCCACTAGGCCGACGAGGCGCTCCACCATGTCGGGGTCGGCGCCGGGCCCCAGCATGCCGGTGGAGGTTTTGACGAAGTCCACCTCAAAATCCGAACAGATGGCACAGGCTTCGTGCAGCTCCCGGGTCTCGAGCAGACCGGCTTCGAGTATGACCTTGATCTTTTTGCCCTTGAGGTGCGTGGCCATGGTGAGGCTCTCAATGTCGTTGCGCACCGCACTGAGGTGGCCGGACTTCAAAGCGGCCAGGTTGAGCACCACATCCAGTTCGTCGGCTCCGTCCGCTATGATCTTCTTGATCTCCTCCACTTTGGCGACCGTGGGGGTGTAACCCATCGGAAAGCCCACTACGGAAACGACCTGTACGCCGCTGTCCTTCAGCGCGTGTACGGCATCGGCTACAAAATAGGGGGGTACGCAGACGGCGTGGAAACCGTATTGTTTGGCTTCCTGACACAGCTGTCGGATATCCGAAAGGCTGGCATCGGGGCGTAATAAGGTATGGTCGAAATAACCTGCTAAGCTCATGGGGTTATCGTTTTGTCGAAGTGCTTGTTCAGGCTGGAGTGCTGTGGCGGAGTGCAGGTTCGCGCGGCAATATAGGGGAAAAAGGCGGTTTGCTGCAGGAGAAAACCCATCAAAAACGAAAGGTCACTCCCAGGGGACGAAGGCACCGGGCCGATTTCGGCCGGCGAGAGGCCGTAGCCGGCCCGGCAAAGGCTTAGCCGCCCCGGCCGTGGCAGTGCTTGTATTTCTTGCCGCTGCCGCAGGGGCAAGGGTCATTTCGGCCTACTTTCTTCTCCTGGCGTACGACCGTCTGGGGTTTGCTCCGGCGCCGGCTGACCCCTTCCGCAGCCGCTCTGGCAGCCTGTTCCTCGGGCGAGCGGTTGGTGCGCACCTTGCTGAGGTCTGTGCGCTGCTCGCGCGCTTCCTCCAGGCTGCGGCCGTCGGGCAGAACGAGGGCACCCTTGGCCAGGTAGGAGGTCACCTCCTGGTTGATCTGATGAATAAGCCCCTCGAACAGGTTGTAAGCCTCCATCTTGTAGACGACCAGGGGATCCTTCTGTTCGAAGGAAGCGGCCTGGGAGGATTCCTTCAGCTCGTCCATGCTGCGCAAGTGCTCTTTCCACTTCTCATCGATAATGGCAAGGGTCACGGCCTTTTCGATGTCGCGCGTAATGGATTTGCCCTGGGTCTCCACGGCTCTGCCGATGTCGGCGGTAATGGTCAGCGGCCGGCTGCGGCCGTCGCTGAAGGGAATGAGAATGCGTTTGTAGTGGCTCTGCGTCTCGTGCACGCGCTGGATCTCGGGAAGCAGCATTTCGGAAACCTGCTGGAATTTTCGATAGTAGGCCTCGTAAAATTGCTCCTCGACGCGCTGGAGAATCTCGTCTTCCGGGTTTTCCGCAAAGTCGATGGCGTCCATATTGAAATCCATGCCCAACTGGCCAAGCGCATCCTGCCGGAAGGTCTCGAAATCGCCGCCCTGGCGATGAGCCAAAAACAGATCTTCCAGCATGCCGTGGAACATATTGTTGAGGTCCACGGAAAGGCGCTCTCCGGAGAGGGCATTTTTGCGCTTTTTGTAGATGGCCTCCCGCTGGATGTTCATCACATCGTCGTACTCCAGCAGGCGCTTGCGGATGCCGAAATTGTTTTCCTCTACCTTTTTCTGAGCTCGCTCGATCGACTTGGTGACCATGGAGTGTTGGATCATCTCGCCTTCTTCATGGCCCATGCGGTCCATAAGCTTGGCGATTCGCTCGCTCTGGAACAGGCGCATGAGGCTGTCTTCAAGCGAGACGTAGAACTGCGAGCTGCCGGGATCGCCCTGGCGGCCGGCGCGACCGCGAAGCTGGCGGTCTACCCGGCGGGAGTCGTGCCGTTCGGTGCCGATGATGGCCAGGCCGCCGGCCTTGCGCACCTCGTCGGAGATCTTGATGTCGGTACCCCGGCCGGCCATGTTGGTAGCAATGGTGACCTTGCCGGGCCGTCCGGCCTCAGCCACGATCTCGGCCTCGCGCTGGTGCTGCTTGGCGTTGAGCACATTGTGATCCACACCCCGCAGTTTGAGCATACGGCTCAGCTTTTCCGAAACGTCCACCGAAGTGGTACCCACCAGGACCGGCCGTCCGGCCTCGGTCAGTTCGGCGATCTCGTCGATGACGGCATTGAATTTCTCGCGAGCCGTCTTGTACACCAGGTCGTCGCGATCATCCCGTACGATGGGTCTGTTAGTGGGGATGACCACCACGTCCAGCTTGTAGATCTCCCAGAACTCGCCGGCTTCCGTTTCGGCCGTACCGGTCATGCCGGCCAGCTTGTGGTACATGCGGAAGTAGTTCTGCAGGGTGACGGTGGCGTAGGTCTGTGTGATGTCGCCCACCTTCACGTTTTCCTTGGCTTCCAGGGCCTGGTGCAAGCCGTCGGAGTAGCGGCGGCCCTCCATCATGCGTCCCGTTTGCTCGTCCACGATCTTGACCTGACCGTCCATTACGACGTATTCCTCATCGCGTTCGAACAGGGTGTAGGCCTTCAGCAATTGACTGATGGAGTGCAGGCGGCGGGATTTCACGGCAAAATCCTGGGAGAGCTTGTTCTTGGCCTCGGCCTTTTCCTCGGTCGAAAGGCTCTCGTCGTCCTCGATTTCCACCATGCGGGTAGCGATGTCGGGCATGATGAAAAAGTTGGGGTCGTCGTTGCCCCGGGCCAGGTATTCGGCTCCCAGTTCGGTGAGCTCCACCTGGCGGTTCTTTTCATCGATGGTGAAGTAGAGGGGCTCGTCTACCAGGTGCATATTCTTGCTTTGCTCCTGCATGTAGAAGTTCTCGCTCTTTTGCAGGAGCACGCGCACCCCGTCCTGGCTCAGGAATTTGATCAGTGGCCGGTATTTGGGCAGTGCGCGATAGGCGCGCAGCAGGGCCATGCCCGCTTCGCCTTCCTGGTAGCCCAACTCTCCGTCCTGAAAAAGCTTTTTGGCTTCCGCCAGGTACTGGGTGGCCAGCTGGCGCTGGGCAGCGATCAGCTTTTCCACCTGCGGGCGCAGCTGAATGTATTCCTGATCTTCGCTGCCCTGCGGCACGGGCCCCGAAATGATGAGGGGGGTTCGGGCGTCGTCGATAAGTACGGAGTCCACCTCATCGACCATGGTGAAGTGATGGCGGCGTTGCACCATCTCGTCCATGGAGCGCACCATGTTGTCGCGCAGGTAGTCGAAGCCGAACTCGTTGTTGGTGCCGTAGGTGATATCGCAGTGATAGGCGCGGCGGCGCTCCTCGGAATGCGGGCGGTATTTGTCGATGCAGTCGATGGTGAGCAGGAGGAACTCCATGATGGGGCCGATCCACTCGGCATCCCGTCGCGCCAGGTAATCGTTGACCGTCACCACGTGCACGCCTTGTCCGCTCAGACCGTTTAGATAGGCCGGCAAGGTGGCCACGAGGGTCTTCCCTTCTCCGGTGGCCATCTCGGCGATCTTTCCGTCGTGCAACACCATGCCGCCGATGAGCTGCACGTCGTAGTGCACCATGTTCCATTTGATCTCGCCGCCGGCAGCTACCCATTCGTTCTTCCATACGGCTTTGTCGCCTTCTATGGTCACATACGACTTCTTCGGCTGGGCTGCCAGCTCGCGATCGTGGTCCGTGGCCGAAACGGTCAGGGTATCGTTCTCCATGAAGCGGCGGGCGGTTTCCTTGACCACCGCAAAGGCCTCGGGCAGCAGTTCGCGCAATACGTCTTCCAGGTGTTTGTTCCGCTCTTCGTACAGCTCATCGATCTCTTTGAAAAGCTCCTCTTTGGCGAAGACATCCTCTTCCTGGGCGGCTTCGGATTGCAGCCGTTGAATGTCGGCATCGACTTCGGAGAGGTATTCTGCGATGCGCTCGCGAAAGGCAATCGTCTTTTGGCGCAGATCGTCGTTACTCAGGTTTTGAAGCTGGGCATAGGATTCGTTGACCTCGTCCACCAAAGGTGCGTAGGTCGCTATATCCTTATCTTGTTTGGAACCGAAAAGTTGTCGAACCGGGTTCTTGAATATCTTGAGCATGTAGGGTTAATTCTTATGCGTTCACGCGGGCCATCAAAGATACGATATATTTGCCGTGCCCTGCCAGCGATCATGTACACAGATCATACCATGAATCATCCGTATGCCAAAATGGCACGAGCCTTGTATGCAACAGATGCCCGGCTCGCAAGGTTGCTTTTCCGGCGTTTCGCGCTCTTGAACCTGCTCCTTGGGCTAAGTCTGGCAAGTTGTGTCCGCTCCGGCCCGCGCGATATCCGCAACTATTATTTTCCACTCAAAACCCTGACCGAAGGCCTGGTGTACGAATATCAGGCAGAGGGGGCATCGCCCTTGCCGACCGAGTACCGATACTACCGATCCCTTCTCCAGGATACGGCCGTGATCCTTACGGAAACGCTCTACAGTCCTGACTTCTTACCTGAGTTGCTGGCCAGTTATCGGATGGTGGAAGGCGGCATGCAAGCCGAAGATCTGTTTTTGTTCTACCCGGATTCCGCTTCCGATAAACGACTCCAGGCAGAGGCCAAATGGGTTCATCGCGACGTGTTCCCGTTCCAGGTGGAAGAGCAGGGTGGGGTCTACCTCTACCACGCCCGCTGGGCCGACCCTTCCGAACCCGATCACCACACGGCCATTCTGCGCAACCGTTACTACGCCGGCGATACTACCGTCACGGTTCTGGGGGAAGAGCGCTCTGCCGTAGTATTTTGGCTGCGCGAGCTCTTGGAAGACGATCATAGCGGCGTGTTCGAGCAAGAATATACGGGCATGGAGATCTATGCTAAAGGGGTGGGACTGGTGTATTACCGAAGAGACCTTTCCAACCAGCTCAGCCTGGCCTATCGCCTGGCAGATCGCTATCCGATGACCCAATTGGAATCGCGTTTTAAAGCCTCTTTGCCCGAGGCGGAAGAATAGCGGAAAGCGCTGTTGTTTGCCGGAAATTTGGAGTATATTTGCACTCCGCTGAAACGAACTGACTATCAGCTGCGTTTTAGAGGAAAATCCGGTCGGGTGGCCGAGTGGTTAGGCAGAGGTCTGCAAAACCTCGTACGGCGGTTCGAATCCGCTCCCGACCTCAACCCAACCCCCAGCCCCTCCGCGAATGCGGAGGGGTTTTTTTGTGCGCCCACCAGGTGAAAGCTCGCTTTCAGCCGGTGGGCGCACAAAAAAACCGGCCCCACGGGCCGGGGCTGGGGGTTGGGTTGAAGCGTCCCCCTCGACCGGATCGCGCCAGCAATCCGTGTAATCAGACGGTTAGATGTCTAGACGTGAGACGGTTAGATTTATTTTTGGTAGGCGGAATCCGTAGAAAACCGGCCCCACGGGCCAGGGCTGGGGGTTGGGTTGAAGCGTCCCCCTCGACCGGATCGCGCCGGCAGGAAGCATAGACCTCAGACAAGCAGAGGTAGACCATTAGACTTCTTGCCAAACCCACACTCACACCCAAACTCACACCCACACCCAACTTGTCCATCTTCCCGCATTAACCCCGAGGGAAAAGGCTTCAGGGCCTATCTTGGTAGGTATCAACCACCAAAATCACCCTCTCATGAGAAAACAAGCCATCTTCCCCCAGCTGTTCTTTTGGATCGTTTCGTTGGGGTTTGGGCTGGTCACCAACGCCCAGTGCCCGAAGCATCAGGCCCTGTTTGACAAAATGGACGAGTCTATGGCCCAAAAGGACGTGTCCATGATGGATGAGGTTTATCATGCCGATGCCAAGCGTCACCACTCCCAGGGTACAACGGTTGGCCTGGACAAGATCAAGGAAGAAGCCAAGTCATTTTATGCCGATGTACCCGATGCGAAAGGCGAAAATGTCGAGGTATTCTGCAATGGCGACAAGATCGTGTCGCGCTGGGTCGGTACCGGTACGCCGAAGGGAAGTCCCAAGAAAGTTACAGTGAGCGGTATTACCATCATGCACGTCAAGGACGGCAAGATCGCGGAGGAGTGGGAAGAGATGAACTCGCTGGCCCTCATGATGCAGATGGGCTACCAACTCACACCGCCGTCCGGGGGCAATGAAGATTAAGCGAACTAAACAGACAAAAAACCCTTGATAAAGGCCTTGCCTCCCCGGCAGGGCCTTTTTTGGATAGTTCCTGAAAACGGACCGGATGGTTACCTTGGAGGCAGCTAATCCGTTCCTCATGCAGAAGCGGCAAGAAAAAGATCTAATAATCTTAAGGTGGTTGCAGGAGCACATCAATACCTATGTGCTCTTTGTGTTGCTGTCTCTGATCATTTTTATCATCCCCATTTTTGATCCCGAGGCAAGCGGTTGGCTCCGGCAAGTTATCCTGGTGGCGATTTACCTGTTGGTCGTGCTGAACATATCGCGATATTGGCGGTTCGCTCTGGGGGTCGCCCTGATCACTTTTGCCGTCAAATGGACAGGGGAAGTGTGGGAGCGGCCGGCTTTGTCCGCTCTGGCCGACCTGCTCAGTCTCCTGTTGTTTGCGTACGGGGTCTGGGGATTGATTCGCAACATCGTGCTCGAAGAACAGGTGAAGCTCGAAGTCATTCTGGCGGCCATCAGTGGGTATTTGCTCCTCGGGCTGTTCTTTGCCGTGATCGTAGGCGTTTGTGTGCAAAATGATCCCGGTGCATTTGATTTTCAGGATAGCACACCTTCGAAGAGTGATATCCGTTACTTCACTATTGTGACGCTCAGTACCCTGGGATATGGCGATATTACGCCGCAAACGCCTGTTGCCCGCTCGCTTGCCATGTTCATCGCCGTTTGCGGGCAGATGTACATGGCCGTCATCATCGCACTGCTTGTAGGCAAGGCGGGGCGGAGCGAAAGGGAGGGGGATGGGGAGTAGCCGGATGCCCTCCCTTTTCGGGTGGGGGCAAAAGGAAGGACGAATGCTTCCCGTCTTGTGGTGACGTGGACCAGAGAACCGGCCTTTAATTACGGCGGGTAGTGAGAAACAAGGAAAATAAAAGAATTTTTTTCAAACTAAATTGGACACCTGATGAAAATGCCTATTCTTCTGCTGGCTGTTGCTTCCTGCTGGCTTTGCTCCATTCAGGAGGCTGCTGCCCAGGAATTCCGCCTCAACGGCTATGTCAACTACACCTTCGACGATCGGTTCGACTCCCGGTACAGCAACACCAGTTATTTCAACGGAAAGATTGAAGGAAATGTCATGTGGGGGGTCGGTGTCGAGTACATGCTCGCTCCGAGCTACGGGATTGAACTCCAGTATCAGCGAATGGATACCAACGTCCCGGTCAACTACTGGCGCAACGGAGACGTGTTTCGAGATATCGAACTGGGTATCAATTACATCTCCGTAGGCCTTACGCGCTATCTGGCGATCAATGACATCGTGGAGCCTTTCGGCGGGGCCATGATCGGCCTGATGATAGCCGATAACAAGTCACCGGCAGCCGGTGAGCCCACCTCCTCCACCAAGTTTGCCTGGGGGCTGCGCCTGGGCAGCAACTTCTGGCTGACGGACTACATCGGGCTCAAAGTGCAGGCCCAGCTTTTTTCCGCCGTGGAGGCCGTGGGCGGCGGATTTTATATAGGCACCGGCGGCGTGAGCGGCGGCATCAGCCCCTATTCCACCATTTACCAGTTTGGTCTGGGCGGCGGGCTGGCCTTTCGGTTCGGAGGCTTCTGACCCCCGGTGCATCAGGAGACCAGATCCTCGAAGATGGCATCTCGCTTTTGTTCCAGCTCGCGAAAGGTCTTTCGGAAATCTCCGGCCCTTTCCAGCGGCTGGTTTACGGAGGCGTAAAACTTGATCTTGGGCTCGGTGCCGCTGGGGCGGGCCGACACCTTCGAGCCGTCTTCCAGGATGAATTGCAGTACGTTCGATTTTTCGATGCCCAAGCCCTCTATCGGTTTTTCGGAGCCGCTAGGCAGATCTTTTTCCGCCAAGCTGAGGTAATCCAGCATTCGGACAATGCGGACGCCGCCCAGGGTTGCCGGCGGGTTGGTTCGCAGTCCGGCCATCATCTCCCGGATCTCGTCGGCTCCGGCTTTGCCTTTGCGGGTTAGCGACTGCAAGCCCTCCAGGTAGAAGCCGTATTGCAGATACATCTCGGTGAGAAAGTCGAACAGGCTTTGGCCTTTGTCCCGGGCAAAAGCCGTCAGCTCCGCGATCATGGCACAGGAAGCTACGGCATCCTTGTCGCGCACCGCATCGCCGATGAGGTAGCCGTAGCTCTCTTCTCCGCCGGCAATGAATTGCTCCTTGCCCTCCAACTCCCGGATCACTTGTGCGATGTATTTGAAGCCGGTGAGGGTGTTGTAGCAGTTTACGCCGTAATCCTTGCAGATGGCATCGATCAGGTCGGTGGTCACGATGGTCTTGGCCACAAACTCCCTGCCCGTCAGTTTGCCGGCTTCCTTCCAGGCTTGCAGCAGGTAGTAGATGATGAGGCTGGCCATCTGGTTGCCGCTGAGCAGTTCCCATTCGCCCTGTTCGTTCTTCACGGCAGCGCCCACCCGGTCGGCATCGGGATCGGTAGCGATGACCAGGTCGGCATCCAGCGTCTTGGCTTTTTCCATGGCCAGGCTCATAGCTTCCTCTTCCTCCGGATTGGGGTACACCACCGTGGGAAAGTCGCCGTCCGGTTCGGCCTGTTCTTCAACCACCGCTACCTGGGTAAAGCCCACCGCTTTCAAGGCTTCGGGCACCAGGGTGATCCCGGTACCGTGAATGGGAGTGAAGACGATTTTCAGATCGTGCTGGCGGCGGATCACCTCGGGGTTGATGCTGTTGGCGGTGATGGTCTTGAGGTATTCGGCATCCACTTCACTGCCGATGGTTTGCACGAGCTCCGGCTTGCCGTCAAAGCGAATATCGCTCACCTTACGGATGTTCTTTACCTCGGCCACGATGTTCTTGTCGTGTGGAGCGACCACCTGCGAGCCGTCGGTCCAGTAGGCTTTGAAGCCATTGTATTCGCGGGGGTTGTGGGAGGCCGTGATCACCACGCCGCTTTGACAGCCCAGGTGCCGGATGGCAAAGGAAAGTTCGGGGGTTGGGCGCAGGGCGTCGAATAGAAAAACCCGAATGCCATTGGCAGAGAAAACGTCGGCACACAAGCGAGCGAACTCCGGCGATTTGTTCCGGCTGTCGTAGGCAACGGCCATCCTGACCTCCTGGTCGGGAAAGGTCTTGAGCAGGTAGTTGGCCAGGCCTTGGGTAGCCGACCCGACCGTGTAGCGATTCATGCGGTTGGAGCCCACGCCGATCACGCCGCGCAACCCGCCTGTACCAAACTCGAGATCCTTGTAAAAGGCATCCAGCAACTCCTCGGTCTTGTCATCCTCGAGCCATTGGCGGATCTGTGTTTTGGTGTTCTCATCGTAGTTGCCGTCCAGCCAGTGCTGGATACGGGCCTGGGTTTGAGCATCGAGTGGAGTGGCCATAGGTGTTTTCTCGCGAAAATACTATGTTTTCCAATTTAACCCGGAAAATTCACCGAATTTTCCATCTCTAGGATATACAATTGCAAAATCCTGAAAATCAAAACTTTACCCATGAGTCAATCCCATTCTTAGGGCCACTATCCTATCCACCTTTGGGCACACAAAATTTTGCAAGGGTCCGGGGAATACGGACGATCCTTGGGAAGTCAGCATAGAAGACCCCGGCATAAGGGGTTGAAAACAATACGGTTTCAAGGATGAAATGTCATATTCGTTAGCGGCATTTTATACGGTTTTCAGGATAAAATGACCTTTTTACCAAGACCTATTTTATCCT
>CAZQSF010000072.1:0-20026 GCA_964595955.1 uncultured Saprospiraceae bacterium
GTCCTGACCGACCGAAGGGCGCGTCAGGATCTCTCCCACGCTACAAGGGCCTTCACTATCGGGGAGGCTTTTTGTTTTGCAGGTGTTCAAGCGGAGCGCCCCCGGCGCGACGTCCTGACCGACCGAAGGGCGCGTCAGGATCTCTCCCACGCTACAAGGGCCTTCAGGGATGGCGGCCTTTTTTGTTAAAATCTACCCATCCGCTTCCTTTAGCAAGATCTGCCTTCCCCGTTCAGAAGAACTGCCTCAGTCCGAATCCGGCTGAGGCAGTCCGACCGTTGCATCATCGCTTGAAAAGCCCCGCCACAAAAACGATCACCACAGCGCCTACGACGGCTGTAATGATGGAACCGACCAGGCCGCTGCCGGCCGAGATCCCGAGCACACCGAACAGCCACCCGCCGACAATGCCGCCGATGATGCCCAGAATGACGTTCCAGAGCAATCCGAATCCGCCGCCTTTCACAATGAGGCCGGCCAGCCAGCCGGCTACAGCGCCGACGGCAAGAAAGATCAAAAGACTAGTTAAATCCATAGGGTATAGGGTTTTGGTGAAATAAAGCGTATGACTCTGCCGAATGCTAGCCTAGCTGTTGGGCCAGGGCAAGATTTTGTACACGAGGCGATCGCAGCATGAACACCTGTTCAAGTACACATAAAAATTTAGAAAAATGAAATAATACCGTTTCAAGTATGAAATAACCTGTCCCGCTTTAAAATAGGTTGGATGCAGAAACTGAACCTATTTTGAAAGCGGGATTCATACTTGAAGCGGTATTCACGGTTTTCAGGATAAAATAGGTCTTGGTAAAAAGGTCATTTTATTCTGAAAACCGTATAAGCTTAGGACTTGATTTGTCCGAAATTCGGCGTTTCCAGCCAGCCTACCCTTTCATTTTGGCTTGCCGGGCGGTTATGGGGTTTCCGAAAAGGATTGGGACTCCCCAACCACTTGCTTGCCGGTATAAAAGAAGGCGGCAGTGTTCAACGCACCACGACCCGCTGAACGGCAAAGCGCCCGTCGGGCAGTTGAAGCCGCAGCAGGTAAAGGCCGGGAGGCAGGGCGCCGGCCGGGAGGCTGCCATAGGTTTCACCCGCCGCAAAACGCAAGCCGTTCTGGCGTTGCAGCAGTCGACCGTCCAGGCTCCAGAGCTCGAGGGTGACTTGCTGCTGGCCTTCCTGCAAAAAAAGTCGATAGGTAATAGCCGGTCCGGCCACCGGATTGGGGATGACCCCAAGGCGCAGACCGGCGGAGCCGGCCGGGTCTGCGATCGAGCTGATGCAGGGCGTATCAAAGGACAGCGGCAGGGTAGGGGCGCTGGTTGATCCGGCGCACTGGCTGGCGACCTGCAACAAATAACTCGAGCAGCTGTCGAGCTGTTCGAAAGCCAGGCCGAAGGTAGTATCGGCGGTGGTAAAGGTTTCGATGAGGACGCTGTCTTCAAGGCTCAGGCTGAGTTCGTATTGGGAGGCCGCCGGCACGGGGTCCCAGCTGATGCTGACGAAATCATTGCCAATGGTCGTTTCGTTCAGCGCGGGAACTTCACACGGTAAGGCTTCCAGCAGTTCAATGCAGTAGTCTTCCATTTCTCCGAAATCGAGCCCCTCGGGTTCGCAGGTCTCCTCTTCGCCCAATTCCAGAAACTTCATGCCGATGCGCATGCGGGTAGTGCCCGGCGGAACACCGGGGGGGATGAACAGTTCTCCGCTAACCGGCTCCATGCTGGAGGAAGGGCTGCTGAATACCACCTCGCTGCTGTCAAAAGCACCGTCGCGGTTCAAATCGATCCAGATGCGGAAGAATTCTTCGAAGGCGTTTCCGGAAAAGCCCGGGGCCAGATACACCGGATAGCTCGTACCAGCCTGCATTTCCAGGGGCGAATTACCTGTAAAATCGCCGTAGCCGCTGTTGTCGCCCGAGGCATTGGACAAGGTGTGCACCTGTATCGAGTCAATCCACTCATCCCGGGTGTTGAAGCCTTCGGGTAGGCAGTAGATGAGATCCAGACAAGCGCCGCAGCCCAAGGTGGTAAAGGTCACCAGCTGGCTCCAATCGGTGCCGGTGGTATCGCCGCAGCGGCTGCGGATCTGGAGTTCGTAATCGGTACAGGCCTGCAAATCATTGACTGCAAGGCCAGGGGTAATGCTGCTCAGCTCGTTCCAGTCGGACTCGCCCACAGCCCGGTAGCGCAAGGTGTAAGCGGTGGCCCCGAAAATGGCATTCCAACTGAAAACCGCCGAACTGTCGGTGCGAAGTACGAGGTCGATCTCCGAGGGAGGCTCGCAGCAACCTTCGGTCTGAAAAACAGTACTAGTCGTAAAGTCGGTGGTATCGTCGGCACAAATAGACTGGAACTGGACCTCATAGGCCGTACATCCGCTGAGGCCGTTTAAGACCAAGGGGCTGCTCACCATACCGAGGGTATCCCAGTCGGCGGGCGGGCTCTGGTCAGCCGGGCGGATTCTAAGGTTTACCGTTTCTACGCTGTCCAGGCTATTCCAACGGATCTGCACTGAGGTATCCAGTACATTGCCAATCTCGGGGCTTACGGGCGGCAGGCAACCGCCGCACTGTATCAACAGGGCCTGCATGGCACCGTAGACGTTGAGCCGGCCCCCGGTAGCCGTGATGCCGTCCAGGGAAGGATTGGGATCCACCCCGTCGAGTATGGCCTGGCGCACCAGCAGGGCTGCCGCGGCCGGGTCCGTATCCACCAGGCTGACCAGGTTGGGGCAGGGAGCCGAATAAAGCAGGCCGATGGTGCCGGTCACGTGGGGCGTGGCGCCCGAGGTGCCGCCGAAAGGGCTGTAGCTGTTTCCGGTCGTCGCGTTGAATGCACCGGCACCGGGTGCGCCCAGGTCGATGTTAATGGGGCCGAAACCGGCACTACCTACTTTCTGGTCCAGATCGTTCATGTTGGTAACGGCGATGAGGTATTCGCTGGGGCAAGCGGTCGGTAGATCCCCTACCTCGTCCACGTTCTGGTTGCCGTTTATCGTGGCGCCACAATTCAGGATGCCGGCCTGGCCCAGGGAATCGTAGAACGCGCACCAGAGGGGCGACTCCTCGGGCTGCCCGAAATCCACCCCCCAGGAGGCATTGGTAGCTACCACGAAAGCGCCTTCCGCTCCGCCGGTTTCGTTGTAGCGCTTGCGGGCGCTGAGGGCATAGGAGTAAGCTTGAAGTACATTGGCCTCGGTGGTATTGAAATCGTTGCGCACCACCATCACCTGCACATCCCAATTGACACCGGTGACCCCCAGGCCGTTGTTGCCCTGAGCGCCGATAATGCCGGCTACCGCGGTGCCGTGCCCACCGAAATCCTGGATGTCGTCGCTGTCGGAATTGGAATTCCAGCCCAGGAAATCATCGATATAGCCGTTGTTGTCGTCGTCTATGCCGTTATCCGGAATTTCGGCCCAGTTGCGCCAGTGGTTGTCGCCGAAGTCTTGGTGGTTGAGGTCGAGCCCGCCGTCGATCGCACAAACGACAATGGTATCGCCGCCGAAGGTGAGGCCACCGGTGGTGATGTCCCAGGCCAGGTCGGCATCGATGTCGGCATTGGGGGTGCCGCCGCTCTGGCCCGTATTCAGGTATTGCCACTGCTGGTCGAACAACGGATCGTCGGGGATCGTGCTGCGAAGGGAAACCAGATGGTTAAGCTGAAGATGGGCGATATCGGGAGAGCGGCTCGCCGTCTGCAGGAAGGAGCGCTCGGGAATCCGGGTGTGGTCGAAGGCCACCAGCCAGATATCGGCCGGTTCGGATACTTTTTTCACCACCTGCAGGCCGGTAGGGGTGCCCTGGTAGGATTGATGCTGCCGGATCCAGTTTTTCAGGTCGGCACCGTCGCGGGCTTGTACTAAAAACTGGCCCTGAACGTGATCCAAGCGTTGGGCATCTGCGAATTGACCGATCAGGAGCAGGACAAGGAGAGGAAAAAGGAGTTTCATGGAGCGGCGGAATGTATTAGAGGGTTACCCTCGCAAGCTAAGAAAACAAAATACAAAAACTGGCATCTGTTTTAAAATGCTTTGTCCACACCGGTCATTTTGCTATATACTTGTATTCCGTACGATGCCCAATTTTTTGCTTTGGACCTAAGCCGGGGGTACAAGCGATGTCCGGTGACCCAATTGGCCCTTCGGCTCGGCCCCTTGCTGATCCAAGTATTCTAAAGCTTAGCGCACGAAGCCAGGGCAGACGGGGGCCTTGGCGATGTCAGCGCGGTTTTGACGCCTTGATCCGAACCCAAATATTTTCGCATCCGATATGACCTTCTTTTTGTCTACCCACCCAAATCCAAAGCCTATGCGTCTCTTGCTGCTGGTAAAGGTCTTGTGTTTTTTCTCGCTGACCGGTCTGATGGCTCAGCAAAACCCGCCACAACCCCCTTTTGACAGCCCGTACGAGGCTATGTACAACCACTTGTACTATTTGCAGGAGGGGAAGCAATACAAGCCCGCGCTGGCTGCCCGCTCGCTCGCTCCGACGGAGGACAGCGTGCAGGCCACTCAACTGGCCGTACAGCTCAAACAGATTCTGGATGGCAAGGGGCTGTTCGCTCGCTGGCAGGATGTGCCCAAAGACACGGCTTACCTGGATTCCATGGGCCGGGCCCAATACGTACCCTTTCCTTTCCAGCTGGAAGAGGTCTACCTGGAAAAAACAGACGGGCAGTGGTTGTATTCCAGCAATACGGTCGATCGCATTGAAGACCTCCACCAAAAGGTATATCCTCTGGGAGCGGATGTGTTGGTGCAGTTATTTCCCCGCTTAGGGCAAGAGCGTTTTCTCGGCATGTTTCTTTGGCAGTACCTGGGCCTTTTTCTCCTGCTGGCAGCGGCTTTGCTGGTGCACTTTTTGTTCACCTTCCTTTTGCGACCGCTCATCTCCCAGCTCAGCCAGTCGAAGCTCTACCCCCAATTGGTTCCCCGGGTGCAGATCGTCAAACTCACCCGCTACCTGAGCATCTTCATCGTGCTTCGGCTCATCCTGCTGGGGCTGCCCACTCTTCAGTTGCCGCCGGCAGCCAATGAATTTGCCCTGCACACCATTCAGGTCCTCACCGCACTCATGGTGGTGCTCATCCTGCTGAAGATCCTCGATATCCTCATGGTGTATGCGCGCCGGTTTACACAGCGCACTACCAACAAGTTGGACGAGCAACTGCTTCCCATCCTGAAAGGGGTGTTCCAGGTCCTCATCATAGGCGGCGGTATCATCCAGGTGTTGCGCATGTTTTCGATTGACGTGACCGCGCTCATTGCCGGCATCTCCATCGGCAGCCTGGCCATTGCCCTGGCGGCTAAGGACACCGTGAGCAACCTGTTCGGCTCGGTGACGGTATTTCTGGATCAACCTTTTCAGATCGGCGACTGGATCCATTTCGACGGAGTGGACGGTATGGTGGAAGAGGTGGGCGTGCGGTCGACCCGGGTGCGCACCTTTGCCAACTCGCTGGTATACATTCCCAACGGCGTGCTGGCCAATATGACCATCAACAACTACGGGTTGCGTTCCTACCGGCGCTTCAATACCGTGCTGTCCATCACCTATGATACGCCCCCCGAGCTGATCGAGACCTTCGTGGCGGGCTTGCGCGAGATCGTGGCCCATCATCCGCGCACCCGAAAAGACTTCTACGAGATTCACCTCAACAGCTTCAGTTCTTCTTCCCTGGACATCCTGTTTTACATCTTCTTCGAGGTGCCGACCTGGACCGCCGAATTGAAAGGCCGGCAGGAAATCATGTTGGCCATTCTGCGGCTGGCCCGGGAGTTGGGCGTGCGCTTTGCTTTCCCCACCTCAACGCTGCACGTTGAAAACCTGCCCGGACAGGATTCGCTGACGCCCGAATACGCCACCAGCCTGGAGGAACGCAAGGCTCGCTTGTCCAAGTTCCTGACGGCCTACCGGGAGGAAAACAACGGGATGAAATAAAACAGCGAAGCGCCATCCGGCCGGGCCGGATGGCGCTTCGCACATCCTGAAGTTCAGTTCTCGCTGTGGTTTTAGCCGTTCATAGAAGCGAGAAACTCTTCGTTGCTGCTGGTGGAGCGCATATGCTTGAGCAGGAACTCCATCGCTTCCTCGGGCTTCATGTCGGCCAGATGGTTGCGCAGGATAAACATCCGTTGAAGCGTATCCTTATCCAGGAGCAGATCCTCGCGCCGGGTGCTGGACTTGGTGAGGTCGATAGCCGGATAGAGGCGTTTGTTGGCCAGACCGCGATCCAGCTGAAGTTCCATGTTGCCCGTACCCTTGAACTCTTCGAAAATCACACCGTCCATTTTGGAACCCGTTTCGATCAGGGCGGTAGCCAGGATGGTCAGCGAGCCGCCGCCTTCGATGTTGCGGGCGGCGCCGAAGAATTTCTTGGGCTTGTGCAGGGCATTGGCTTCCACACCGCCGGACAGCACCTTACCGCTGGCGGGCGCCACCGTATTGTAGGCGCGGGCCAGGCGGGTAATGGAGTCGAGCATGATGACCACATCGTGTCCGGATTCCACCAGACGCTTGGCCTTTTCGAGTACGATGGAGGCCACGCGCACGTGATTCTCCGCCGGCTCGTCAAAGGTAGATGCTGCCACTTCGGCGTTGACGCTGCGCTTGAAATCGGTCACCTCCTCCGGGCGCTCATCGATGAGCAGAACGATGATGTAGCACTCGGGATGGTTCTTGGAAATGGCATTGGCCAGATCCTTGAGCAGGAAGGTCTTACCCGTTTTAGGCTGAGCGACGATCAGGCCGCGTTGACCTTTTCCGATGGGGGTGAATAAATCGATCATCCGGTTGCCGAAGTCCCGGCCTGTTGAGGAGGTGATCAGGCTGAACTTCTCCGTGGGGAACAGCGGCGTGAGGTAATCGAATGGAACCCGTTCGCGTATATCCTGCGGAGCCAGACCGTTGATCTTGGACACGCGCAGCAGGGCGAAATACTTTTCCCCTTCCTTGGGTGGGCGAATGGCACCTTCTACCGTGTCTCCGGTACGCAGGCCGAAGAGTTTTATCTGGGAGGGCGACACATAAATGTCGTCCGGAGAGGTGAGGTAATTGTAGTCCGAAGAGCGGAGGAATCCGTAGCCGTCGGGCATCATTTCCAGAATGCCCTCGCCTTCGATAATGCCGTCCAGCTCGATATCGAACTTCTCTTTGGGTTGTTCCTGGGGCTTGCCGCGCTGGGCATCCGGATTGGATTTGGACTCTTTGCCTTCGTCGGAGCCGCTGCTTTGGGCCTGGGTCTCCTGGGCCTTTTCGGAACTGCTGCGCCGGTTGCGTTGCCGCCGATCGCTTTTGCCGTTTTGCTTCCGGTCACTGCTTTTTTTGGCAGTATTCTTCGGCTTGTCCTCCGAATTGTCTTCCGGATCGTCTTCTCCCCAGGGGTCTTTTCGGTTTTCGAAAGCAGGTGCCTGCTTGGCCCCTTTGTCTTGGGAAGACTTTTCCGAAGCCTTTTCCAGCTTGTCGGAAGGCTCCCCTTGGTTTTCGTCACCTAATAGTGCCTGGTGGTCCAGGATTTTGTAGATAAGCTCTTGCTTATTGAGCCGCTTGTATCCTTTGAGTCCATAGGATTCGGCCAATTCCCGTAGTTCGGGTACCAGCATATCATTGAGCTGCAAAATATCAAACATCGCTTCGAATTAAGGAAATGCTTTGGATTCGTTATTTATTCTCATTCTGGGATGGGGTAGCTCGAAAGGGACCGGCATTTACGCCATGCCAGTAGCTGATCTTTAAATCGCTATCCTCGTACCAACCTGTCGCTTAAAATGCTGAAAAGTGGGAGTACTGCAGGAGTTGAATGATTGGAGCGTAACAAAAGGGATACTTTAATGTACGCGTGATCCTCCTTCTGTCCTCGCAAAAATAAAGCTATTTTCTGAATCCAAGTAGTATCTTAGCGAAAATTCCCGGTTTTCCTTTGTAATGGGAGCATTTCCGGGCGAAAATCCGATCAACGCCTATGCTTGAAGTGCAGATGATCCGGTCTGACAAAGACCGCATTACCCAGCGCTTGAAAAAGCGCAATCTCCCTCCTGAAGAATTGGCCCTGATAGATGAAGTGCTTGCCACCGACGACGAGCGCAAGCGGCTGCAGACCGAGCTGGACCAAAAACTGGCCGAACGCAATACCCTTTCCCGCCAGATCGGCGACCTGTTCAAAACGGGCGAGCGCGAGGAAGCGGAACGGCTGCGGGAACGAGTGAATCAGCTCAAAGAGCAGGTGGCGGGTTGGGAAGATCAGCTTCGCAGTGTGCGCGAAAAGTGGGAGGCCCTTCTTTTGCAAATTCCCAACGTACCGCACGAATCCGTACCTGCGGGCTCCGCCGAGGAGGACAATGAGGTGTATCGCGACTGGCCGGACCCGCTGCCCGAGTTGTCCGAGCAAGCTCTCCCGCACTGGGAACTGGGCGAAAAGTATGGTATCCTGGATATGAACCTGGGTACCCGGCTTACCGGCTCGGGCTTCCCCGTGTTTCGAGGCCAGGGCGCTCGCTTGGAGCGCGCACTGATATCCTTCTTTCTGGATGAAGCCCATAAGGCCGGCTATGAAGAGATCATTCCCCCCTTGCTCGTCAATGAAGATACGGCCCGGGCTACCGGGCAGCTGCCCGACAAGGAAGGGCAGATGTACCATGCCGAGCGCGACAACTTTTACCTCATTCCCACTGCCGAGGTGCCGCTGACCAACATCTACCGGGATGCCATACTGGATGCATCCGATTTCCCTGTCAAGATGGCCGGATATACGCCTTGCTTTCGGCGCGAGGCAGGCAGCTATGGGGCTGAGGTTCGGGGGCTCAACCGGGTGCATCAATTCGACAAAGTGGAGATCGTTCAGATCGTGCATCCCGACCACAGCTATGAGGCGCTGGAAGGCATGCTGGCACATGTCTCGAGCTTGCTCGAGCAACTGGAGTTGCCCTACCGCATCCTTCGTCTCTGCGGTGGCGACCTGGGATTCACCGCCGCGCTTACCTTCGATTTTGAAGTGTACTCGGCAGCGCAAAAACGCTGGCTGGAAGTGAGTTCCGTCTCTAACTTCGAAACCTATCAGAGCAACCGCATGAAGCTGCGCTTCCGCGATGGCAAGAGTACGCGCCTGGCGCATACCCTCAACGGCAGCGCGCTGGCCCTGGCCCGAGTTGTTGCCGCCTTACTTGAAAATAACCAAACTCCGAATGGCATTGTTATTCCTAAAGCATTGCAACATCTAACCAACTTTGATCTAATCTCATAACCACATGTTTGTCTTCGATTACGGTTATCTGGTCGTGGCGGGCGTTTTTTCCGTCATCGGATATATTATCCAGCAGACCCTACGGGCCAAGTTCAAGAAGTACAGCCAGATGGGGCTGCAACAGCGCATGAGCGGGCAGCAGGTCGCCGAGGCCATGCTCCAGCACTACGGTATTTCGGATGTCAAGGTGGTCGAGGGACGCGGCTTCCTCACGGATCACTACAATCCGGTGAACAAGACGGTAAGTCTTAGCCCCGAGGTCTATCAGAACGCTTCGGTCTCGGCAGCCGCTGTGGCTGCACACGAATGCGGGCATGCCGTTCAGCACGCCAAAAGCTACGCCTGGCTGCAAATGCGATCCGCTCTGGTGCCATTCGTCAAGTTTTCGGCCATGGCCCAGCAGTGGTTGCTGATCCTGGCGTTCATTACGCTGAATACCATGCCGTCCATTATGCTCATTACCATCATTGCCTTTGCCGCGACCACGCTGTTCAGCCTGGTTACCCTGCCGGTAGAGTTCGACGCTTCCCGGCGCGGACTGGCCTGGCTCGATCAGTCGGGAGTGGCCCGGGGCAACGAGTACGACGGCGCCAAAGATGCCCTGTGGTGGGCCGCCATGACCTACGTGGCCGCCGCCCTTTCCTCATTGGTCATGGTCTTGTACCTGGTCTTTCGCTACATGGGAGCTACCCGAGACTGAGCCGGTGCAGGCAGAACTTTTCCAGCCATGGGCAAGAGGGAATGATAGCCATGCCGTATCTTTCCCACTTAAAACGCGATGCCATGACACAAGAAGAGGTTAAAAAAAATGTGACCGACGCCAAAGAAAGCATGCAGGATTCCATCGAACACCTGCAAAAAGAATTACTGAAAGTGCGCACGGGCAAAGCCAGCCCGGCCATGGTGGCCGACCTGATAGTACCCTATTATGGCATTCCGACTCCCTTGAATCAAGTGGCCAATGTGAGTTCCTTGGATTCGCGCACGCTGGCGATCCAGCCTTGGGAGAAAAGTATGCTGGCTCCCATCGAGAAAGCCATTTTCGAGGCCAACCTGGGCATTACGCCCCAAAACGACGGAGAGGTGGTGCGTTTGGCCATTCCCGCGCTGACCGAAGAGCGGCGCAAGGGTTTGGTGAAACAGATCAAAAGCCTGGGCGAAGATGCTAAGGTGAGCTTGCGGAATGCCCGGCACAAAGCCATGGATCAAATAAAAAAGGCCGTCAAGGACGGCTATCCGGAGGATGCCGGCAAGCGCATCGAAAATGAGATCCAGGAACTCACGGACTCGTTTTCCGAAAAAGTGGATAAGCTGATCGAGAGCAAGGAGAAGGATATTATGACCATCTGATTCGCTGGGGTACAAATCCCTTCTACTTTTTGGCTTGCCCCCATCCATCCTTGCTTGACGCACTGCGGCAGTATGCTCACTTCTATTCTGCTGCAGTCGTTCTCACGAAAGAGACCGCAGGCGGGGTTCGGGCCTTGGCGCCTTGCCCAGGCAGGAAACGCGGGTTTCCTCTCCAAAGCCGCCCGCCGAAAAGGCAGCCCTTCGAATGGCCTTGCGATTCGAAGGGCTGCCTTACTTTGAGCCGGAAAAGAGAAGGAGATAAATGGACTAGGCCAGAGTCTGTTTTACTTCTACGATCTCGTAGGCCTCAATGTTATCGCCTACTTTGATGTCGTTGAAGTTTTTAATGGAAACCCCGCACTCCATTCCGTTCTTCACTTCCTTGACATCATCCTTGAATCGCTTGAGGGAAGCCAATTCGCCGACGACGCCTTCCTTGGTGGGGTAGATCACAATGCCGTCCCGAATGACGCGCACGTGGTTGTTGCGGTTGATCTTGCCTTCTTGCACGTAGCAACCGGCAACCGTACCGACCTTGCTGATCTTGTACGTTTCGCGCACCTCCACCTGGCCGACGATATTTTCTTCCTGGGTGGGTTCCAGCATGCCTTCGATAGCCATCTTGATCTCCTCAATGGCATTGTAGATAACGGAGTAGAGTTTGATCTCCACCCCTTCCTGTTCGGCCAACTTGCGGGCGCTGAGCGAGGGCCGAACCTGGAAGCCAATGATGATGGCATCTGAGGCCGAAGCCAGCATAACGTCGGAATCGACGATCTGCCCGACACCCTTGTGGATGATGTTGACTTGAATGCTCTCGATGGATTCTTTGATGAGGGAGTCGGTCAGAGCTTCCACGGAGCCGTCTACATCGCCTTTCACGATCAGGTTGAGCTCTTTGAAGCTTCCCAGTGCGATCCGCCGGCCGATTTCGTCCAGGCTGATCCGTTTGGTGGCCCGGTTGGCCTGTTCGCGGGCAATCTGACCGCGTTTGGAGGCCAGGCTGCGTGCTTCCTGCTCGTTTTCCATCACTTTGAGGCGCTCGCCGGCTTGCGGTGCGCCGTCCAGGCCCAGAATGAGGACCGGTTTGGACGGCCCGGCTTTCTTGATGCGTTTGCCGCGCTCGTTGAACATGGCTTTGACCTTGCCGGAGAACTCGCCGGCCACCATGGGGTCGCCGATCTCGAGAGTGCCGGTCTGCACCAATGCTTTGGCGACATAGCCCCGGCCTTTTTCCAGGGAAGCCTCCAGAATGGTAGCCATGGCCAGTCGATCGGGATTGGCCTGCAGCTCCAGCAGTTCGGCTTCCAGCAGGACCTTTTCGAGCAACTCATCTATGTTTTGGCCGGTTTTGGCCGAGATGTCCTGGCTTTGAATCTTGCCCCCCCATTCCTCGACCAACAAATTCATATTGGCCAGTTCCTGTTTGATGCGTTCCGGATCGGCTCCGGCCTTATCCATCTTGTTGATGGCAAAAATGATGGGTACGCCGGCAGCCTGTGCGTGACTGATGGCCTCGCGGGTCTGCGGCATAATGCTGTCGTCGGCAGCGATGATGATCACGGCAATATCCGTCACTTTCGCACCCCGGGCGCGCATGGCCGTAAAGGCTTCGTGGCCGGGAGTATCCAGGAAGGTAATTCGCTTGTTTTCGCCTTCGTGCGGAACTTCTACCTCGTAGGCACCGATGTGCTGGGTAATCCCGCCGGCTTCACCGGAAGCGACGTTGGCTTTCCGGATGTAGTCGAGCAGAGACGTCTTACCGTGGTCCACGTGACCCATGACCGTCACGATGGGCGAGCGGTGTTGAAGGTCCTCGGGATCGTCGATGATTTCCTCTTCTTCTTCGGTCTGTTCCTCAGCACTGATAAACTCGATCTCGAAACCGAACTCGGAAGCTACCAGCTCAATGATCTCTGCATCCAGCCGCTGATTGATGGAAACGATCACACCCAGGTTGAGGCAGGCGGTGATCACCTCGGTGGCATCCTTATCCATCAGGTTGGCAAGCTCCTGGACCGAGATGAATTCAGTGACCTGAAGCTTGTCGTTTTGCTGCTCCATCTCCCGCATCTCCTGGCGCTCGCGAATGCGCTCGCGCGACTCGCGGCGCATCTTCTGGCGTTTCTTCTTGCCGCCGCCGGAGAGCCGGGCCATGGTAGCCTTGATCTTTTCTTCGATTTCTTTCTGGGAGACTTCCTTGACTTCTTCCTCCCTGGACCGCCGTCCGCGGCCGCCTTGCTGGCGATTTCCCTGCCGGTCGACAGCCACCCGGCGCCGGCGCCGTTTGCGCTTGCGGCCGGTGTCCGAATCCTTGGCTTCGGATTTCTTTTCGCCTTCTTTTTCTTTCTTCTTTTTCTTGGAATCGAACTTGTCCAGGTCGATCTTACCCTGGATCTTCAAGCCCCGCAGCTCGGGCGCTTCCGCCCGGATAACCCCCGGTTTTTTCGTCGGCTCTTCTGCAGGAGCTTCTTCTTTCGGTCCCGATTCGGAGGTCTGCGGAGCCGCAGGGGCTTCTTTTTTGGCAGGGGAAGCGTCCTTGGGTTTTTCGACCTGAGGTTTTGCGGTTTCCGGTTTGTCCTCGGCAGCCGGCTCATCGGCCGGTTTATCCTCGGCCGGTTTGGGCTCAGGCGCTTTATCGGCTGCTTTTTTCTCTTCTTCTTTTTTGGATTTGGGCTTGGCTTTGCCCTTCTCGGAGAGATCGATCTTGCCCAGTACCTTCAGACGGGGCTTGGCACGGGTAGGTTCTTCTTCCTTCTCTTCTTCGGCTTTCTTTGGTTTTTCCGCCGGTTTTTCGCTGGCTTCAGGTTTGGATTCTTCCTGTTTCGGGGAGGGAGCAGGCGGCAATTCCTCCTCTCCGTCCGGTAGTACGGAGACAGAACTCTCCTTTTTGGCGACCGGACGCGATCCGATGACCAGCTGATCTGCTTGTTCCTTGATTACGGCAGAACTCTGAAACTCCTTCAACAACTCGCTCAGCATTTCTTCTGAAATTTTGGCATTGGGTTTGTCTTCAATCTCAAACCCGTTGTTGTTGAGAAATTCTACGATGGTATGCGTACCTACGTTGAGTTCTGTGGCTACTTTGAATAAACGTTTCGACATTCTCTCGAGTTAAGCTCGGCAAGTGGCCCGGTCTTCAACACTTGCCGCCGCCTTCAGCTTTTCTTTTTTCGATGGTGAAAATGGATTTTGCAAAGACCGGCAGGAGGAGTAACGTCCTATGGAATGAAAAAACTTCACCCCCTGTTTTCTCCGAGGTTCAAAGCAAAGATAACAGGATTTAACGCTCTTTGCTTACGCAAATGAGGGAAATACGTTGAAAATCACCTCATTCAGCCCTTTCAACGCGAAATCACCCCAAACCGTTCCCGCATTATTTTTCCTCCTCGAACTCTTCGGTGAGGATGCGGATGACGTCGTTGACGGTTTCATCTTCCAGGTCGGTCCGGCGCAGCAATTCTTCCTTGCTCAGGGCCAAAACCGAGCGGGCGGAGTCGCAGCCGATGCCTTTGAGGGCATCGATGACCCACTCTTCGATTTCGTCGGTAAACTCATCCAGGTCCACGTCCTCGATCTCTTCGTATTCGGGCGTGTTGCGGTACACGTCAATTTCGTATTCGGTGAGCTGGCTGGCCAGTTTGATATTGGTGCCTCCCTTGCCGATGGCCAGCGACACCTGGTCGGGGTCCAGATAGACGTTGGCATGCATGTTTTCCGTATCCAGTTCGATCGAGCTCACTTTGGCCGGGGTGAGGGCCCGCTGGATGAACAGGGTGATGTTATTGGTAAAGTTGACGATGTCGATGTTCTCGTTGCGCAGCTCCCGCACAATGCCGTGGATGCGGGAACCCTTCATGCCCACACAGGCGCCTACGGGGTCGATGCGATCGTCGTAACTCTCCACGGCCACCTTGGCCCGTTCCCCGGGAATGCGCACGATGCGGCGAATGGTGATGAGGCCGTCCTCGATCTCCGGAACCTCCTGCTCCATGAGCTTTTCGAGAAAGGTGTTGTCCGTGCGCGACACGATGACCACGGGGTTGTTGTTCTTCATATCCACACTCCGGATCACGCCTTTTACCATATCGCCCTTGCGGAAGAAGTCGCCCCGGATCATTTCCATCTTGGGCAATACGAGCTCGTTGCCGGTGGCGTCGTCCAGAATGAGGATCTCGCGCTTGAGCACCTGATTCACCTCACCCAGCACAATCTCACCTACGCGCTCGCTGTAGCGGCGGTAGATCTCGTCTTTTTCGAGCTCCATGATCCGCGAAATGAGGGTCTGGCGGGCCGCCATAATGGCCCGGCGGCCGAAATCTTCCAGAAAAAGCTGCTCGTAGCACTCTTCGCCCACTTCGTAATCTTCGTCGATGGAAAGGGCTTCGGAAATGGAGATCTCGCTGCCCTCGTCGGTAACCTCTCCGTCGGGTACGATTTCCCGCACCCGCCATAGTTCCAGGTCGCCCTTGGTGGTATTGACGATCACCTCGAAATTTTCATCCGAACCGTACTTCTTGCGGATGAGGGTGCGGAACACATCCTCCAGCACACGCACCATGGTGGGGCGATCTATGTTCTTTCCGGTTTTGAATTCGGAAAAGGTATCAACCAGGTTCATAGCTTGGTTTTTAAAATTGAATTTTTACCAGCGCTTTTTCGATCGCCTCAAACGGGATGAAGTGCGACCGCTTGACGCGCCTTGTTTTTTTGCCTTCTTTGATCTTTTCGGTCAGCTCCAGTTCGATGCCGTCTTCCTTTACTTCCGTGAGGACCCCGGTTTGCTTTTGGCCATCCTGTGTTTTGACCTCGAGCTTTCGACCCAGGTTGCGCGGATACTGCCGCGCCAGCGCCAGCGGCCGGTCGACGCCCGGCGAACTGACCTCCAGTACGTAGCGCTCGCCCAGCCAGCCCTCTTCGTCCAGATAGGCTTCCAGAAAGCGGCTGACCTGCTGGCATTGCCGGAAGGTCACGCCCGTGTCGCTGTCGATGAAAACCTCCAACTTGTTGGCCGGTGACAGCCGGGTCTCCACCAAAAAACAGTCTGAAAAGTCGGGCTCTTCAAACTTGCGATGCAACAATTCCTGAATGCGTACTTCGGTTTCTGACATCACTTCAGAGCATAAAAAAGAGGGAACCGGGGTTCCCTCTTGCGAGTTTTTCGCTTTGTCGATTGCAAATATACGGAATAATACCGTTTCACGTATGAAATGACCTGTCCCGCTTTAAAAATAGGTTGGATGCAGAAACTGAACCTATTTTGAAAGCGGGATTCATACTTGAAGCGGTATTCACGGTTTTCAGGATAAAATAGGTCTTGATAAAAAGGTCATTTTATCCTGAAAACCGTATAAAAAAGTAAGGCGCTCGCTTTTTTTCAGGCCCTCCGCCAGCGTTCCAGCCTGGGGATCTGGAGTGTGTAGAACCACCGGCGAAGGGGCCCCACGCCCATATCTTTTAGTTTCTGACGCACAAAGTGGCTCATTTCCCGGGGCGTGTGAAAATCGTCCGCAAAATACCGTCTTGAAAACAGTAGCTGCAATAAAGGATGCTTACGGTGCCGTCTTGATGGGTACCTCCTCCTTCCGGATCCTGGTCCATGGGCATACCGCAACTCTGGCAAAATTTGTTTTGCTTTTTCATGGGGCAGGTCGTTTTTGTCGCTGACAAGTTGAAGCCTTTCCGGCTTTCAAAACAAGGATTTTTGTCATTTCAGAATCTGCCGTTTGTTAGCCCGAATGCCGGCGAAACGCATCATTTTGAGGTCAAATATTCACTGGACGATGACGTACTATCTTTCTGTAAAGCTGCCCGTTTCGGTGGAGGCAGCCGAGCCGCTGGTGCGAGAAGCACTGGCCAAAGCCGGTTTCGGCGTGATCACGGAAATCGACATGGCGGCCACGTTCCGGAAAAAACTGGACGTGGCGTTCAATCCCTACAAGATTTTGGGCGCCTGCAATCCCCACTACGCTTACCAGGCGGTTAGTCAGGAGGAGCACCTCGGCGCCCTGCTGCCCTGCAACGTCTACCTCATCGACCGGGGCGAGGCCGGCACCGAAGTGGGCATGATCAATCCGGAACTGATGATCGGTATGATCGGCAATGAAAAGCTGAAAGACTTCGGGACCGAAGTGAAAGACAAATTGCTGGCCGCTCTGGAAGGGCTTACTTAAGCCCTCTTGCAGCGGGCCGGGCTTGCATTTCGTATCTTGATGAAAAACGCCAACGAATCATGCCCGAATCCAAAAAGTATGCGCTGGTGCTCAGCGGCGGCGGCTTCCGGGGGGCTTTCCAGGCCGGGGCCTTGCAGGTGCTTCAGGAAAACTGGAAAACGCTCACCGGCCAAGACGGCGATATGCAATTCGATCTGATCGCCGGTGTGTCCGCCGGGGCGCTCAACGGCGCCATGGTGGCCATGCAAAAGCTGGACGTTCTCCAGAATATCTGGAACGAAGTGGCCGAGCGAGGGGTGGAAGTGATCTACACCTCAGATTTTATCGATACCCGGGACCGAACCGGTGAACTCAAATTGGACTTTGACCTGAAGGTGGTGCTCGAGCGCTTTTTGCCGGGCATCGACCTCAACTTCGGCCGCATCCTGGGGGTGCTGTTCAGTCCCAAAAAGCGGCGCGAACTCACTGAGGCCCTTCGCGAAGGCATTCGGAATTTCCGGGCCGTTGCCGACAACAGCCCCCTGCGCCAGCTGCTGGAAAAGCATTTGGAGCGCGAAGCCATCCGGCACGGTACCTTTTACTGCGGCTTCGTATCGCTGGATTCGGGCAATTACTATGGCGTTCCGCATCACGACTTCATTTCGGACGATGCTTTTGTCCACGGGGTTTTGGCCTCAACGACCATGCCGCTCATCTGGGAACCCGAGCCCTACGTGCAGGTGGAAGGATATACTTCCTTTCAGAATGTGGACGGCGGGCTCAAGAATTTGTCGCCTCTGGGGGAACTGATCGGTGCCATCCACCGGCAGGAAGATCCCGAGGCGGATTACACGATCTTTATCGTGAATTGCAGCAACGGCCATCTGGGGCACAAGCGGATGTCGAAATCCAATGCAGCTGAGATCGCCATGCGCGCGCTGGTGGAAATTGCCATGGATGAGATTTTTGAGAACGATTTGCGGGAATTCCTGCGCATCAATGACCTGCTCCTTCAAATGCGGGAAGCCGACCTTTCCTTCCCGCTTCGAGACTTCGATTTCCGCACCGGCAAAAGAGGGCACGTCTTAAAACCCTTCCGATCCGTACTCATTCAACCCGATTCAGGCATACTGGGCGATTCGCTCACCGCCGGCAAGGGCGCCACCGAGCTGCGCATTCAGCACGGGCGGGTGAAAGCCCTGAAAGCAGTGCAGCACATGCGCGAAAAGCCGCCCTCGGTCTTCCGCAGCATAATTGCCTGAGGAACCTAAACCCGCCGGGTCAGGCTTCAACCGGGATCTTTCCCTTCACTTCTACCACGGTTGCAGGCTTTTTCAGCTGAATGATGCCCATGGTATTGAACAGCCGGATGATGGGATAGACCGGGTCGAATTCCCACTTTTTCCAGCCGAAATTGGGGCGGTTGCCGTTCTTGTGGTGGTTGTTGTGCAGGCCTTCGCCCAGCATGAGCAGATCCCAGGGCCAGAGGTTCTTGGAGGTATCGGCAACTTTGAAGTTGGTGTAGCCATACTTGTGGGCAAACCAGTTGATGATGACCCCGTGCACCGGGCCCATGGCGATGTGGATGGGAATGAGCAGAAACAGCCACCAGGAAGTGGCAAAGGCCAGGTAAAAACCAACGTATGCCAGGACCCACAGAAACCGGACGCCGTTGAAGGAGGCAAAAAGGTCGAAGGCCCTCCAGTTGGGTACGTTCTTGGTAAAACGCTCCTCAATCGGGAAGTCCTCGTCAAAGATGCCGTTGTACACCTTGCGGGTGCGCAGCATCATGGAGAAGAAATCGGGGTCGAACTGAGGCGAATGCGGATCCTTTTCGGTATCGGCATAAGCGTGGTGCATGCGATGCATGACCCCATAGGCGTAGGGGCTCAGGTAGGAAGAGCCCTGGCTGATCCAGGAAAAGACATGCCAGAATTTCTCCCAACCCTTAGACATGCTGAACATGCCGTGCGCAGCGTAGCGATGGTGAAAAAAGGTCTGGCAGAAAAGAGATAAGTACCAATGGGCAACGAAGAACAGTAAAATAGCCATGTAATTGTGATGAAGGTTAACTCAGTGAGCAAAAGGTGCCGAAAAAAGGTGGGCAGGCTCTTGCGCAGGAAAGCAAAAAAACTTTTGTGAGAAGCAATAACGTTGGACAATATACCAAATTGCAACCACCGGAAAAATGATGAGAATCATTTCGCGTAAGCCCCGGGTAAAAATTCAGACAGGGGATTTCTGCGTGGAGGCTGAAGGCGAAATTCAGCACGAACAAATGTTCGTTTTTTTCCTTACATTTGTATAGAAAACCCACAATTCATTATGTCTTCTTCCATAGCTCTCAAAACGCAATTTCAAGACCGCATCGATGCCGAAGAGCGCATTGAGCCCAAAGACTGGATGCCCGAGGCCTACCGCAAAACGCTGGTTCGGCAGATCAGCCAACACGCCCATTCCGAGATCGTGGGCATGCTGCCGGAAGGCAATTGGATTACCCGGGCGCCCTCCCTGCGCCGCAAGCTGGCCTTGCTGGCCAAAGTGCAGGATGAGGCCGGCCACGGCCTGTATCTGTATGCCGCTGCCGAAACCCTGGGGGTAGAGCGCGACGACTTGCTGGACGAGCTTCACGAAGGCAAAGCGAAATACAGTTCCATCTTCAATTATCCCACCCTGACCTGGGCCGATATCGGCGCCATCGGCTGGCTGGTGGACGGTGCGGCCATCATGAACCAGGTGCCGCTCTGCCGGTGCAGCTATGGGCCTTACGCCCGCGCCATGGTGCGCGTCTGCAAGGAAGAAAGCTTTCACCAGCGGCAGGGGTATGAGATCATGCTCACCCTTTGCCGCGGCACCGAGGTACAAAAGCGGATGGCACAGGATGCGCTCAATCGTTGGTGGTGGCCGTCACTCATGATGTTTGGTCCCAGCGATGCGGACTCCAAGCACACGGCCCAGAGTATGGCTTGGAAGATCAAGCGCTTCACCAATGACGAGTTGCGCCAGCGCTTCGTGGATGTCACGGTTCCGCAAGCGGAGTTTCTGGGGCTCGCGGTTCCCGATCCCGAGTTGAAGTGGAACGAAGAGCGTGGGCATTACGATTTCGGCCCTATCGACTGGAGTGAGTTCTGGAATGTGGTAAAGGGGAATGGCCCCTGCAACCGCGAACGGCTGGATGCCCGCCGCCGGGCTTACGATGAGGGAACCTGGGTGCGCGAAGCGGCTCTTGCCCATGCTGAAAAGCGCCGTCGACGCAAGGAACAGGCTGCACAGGTCGCCTAA
>CAZQSF010000073.1:0-19800 GCA_964595955.1 uncultured Saprospiraceae bacterium
TAATCAAGAGGGGTACCTGAAGCCGAAAGGGGCATCAGGGATCATAGGTGTTTGGACATAAGCAGGCTTTTGGGGCGGAGGGCGTTTGCGCAAAAAGACCTTCCAAGATAATCGATAATATAAATAAAAAAAGCGCTGTGCCCGGCAACAGCGGGCACAGCGCGCGGAAGCAGATACCGGTTCGGTTCCTATTGTACAGCTTCCGGTTGAACGGCCATGAGGTCGATCTTCAGGCCTACTTCGTCGCGAATGATCTTGTCCTTGGCGGTACCCAGTGCGCCCGCGTTGAATATCACATCCCACTGGGTGCGGTCGATGGTGAACTGGGGGGTGGTAGCGGCGATGCCGCGTTCGTTGAAGGTCACCTGGGCAGGGATGGTAATGCTCTTGGTAATGCCCTTGAGCGTGAGGTTGCCGGTGATTTCATGCGTAGCATCGGGATTGTCGCCCACCGCATCGACGGCTACGATCTCGAAGGTGCCGGTGGGGAATTTTTCCACTTCAAAGAAATCCCCGCTCTTCAGATGGGTTTCCAGTTTTTTCTTCTTGGCGCCCTCCAGATCCTGATCGTTGATGGAATTCATGTCCAGCGTGAATTTGCCGCCGACCAATTGGCCGTCTTTTACCTTAAGTTCGCCCTCCTGCAGGGCAATGGTGCCCACGTGGCGGTCGCCCACCAACTTGGACCCTTCCCATTGGATGGTGCTGCCTTCGGTATCCACCCGGTAGGCTATGGCTTCGGAATTCTCCTCCATGCTGGTTTCCACAGCTTCTTTGGCTTCGGCTTTTTCACCTTGCGGGGCCTCGCCGCAGCTCACCAGGGTAAGCCCCATCAGCGCGCTGAAAAAAAGTGCTTTGGTCTTCATTGTTTGAAACAGTTTTATCAAAGGTTGATTAAGCGTGTTCAGCCTGGTTGCCCGAGGATGGGTTTTCCAGGTCGTTGAGAAAGGCTAACGTTTGATTCAGGCTTTTCAGTATGATGACATTTTCCGGCGGTTCTACGTTCTGAGCTACAACCTGGTACCCGGAAAAGAGCAACCGCATTTTGGGAAAGGCCGTGGCCAGCTGATCAATATAGGCCTGCACGGATTGATTGCCGAAAGATTCGGTGATCATGGTAAAAAGGTAATCCGGCTGGTGGATCATATAGGCATCCCGGATGTCGGCCGGAGTCACGTCCTGCCCGATGTAGAGCACCCGGTATTTCCGCACCTTCAACAAATAATACATGAAGAGGACGCTCAGCTCCTGGCGTTCGCCTTCGGGGAGGTAGAGCAGAAAAGAGGGCGGTTGAGGCTGCTCGGCAGGCAGGGGCTCATTGTCGATTGCAACGATAACCTTCTGACGGATCAGGTAACTCATGAAGTTTTCCTGAACGGGGTTAATGCTTCCGGTGAGCCACAACAGGCTTAGCTTTTCCAGGAAGGGATAGACCACTTCCAGCATGGTGCGCTCAAAACCCAGCTGTTCGATATTGGTGGAGAGGATGCGATCGAACTTGTACTCGTCCATTTCGATCATGGAGAGCGTGAGGGCATCCAATTGAGTACCGTATTCAAAGTTGATCTCGGAGATGGCGGCTACCTTTTCGGCCATTTCTTCCGGACTCATTTTGGCGATACGGGAGATCCGGATGCCGTTCTTGTTCAGAAGAGCAATATTGAGGAGGAGTTTGAGGTCCTCGTCCTTGTAATAGCGAATGTTCGTTTTGGTTCGATGCGGCTGTATGATGTCATAGCGCTGCTCCCACGCACGTATCGTGTGTGCCTTTATGCCCGAGAGCTTTTCGAGGTCACTTATAGAATAAACGGCCACCTCTTTACTGCTTAATTAGGTTAGAAAACCTGTTGTCAAACCCGTTCAGTTAACAGCCTTTCCGGCAAAAGGTTTAGGCGTGAAGTGCGCCTTGGCGAGCGCGATGTGCCCGCCGTCCGACAGCCCCCGAATTCGAGGCGGCGGATACGCAAAAAATCAATACCTTCAGGCCAGGCGGAGCGGACTCGGTCTCCCCTGCGCGGCCGAGCATCCCAGCCCGGCGACTTTACGAGAACAAAAATAATCGAAGGCAGTATGAAGTGGCTTTTACCCTTGGTTTTCGCGGGTTCGTTCTTTTCGTTTGCTCAGGCGCAAAATTCGTCTTGCTATTACGGCCTTTTTCTGGAAGACACCTCCGAAGACGGCTGGGGAGATAACACCCTGGCGGTTATTCTGGAGGGCGACACCAGCGTTTTCAGCCTGGAGGAAGGCGCGCAGCGCTTTGTCCCGCTACCGGTAGTGGGAGGAGATCTGCTGGAGCTGGTCTTTCGCGCCGGGAGCAGTGGGTCCGAGGAGGTGGGCGTGCGCCTGTTGGATGCCGACGATGCCCAGCTCGTCGCCTTCGAGGGCCCTGCCGACGGGGAGCGTTTCAGTACTGTGGTCGCCTGTCCGGATTGTCCCAACCTGCCTTCAGCTTCCGTGCGCATCGAAGAGGTGCGAGACGTATTCGCGGACGTGGCCTGGCCTCCGCTCGACAGTGCCGCGTTCTACCTCCTCGAAATAGGGCTGAGCGGCTTCAGCCCCGGCAATGGCCAGCTCCGCGAAGCCATGAATAACAATGTTCGTCTGGATGGCCTCACGCAAAACCGCTCCTACGATTTCTACCTGCGTACGGTCTGCGGTACTGGCGATACCACAGCTGCGCGGGGCCCCTTTTCCTTTTCCACCCTCTACACGACCGATTTGGGCGTGGTGTCCATCCTGAGCCCACCTGTCAACTGCAACAACGAGGAAATGGATACCATTCGCATCGGCATTCGCAACTTCGGGGGCGCGCCCCAGTCGCTTATACCTGTGAATTTCTCGCTGAACGGCGAGCTCGGAGCCGTGAACATGCCTACCGACGGGGTATTCACCGGCGTTGTGGGCAAAGACAGTATCGAGATCTTCGAATTCGACGTACAGGTCAACACCATGGAATTGGGCGAGAATGTGCTTCGCGTCTGGACCGATGCCGAGGCCGACAGCGTTCGGGCCAACGATACGCTCACCTACCTGTTCTACACTCGTTTCGACCTGCCGCTGCGGGAAGACTTTGAGGCGTTCAATGGCGGCGGTTGGGATCTGGGGCCGGGCGTAGAGGTCGGGCAAGACCACAACTCCGGAAGCCGGGTGCTTTTTGCGCGCCTGTTCGACGACATGCCCGCTTTTGAAGCCCTCAGTCCGCAACTGGGTTTTATTGCGCCCGGCGATTCCCTGGTGTTCGACTACCGCCTGGTCGCCGCTCCGAACGGAGACCAGCCGGCTCAACTCAGCCCGGGCGACAGCCTTCTGCTCGAGATCTCTACCGACTGTGGCGAAACCTTTACCCCCGTCCTGGATATTACTGCCGACACCCACACCTCTACGACCGATTTTGCCCAGTTGGGCGTTGGCCTGGCGCCCTATGCCGGCGAAGCCATTCGCATCCGCTTTCGGGGCGTCCGCAGCCAGGGCGACTTTTTTGCCGATATCGACAACCTCAACCTGCTGCGCTGTACCAATGATTTTCAACCCGTCGTCGACATTACGCCTACCAGTGGCGTGGGCATCAACGACGGCGCCATCAGCATCACCCCCCAGTTGGGATTGCCGGCCTATGAATACTTCTGGAATACGGGCGACACCACGGCTGTGATCGACAGCTTGTTTTCCGGCGATTACGTCGTGACCATTACCGATGCCACGGGTTGCACCCAGACACTGAGCATTTTCGTGGATCTGGCCACGGGGATTTTTGCGCCACTCGCGGCCGACTTTCAACTGCGGGCAGCGCCCAACCCCACCTCGGGTACCGTTCGCCTGCAGGCCAACCTGCCCGAGTTCCGGGACTGGGAACTTCGGATCTTTAACAGCATGGGGCAAGTCGTGCTGCCGGTTCGGCGCGGGTTTGAGGATCGCCTCGATCAGACCCTTCAGCTGGAGCATTTGCCTTCCGGTCTGTACATCGTTCGGCTGCAGGCCGGCCGGGACGTGCAGAGTCTCCGTTTGATCTTGAGATAATCGATCTTTACCGTTCTGCACATTGAACCATTTAGGTAAGGGATTGTATCCAAGTAAGTATTTGCACAATTCCCTCAGCCTATGAAGATTGGCATCGTTTGTTATCCTACCTACGGGGGTAGCGGTGTAGTGGCAACGGAATTGGGCCTGGGGCTCGCCAAGCGAGGCCACGAGGTCCACTTCATCACCTACAAGCGACCGGCGCGGCTAACCACGTTCCAGGAGAACGTAACCTATCACGAAGTGAGTGGAGAGGACTATCCCCTCTTCGACTTTCCGCCCTACGACACTGCTTTGGCCAGCAAGCTGGTGGATGTGGTCAAGTTCGAGGACCTGGAACTACTGCATGTACATTACGCCATCCCACACGCTGCGGTGGCTTATATGGCCAAAAAGATACTGCTCACCGAAGGCCGGTATGTGCCAACGATCACCACCCTGCACGGCACTGACATTACCCTGGTGGGAAATAACGATGCCTTTCGGCCTGTCGTGGCCTTTTCGATCAATAAATCGGATGGCGTGACGGCGGTGTCTGAAAGCCTGAAACAGCAGACCTACGATTATTTCAAGATCGAAAAAGACATCCGGGTCATCCACAACTTCATCGACTTTCAGCGCTTTCGAAAATCCAATAAAGACCACTTCAAAAAGGCCATTGCGCCCAACGGAGAGCGCATACTGACCCATACTTCGAATTTCCGCAAGGTTAAGCGAGTCGAAGATGTGATCTACGTGTTCAACAAAGTGCATGAGCAACTGCCCTCCAAGCTCCTGCTCATCGGAGACGGGCCGGAACGGCACAACCTCGAACGCCTGTGTCGCCAGCTGGGGTTGTGCGAGGAGATCCGTTTCCTGGGTAAGCAAGACGCCATAGAGGAACTTCTGGCCGTGTCCGATCTGTTCCTGATGCCGTCCGAAAGCGAGAGCTTCGGCCTTGCGGCCCTGGAAGCCATGGCCTGCGAAGTGCCGGTCATATCTACGGATGTGGGCGGCCTGCCCGAGGTGAACATACACGGCCAAACGGGCTATCTGGCCACAGTCGGCGATACGGATGCCATGGCGCGCTTTGCCGTTGATATTCTGAGCCACGAAGATAAATTGCAGACCTTTCGCGCCAATGCTCTGGCCCAGGCGCGCCGGTTTGACATCGACAACATCCTGCCCGAATACGAGGCCTACTACGAAGAGGTGATCCAGACTTCGGTCTACGCCTGAGGTGCTCCTGCCGGACTATAGCTTTTTGCGAGGCCGGGTGATGTTGGGCGCGGTGATGTAGCGCGGAGCAAAAGAAGCCAGATCGGCGAACAAATCCTGCTGAAAGTACCTGTAGCCCAGCGAAGCCAGATGAGTAGCCGAAGCTCGAACTCCGGTTGGCCGGACGGCCCCGGCCCCTAGTAGCTCCAGCGCTTTTTCTTCCCCGGATCCTCCGACCAGGACCGTTTTCCCGATGGCGAATTCGAGCACGGCCGGGTCCAGGGTCACGAGTTCCTCCTTCCGGATCACCTCCAGGTCGGGGGTATACCAGGCCAGATAGACATCTTTTCGCCGGGCGTCGATCATCGGAGCCAACAGGCAGTTGGCAGCATCGGGCAGAGCCTGCCGCCGCATGCCGTCGGCCAGCGTCAACAGGCTGGGAAGAGTAACCAGGGGCTTGGCCAAAGCGTAGCAGATGCCTTTGGCCGTGGACGTCGTTACGCGCAGGGAGGTGTATGATCCGGGGCCGGCACTGATCACCACGGCTGAAAGATCGGGCAAGGAGAGCCCCGCATCGCGCAGGGCGTCGCCAATAAGCAGGGTGATGACCTCCGAATGGGAGAAGGGCTTTTTCGTTTCCCTTAGGTTCATCACCTCGTCTCCCTTGCTGACCGCCACTGAGCAGTGCGCACCGGAGCCTTCCAACAACAGCAGGTAGGGGCTGTTCATAAGGCAAAATTAGGGACTGAAGGCCAATACAGCCAACGAACGGGAATTTGTAACTTTGATCTTTGCGCTGCGCGCATCTGAAGGACACCACCATGATCGAGAAACTAGAAGCGATAAAGAACCACTATCAGGACCTGGAGGAGAAGCTGGCAGATCCCAAGCTCATGGAGGATATGGGGCGCTATCGCAAGCTGAGCAAGGAGTACAAAGACCTGAAGGAAGTGGTGGAGGCCTACGAGGAGTATGCCGAACTTCTGGGCAACCTGGAGACGGCCCGCGAAATGCTCAAAGATGCGGAGATGCGCGAGATGGCCCAGCAGGAAATTGCCGAGCTGGAGCCTCGTCAGCGCGAACTGGAAGAGCGCATTAAGCTCCTGCTCATCCCCAAGGACCCACAAGATGCCCGCGACGTGCTGGTCGAGATCCGTTCGGGAACCGGCGGCGACGAAGCTAGCCTGTTCGCCGGAGATCTGTACCGGATGTACACCAAGTTCTTCGAGGAAAAAGGGTGGAAGGTGGAAGTCATCGATGAGAACGAGGGCACGGTGGGGGGCTACAACCGGATCATCCTGGAAGTATCCGGCGAGGACGTCTACGGGCAGCTCAAGTTCGAATCCGGAGCTCACCGGGTGCAGCGGGTGCCCAAAACCGAATCCCAGGGGCGAGTACATACTTCGGCTGCTACCGTGGCGGTCATTCCCAAGCTGGAAATGGAAGATGTGGACATCAACAAGGCCGATTTAAAGGTCGATACCTTCCGCTCGAGCGGTGCCGGCGGGCAGCACGTCAACAAGACCGAATCGGGGGTGCGATTCACCCACCTTCCCACCGGCATTGTGGCCGAGAGTACCGACGGTCGGTCTCAGATCAAGAACCGGGAAATTGCTCTGCAGCGACTCTATCAGAAGATCTACGAGACCCAACGGGCTGAGCACGAATCCAAGATGGCAGCCCAGCGAAAATCCCTGGTGGGCTCGGGCGACCGCTCGGATAAGATCCGGACCTACAACTTTCCCCAAAACCGGGTCACGGATCACCGTCTGGAAGGGGATCAGAAGAACTTCAATCTGCAACAGGTTGTCGGCGGCGAGCTACAGCCCATACTCGAGGCCCTGCAAATGGCGGAAAATGCCGAGCGGATGAAAGCCGGTGAGGAAGAGTTGATCTAGCCCGAAGAAGGACAAATATTCCATGGGTTTTTCGGGCTAGAAATCCGTTCCCAGCGAAAAGTAAAAGCGAGGATCCTGGATCTGCCGGGTTTCGATGCCCCAGGCGTAGTCGAAGCGCAAAAAGTAGCCGAAGATCTTAGCTCGCGCTCCCATTCCGTAGCCCGCCACCAGGGGGTCGCGGAAGAACTTCACCCGCACGTTGATCAGATTCTGCCCTTCGTCGTTGATGTTCAGCGGGTTGTCCTCGCTGAATGGCGAACGACCTTCCCAGGCCGTGCCCAGGTCGAAAAAGCCCACCACCTGGAAGTTGCGCAGGAAGGACGACTTTGTCCGCTTGAACAGGTACCGGAACACGGGGATCCGCAGTTCGGCATTGGCCAGCGCGTAGGTGCTGCCGTTGCGTATGTTGAAGGGGAAACCCCGCAGGGGGGCGGCCAGCGCCTGGAAGGCATAGGTCGCATTGGTGGGCGAGGGCGTGGGGATGTCTTCACTGAAGGAGGGAAAGAGCCAGTTGTCCACCCCGCCGAGGTAATAGATGATGCGCTCCCGGCCGAAGCTGGTGGCACCGGCAACCCGAAGGGCGATCACGGAGTGCTTGAACAAGCGTTGGTAGTGGCGCGCATCGAAACCGACCACAGTCATGAATCCTTCCCCGAAGTCGAACTTGAAACCGTCGAACAGTTCGATGTCAAAGCGTTTGTACACCTCGGCAAAGACCTTGTAGCGGGTGCCGTTGAGAATGTTCAGGCTCACCTCCATGGTGTTGTCGAAAACGTACTCCAGCCGCAGGCCCACCCGCTGTTGATCCTGGGTGGGGGTCTGCAGGGAGTTTCGCTCGGATGCCTGCTGGGTAATGCGGTCGTCGCGCAAGGTGAAGCGCGCGCGGAAGCTGCGGAAAATGTCCAGGGGGTAGCGCAGTTCCACCTGCCCCAGCAGGATCCGGTTTTTGGCGCGCTGCGGAACGTTCTGCACGGGCACCTGCCCCGGAATCCGCTGGCTGCGGCGGTAGAAGGCGTATTCCTTGTCGATGCGCTTTTTCTTGTCCCGGAAAAGAAGATAGTATTCCGAACCGTCGAAGGTGGTCGGTACCCGCACCCCGCCTTCGAATTCATAGTCTTCAAACAGGTCTTTCCAATTGCCTTTCAGGAAAATCCCGGGCGGCGGATAACCGAACTCATCGGGCGAAGCTGCAAAGGTGTTGAGCCCTTCAAATAAGAGGCTGTTGTCCAGCTGCAGCGTAACAAAATCCGTGCGGAACTTTAAGCGGTAAGGAATGATCTTGCCCGGCCGGAAGCGATAAATGTCCTGCTGCGGCTGCTTGGGTGCCCCCCCCGATTGAGAATCGTCCAGCAGGCTGACCTGGGGCGGCAAGGTGTCCGCCGGCTCCGTTTCTTGCGGGGGAGCTACCTGCGGGGCTTCTTCTTCGTCGTCGAATTCACTTTGGAAGAGGTAGTTGTCGATGTCGATCTTACCCGTATCCGGCTCGGGCTTGGAAATCGGCGGCATTTTCGGCTCGTCTTTTTCGGGCCGCGGGATCTGTTTCTGCTCCCGGAGAATGTTGTCGAAAGGCGTTTTCTGAAAACCCTCCGAATCCTTCTGGTCGGCAATGCGAAGGTAGTTCTCCAGGTAGTCGGTAGGAGGGGCATCCACCGATCGTTCGGGCTCCAGAGGAAGTACGAAGATCTCCGGCTCGCCGTTGGCCGTATATACTTCCACGACCTTATCGGTTCGCGGCGAGGCATCCTGCTGCATAATGCTGCGGGAGCGGTTGGTGTTGTTGTGCTTCACCGCCCGGGTCTTGATCACCGGCTCCAGCACAATGGTGTCGATGAGGGTGCTATCCAGGCCTTCCAGCGTGGAATCCACATGCATGCGTATGTTGTCGCCGTCGATGAGGGTCACGACCTTTTCGTAGTGATGGATGTATTCCTCCAGCCGGGCCACCTCCCGGTTGTAAATGCCGCTTCGGTCGCTGAGGTAGCCGAAATAGCTGGTATCTATAGCTATGGGGGCGCGCTCGTTGGCCAGGGGGGTATTGGTGACGCGAACCAGTTCGCGCTCCGTACCCGTCATGTCCAGAAAGAAAAGATCGAAGGAGTTGATGGGTAGCAGCGAGTCGAGTTTGACGGTCTGCAGCAGGCTGTCGGGCCGGTTGGAGGAAAAGGCGATCCCCCGCCGGTTGCCCAGCCGGATAAAGCGGGCATCCAGGTCATCCCAGATGTCGTTGGTCAGCCGCTGGCTTTGGCGCGTATTGATGAAATACATGTAGAGGTCCGAAAACCCGCGTATGGCGCCGGAAAAGATCAGGCTGTTGGGCGATGCGTAATCCATGGAGTAAATGCGCTGGAAGCGGGTGGCCAGTTCTTCGGTCACCTTTTTGCCGTTGGCCAGGTCGATGCGAAGCAAGCGGGGCAGGTCGCGCCGTTCATAAAGGATGGCGATTTCCTGATTGTTGGGGTTCCAGGCCAGCAGGGGATAGCTGTAGTCGGTCGCCTGGAAGGCATTTCGAAACCCTCGTTTGAAAATGCGTTTGCGCTCGCCGGTCGTGAGGTCCTGCAGGTACACCTTGTACTTGCCGATCTCGTTGGTGACGTAGAGGAGCTTCCGCCCGTCGGGGCTTATTTTGGCCTGGGTTACCGGCAGCTGGCGTTTGTTTTTGAATTCTACCTTCCCGCGCTGTGGATAGGTGCGTTCGCTGGCCTCGGTCTGGTAGCGCTGCAGGAAATAGTATTTCCAGTTCTCGGTCACCATTTCATAGGGGCTGCCCAATACGTATAGAAAGCCGCTTTCGATGCTGCGGTTGATGCGGGTGAGGTAGAGTAGGTTGGAAACGGTGGAAGGACCAAAGTTTTCACTGATGAAGTACCACATGGAATGCCCGGCCAGCTTGGGGTTCTCCTCGGCGAAGCGGTCGAAACCCTGAAAGTCCTCGTGCGTGATCCGCTCGCGCAGGCTTTCGTCCAGCTGAGTATTCCAGGGCTCGCCCACATAGGCGACCAGGCCCTGTTTGAACCATTCGGGCAGGTTCATCATCACGGCATTCTGCACGATCTCCTGCAGGTTGGAGCCGAAAAGCATGGACTCCATGAAAACCGAGGCAATACCCTCGCGGATCTGCCGGCGCAGATGATTGTGATCGCCGTTGAAGTAAATGAACATTTTACTCCCCACGATCTTCGTCTGACCGCCCGTGTTGATAAAGGCCTCCTCCACGCCGATGTTGCTCTGCTTCAGGTCGGTCAGGTCGGTGTATACAATGATCTCGATCTTATCGTTGAGCCGGTGTTCGAGCAGGTTTTGGATCTCCCGGAAATCGTACTCCGCGATCTGTACGGCAGCCTGGCCGATGTTGCGCCCCTCGCCATACCAGTAGGTGATGAAGTTGTCACTTTCGTACTGCGACCAGTCGGCAAAGTCCTGGTGGTATTGTACCCGGTTCTTTCCAAAGCGAACCTGGGTGCCCTGCGACCAGGCCCGGCTGGAGCTCAGCAGGGCGATCAGCATCAGGACCGGCCCAAAAAGCAAAGAGGTAAAGCGAAAACTGCCCATGTAAGTGCGTTGGTAATGTCAACAATCGGCGTTTTGGAGAGACGCAAGCACAAGCCGCATCAACAACAAGACACTTGTGTTCCCTTCATGGTTTGACCGTTTGGCGTTCTTTAGAGCGGGCTTGTCGGATGTCTTTAGAAAAATAGGTCTTTTTTTGGGACCTTGCCCTGGCAAAACGGAATTTTCATGGCTCGTGTTGTCCGCTTTACCTTCAACCCCTTTCAGGAAAATACCTATTTGGTCATCGACCAGACCAAACAGTGCGCCCTTTTTGATCCGGGTTGCGCTTCCGAGGCGGAAAAAGAAGAACTCGCTGCCTACATTTCCAGGCATGAGCTTCGGCCCGTTCGGCTGATCAACACCCACTGCCATATAGATCACATTTTCGGCAATGCGTTTGTCGCCGAGCGCTATGGGCTCGAACTCGAGATCCACCGCGGCGAGCTGCCCGTGCTGGAAGCGGCACCGGTATCCGCCCAATTCTTCGGCCTTCCCTTCCAGGAGAAACAGATCCGCCCGGGCCGCTTCCTGGACGAAGGGGACGAGCTTCGTTTTGGCGACACCGTCCTGAAGGTGCTGCTCACTCCCGGCCATTCGCCGGCCAGCCTTTCCTTTTATTGCGAATCCGACCGCTTTCTCATCGCCGGCGACGTGCTCTTCCAGGGTAGCATCGGCCGCACCGACCTGCTGGGCGGCGACATGGCAACTCTGCTGCGCAGCATACGCGAGAAGCTGCTTCCACTGGGCGATGATGTGGTCGTCCATCCCGGCCACGGCCCCGATACCACCCTGGGGCAGGAGCGGCAGAGCAACCCCTTCCTGATCGGGGGTTAAAGAACCCAAGATCCGAGCGAGGGGCATTTTCCGGCCCCGGTCCGGCCATGTGGGCCCTCTTCGCATACAGCAGGCAGAGGCACAAGCCGGTTTAGCCCTGGCTTTACGCGACATCAGGCACGTTTTCAATCAAACAACCTGCCTTGTTCGGCTTCGGGGTACAGGCGGAAACTCCGGCGGTGGTGGGGGGTCGGGCCGTGGCGCCGGATCGCTTCGCGATGGGCCTGGGTGGGATAGCCTTTGTTGCGGTTCCAGCCGTACTGCGGATATTGTTCGTGGAGGCGCTGCATATAGGCATCCCGATGGGTTTTGGCCAGAATGGAGGCCGCGGCGATAGCGGCGAAACGGGCATCGCCTTTCACCATGCAATGGTGCGGAATATTTCGGTAGGGCAGAAAGCGGTTGCCGTCGATGAGCAGCGCATCCGGAGGCGAAGCGAGTTGATCCAGGGCCCGGTGCATGGCCAGAAAGGAAGCCTGAAGAATATTGTAGTGGTCGATCTCGGCGGGGCTTAGAGAAGCTACGGCCCAGGCTGTGGCCTGGTTCTCGAGCAGGTGCCGGACCTGCTCGCGCTGCCGGGGCGACAGCTTCTTGGAATCGTTGAGCAGGGGATGGCCAAAGCGGGCCGGCAAGATCACGGCCGCGGCAAAAACCGGGCCGGCAAGGCATCCGCGGCCGGCTTCATCGCATCCGGCTTCCGTGGATCGGGCTTGAAAGAAAGGCTTTAACGTCATGCCGGAGTGTGAAATGAAAAATCATTTTTGTCAGGCAGAACACAAGATCGTAGCGCCTTTCGCACAAGAACGAGAATAATTCTTAATTTCGTGATTCCTGGAAAGACGTATTTTTTTCCAGAAGCGACTTGCACGTTTTTAAACGTATTCTTATTCTAAACACCTTGTGTAATCAAAATCAACACGCATGAGTACAAGTATTACCCGTTTTTCCAAAGCTCTACTGGCCATGGGTGCCATGCTGTTTTGCCTGAGCGGCATTACGGCCCAGACCCACGATGTGGTCATCACCGGCGGTACGGTTCCCGGCGGCGGCCCCTTCCCGGTTCAGATCGGTGCCTTCGGCCCTGATTTCTGCGACCCGGTTACGGACGTCGTATCCGGCGAAATTGCGATAGCCACCAGCCCGACCGACGGCAATTTCGAAGTGTGCGACTCGGTTGCTGAAGACCTCAGCGGCAAGATCGCCCTGGTGGACCGCGGCAGCTGTGCGTTTGTGGACAAAGCCCGCAACGCACAGGAGAAAGGCGCCATCGCCATGTTGCTGATCAACGTCGTAGATGACGTACTTTTCACAATGTCCGGCACGGCACCTGATGTGACCATCCCCGTTTTCATGATCCGTACTTCCGACGGCGGCTCTCAGATCCGCTCGGCTATCGGCAATGGGGAGACCGTGACGGTGGATATCGAAAAGAGACAGGGCGAGTATCCCGTTCGCCAGATCATTTGGCCGGCCAATGCGGCCGACTCTCTGGCCAGCGAATTCAACGGCGGCCTCAACGGCTGGACGACAGCTACCCTGCAGTGCAGCCCGGGCCTGAACGCCACCATGCAGCCCGATACCCTCAACCTTTGGGAGTGGGATCCGCTCGGCGACGCCCCGGGTGGCGGTTGCGGCGGTTCTACCGTTTTCTCGCCTTCCAAGTGTAACGGCGCCATGCGCCTCGAATCCGACCGCTGGGACAGCGATGCTCCGCCCACCGACGGCATCGGCGACGGCTGTGGTGGTGCTTCCGTAGCGACCGGCCTTTGCCCCGCGCCTCAGATCGCAACCCTGCGTTCGCCCTGGATCGATCTGGATCCCAACAATGGCGTAGCCGGCTATGCCGTGCGTTTCTTCCAGGAAATGCGCCAGTTCAACAGTACGTTCGAACTCGCCTACCGGACCTCGGCTACCGGCCCCTGGACCGACACCGTGGCCATTTCCATCAACGACAACACGGAGGTGAACACCAGTGCACTGGAAAGCATTCTCACGGTGCCCATTCCCGGTACTGCCGGCTCGGATAGCCTGCAGATCGAGTTTGTGTACAATGCCAACTACTACTACTGGATCATCGACGACGTTCAGATCGTAGCGCAGCTGGCCAACAACCTGCGGGTGAACAACTTCTTTGCCATCGCGCCCAACGCCATTACGCCGGTCGGACAAGAAGACGTTATGCACTTCCTGGCCGACATCGAGAACGTGGGGGCCGACGCACAGCCGAATACCGTGTTGAACGTAGCCATTGAGGACGATATGGGCAACGTGATCTACACCGGCGACAATCCCTACGGAACGGTGGAGCCCAACACCCTGGTCGAGAACGTAAACTTCCCGGAGACGTACACGCACAATGCGGGTGCCGGCGACTTTACGGCCACCTACACCATCGGCTCGGACAATGTGGACGAAGATCCCACCAACAACTCGCGTTCCTTCTCCTACACCTACTCGGATACGACCTTTGCCAAGGAGAACGGGGTGACCGGATCCATTACGTCGGCAGCCGGAAACTGGCAGCCGGATGATCTGCGTCAAATGGCCTTCGGAAACGTGTATTACGTGACCAATGCCCAGGATGCCAACGGCAACCAACTCTTTGCTACCTCGGTGTCCTTTGCACTGGGCAACGCAGCCGATGCCGCTGCCTTCGACGAACCCACCATCTTCCTCACCCTCTACAAGTGGGTGGATGAAGATCCGCAGGATCCCGCCACCGGCTCGGATGCCATCGATCCCGACGAGCGCGAGATCGTAGCTCAGACCTTCTACACCATCACGGGAGACGAGGGCGAAGAGCTGATCACCATTCCGCTGCGCGACTTCCTCACCGGCGAGTTTGCTGCATTGGAACCCAATACGTACTACGCCCTCATGCTGGAACACTTCAATGCCAGCGACAGCGACGACCAGCGCCTCTTCTGGGGCACCTCGGATCAGTTCAACTACGGTGCAATGGTACTGGCCAGTGCACAGGACGGTGTGCGTCGCTACGGCGAAGCCCTGGGTATTGCCGGCAACATCGAAGAAGAGCCCTACTCTACAGCCGGCTTCAACAGCGGCGCCGTACCGGCTATCCGCCTGCACATCAATCGCGACCCGGAGGTTATTTCCGTAAACAACCTGCCCGAACTCACGCAGGAGTTCAAGCTGTATCCGAACCCCACTCAGGGCAACCTGACAGTTCAGTTCGATCTGCAGGAAGTTTCCGAGAATACGGTCCTTCGCGTATTCGATATGGCCGGCAAGCAGCTGGATGAGTACCGCTACCAGAACGTACAGCGCCAGATCTTCAACTACGATCTGAGCAGCCTGGCAAGCGGCACCTACCTGATGCAACTGGTCACCGATCGCGGAACGGCTACCAAGCGCTTTACCGTGAGCAAGTAACGAATGAAATTCCACGAGGGGGCTTGCCCTCCTCGTAGGTCCTTTCGGAGGGGCGTCTGTCGTTGGGCAGGCGCCCCTCTTGTTTTCGGACCGCATTTGACCGCGGCCTGAAAAAAGCGCAGAACCATCTTCGAATTGCGTCGTTTTGTTATTCGACAATAAGACGCTCATGACGCAATCCTTCCGGCTCTCCGTACTGGCCTTGTTCGCGCTGCTCACGGTGGTGAGCGCCCTCCAGTTGCCGCGCCTCCAGTTCACCTTCGACTTCGAGCAGTTCTTTCCCAAAGGAGATCCGGACCTGGAGTTCTTTCGGGAGTTCATTGCCGAGTTCGAGGCCGACGACAACTTCCAGATGGTGGCCCTGCACCGGCCGGAAGGCGTATTCGAGCAGGCGTTTCTGGAAAAGGCCCACGCCCTGAGCCTGGCCTGCCGGAAAATGCCACATGTGGAGGACGTGCAGTCGCTCACTCGCTTTGCCTACCCCGTGCGCACGCCCTTCGGCATCACTTCCGTGCCGGCCATCCACATCGATCAGCCGGAGCGGTATGCCCGCGACAGCGCTCGCATCATGCAGGACGAGCGCTTTGTGCACAACCTCATCTCCCAGGACGGCAGAACGCTCGTTGTATTTCTCAAGACCATCCCCAGCATCCAGCTCGACCAGGCCCAGGAACTCATCGCGGCCCTGGATGCCGAGATTGAGAAACTGGGCATAGCTGAGTACCACTATCTGGGGCGGCCTTACTTCCAGCAGGAGCTGGTAAAAATGCAGAAGCGAGAGATCATCGTTTCAGCGGTTGTCGCCTTCGTATTGGTCACCATCATTCTCCTTCTCATTTTTCGCAAGCCGGCCGGTATTGCCATTGCCCTGGTATCCATCGGCTTGGGCATGCTGCTGTTCATCGGTTTCCTGGGCCTGGCCGGGCGCGAGCTCAATGCCATGGCGGCCCTGTATCCCGTCTTGATGATCATTGTAGGCACCAGCGATGTCATCCACATCATGACCAAGTACGTGGATGAACTGCGCAAGGGGCAGCCCCGGCGCAATGCCATTCGAACCACGATCCGGGAGATCGGGATGGCCACCCTGCTCACTTCGGTGACGACGGCCATCGGCTTTGCTTCGCTGAGTACCAGCCGGATGGAGCCCATACGCGACTTCGGCATCAATTCGGCCGTGGGCGTGCTAATCGCCTACTTTACGGTTATCCTGTTCACCACGGCTGTGCTCAGTTGGTTTCGCACCGAGCAGATCATTCGCCTGGGGCGCAGCCAGATGCGCTGGGAAGGCCTGCTGATGAGCGTATATCGCTTTACCCTCCGACGACCCCGCCGCATTGCCCTGGGCGGGCTGGCTGTACTCGCCCTCTGCCTGTTTGGCATCTCCCGCATCACCACCAACTACAGCATCATCAAGAATATGCCCATGGGAGAGAAGGTCACCGAAGATTTCCTCTTTTTTGAAGAGCACCTCACCGGTTTCCGGCCCATGGAGTTTGCCGTGTATGCACAGGGCGACCGGAAAGTGACGGATTTTGCGGTGGTCAAGGAGATCGAAAAGATCGAGCAATACCTGCGCGGGCATTCCTATCTGCAAGCCATCGCTTCGGTAACGGCTATTTACAAGTCGATCCATCAGATGTTTGGCAACAATGCCCCGGAGGCTTATCGCCTGCCCGAGGACTCGGCCCGGTATGTGCGCTACAAGGCCCTGGCCGACCGCCTGCCCCGGCAAACCACCAACGTGCTCGTCAGTCGCGACGGTGCCAAGGCGCGCATCACCAGCCGGGTCAACGATATCGGCGCCGACAGCATCAAGGCGTTCGGGGCTCGCTTCGATCGCTGGGCCGCCCGGGAAGTGGACAGCAGCATCGTTCAGGTGGTGCGCACCGGCACCGGCCTGATCATCGATAAAAATGCCGAGTATGTGCGGCGCAATTTGCTGCAGGGGCTCGGGCTGGCCATTTTCATTGTGAGCATACTCATGGCCCTCTTGTTTCGCAATGCGCGCATGCTGCTCATCTCCCTGGTGCCCAACCTGTTTCCGCTCGTTCTGGCCGGCGGGCTGCTGGGCTACCTGGGCATCGAGCTGGAGGCCGGCGTATCCATTGTATTTGCCGTCATTTTCGGCATAGCCGTTGACGACACCATTCACTTTTTGAGCAAATACAAACTGGCGCGCGACAAGGGGCTGAGCATGGAAGAAGCCCTACAGGTGACTTTCACCGAAACGGGCAAAGCCATTGCCCTCACCAGCATCATTCTGTTTTTCGGCTTCCTGGTCATGCTGTTCTCCATCCATCCGCCGAGCGTCACCATTGGCCTGCTCATCAGCGTTACGCTTTTAAGTGCTTTGGTGAGCGATCTGCTGCTGATCCCCCTCCTGATCCGCTGGTTGATGCCCGGAGACCCGAACGAAAAAGAGGCGGCCGGCTCGCCCCAAACTATCTCGCCTGCACAATCCGAGCCGGCCTAGCTCAGGATAGGCGGGCGAAGTGCTCAAACCAGGATCTCCAAAGCCTCGAAGAGCTCGTCCAGCTCGTCAAAGGACTTGTAGCCCACCTTCTCTTCCTCGCCCCCCTGAATGGCCAGGCCCTCGACCGGGTGGTCGCGAAGGAATTCGTCCAACGCAGCGGGCGGAATATCCAGAGCCAGTAGGAGCGGATACTGGCCCGCCAGCCCGGCGAGCTCCTCAAGGGAAGCCTGAATCTTCTCCCAGGTCCAGCCGCCCTTCAACAGGTCGAGCAGAAACAGGGAGGTGTGGGGGGCGGAATCCGACAGGGTATCGGACAGCTCTTTGATCGGCCTGCCGGGCTCGGGGATCACCTCCTTGATGAGAGGTACCGGAAGCTCGAGCTGTGTGAGCGTTTCCAGGCCAATTAAGGGGCCGGCCTGCACGGCATCCAGGTTCAGCACATGCACCGCTTCGCGAATGGCTTCCGGCGGTTGCAGGTTAAACTCCCCGGTGATGGCCACGCCGTCTACCCACTCGCGTATGGCCTCCAGGTTGGAAGGGGGGAGATGTTTATCGGAGTAGGGGTCCAAGTCAAAGCCCAGCCACGTCACTTCCCAGGCCGCAAAATAGCGGGCGTCGGTGAGGTTGGTAATGGAGCTGGCTTTTACCTTCGTCTTCAGCATGAGATGTGTTTTGTATGGTGCGTTTCCATTGGGTCCGGGTAGAAGGGGCTCCCGGCTTCCGTGTTTTGGGCATTGCCTCCCTCATCGGGAAGCCCCGAAGTCGTGGATGCAGGTAGCCCCCCTTGGCATTTGCCCGGCACTCGCCTTTGAACTCTGGGTGCCGAACGCGACCCTATCGGGCACAGCGGGGCGTTTTGGCGCGTTCCGCACTACCTGCAGACATGGCAAGTGGAAAGCAATTTTAGCATTTATGCGCTACATTGGCCCAAATCGGCAAACCAAATGGCAGATCAGACGTACTACGAAAAAGTGTACGAAGTAGTTCGGCGCATACCGCGCGGGCGGGTGACGACCTACGGGGCTGTTGCCGACTACCTGGCTCTGGGTTCGGCCCGCATGGTAGGCTGGGCGCTCAACAGGTCGTTTGGGCTGGAAAGTGTGCCCGCTCACCGGGTGGTAAACCGAAAGGGTGAGCTGAGCGGTCGAAATCATTTCCCCGGCCCAGGCATGATGCAGGCCTTGCTCGAACAGGAAGGTCTCGTCGTCCGGGAAAATAAAGTCCAGGACTTTGAGCGTTATTTTTGGCATCCACAGGAGTTGGATCCGCCCGGAGGCAAATCCGCTGCTTTGGGTTAACTCTAAATTGAAAATCAATGAAGAAATACGCCTTTAGTTTTTTGGTTTTTGCCGTGGGCCTCATGGCTGCGGCTTTCGCCCAGCCCGGCAGCCCGGAAGGCACCTGGAAAACGGTAGATGACCAGACGGGTGAGTCCAAGTCGCATGTGCGGATTTACAAACAGGGCGGTAAGTACTACGGCAAGATCGTGAAGCTACTGCAGAGTCCGGAAGACACCCTGTGCGACGAGTGCAAGGGCGACAAAAAGGATAAACCCGTTCTCGGCCTCGTGATTATCGAAGCCCTGGAACCGCACCAGGACTACTGGAAATCGGGAACGATATTGGATCCGGAGAATGGCAATGAATACCGCTGCAGTGTATGGTATGAAGACGGGAATACCGACGAACTGAAAGTGCGCGGCAAGCATTGGACGGGCCTATACCGCACCCAGACCTGGTATCGGGTACAATGATGACAAATTATTGACGGCCCAAACAATAACTGTTTTTCCAAAGCGGTTATACAACTGATTTTTCATATCAAAACCCTGTCTATGACGCAGCTCTTTACCCCCGAAGATGTTATCCTGCACCTGTACGACGAGGCGTCGCCGGCCGAGCGGCAGGCCCTGAACGAAGCCCTCCGTGAAGACTACCTGCTTCGCGAAGAATACGAAGCCCTCCAGCAGGCCCAGCGCAAGTTGCCCAAGGTGCGTTTTAATGCGCCGGCCACCCGCATTCAGGCTATTCTGGCTTACAGCAAACAAGCCCGAAAGGACGGGTGATCCTTCGCGAAACCCAGGAAAAATGCGGCTTGTACCAGCTACGAATCGCTTTTTCCTGGATTTATTCCTTTTCGATTTGTAATCTTTTCCACAAAAAAGTACTTTTGTGGCGGACTGAAATCGAAAAGGTAATCCCATGATGAGAATAGCTACTCCGGCCAATGGCCGAACAATCTCCGCATTCCGCATTTCTCATTATCCATCGTACTCCACATCCGATTTTACCCTTTTCGGGTAATTGATTTCCAGAAACAAGCACTATACTTTTGAGCTGTAAAACGTTACAGCCCCTAATTTGACACGAAGACTCCCAAGATAATCGGGACTTTCCCACGAAACCCCACTGAAAAAGGACAATCGATCGCAGATCG
>CAZQSF010000074.1:0-19289 GCA_964595955.1 uncultured Saprospiraceae bacterium
AAATAGGTTCAGTTTCTGCATCCAACCTATTTTAAAGCGGGACAGGTCATTTCATTCTTGAAACGGTATTACATCTTCTTCCCCATCGACCCTGGCATCCGCCTGAAGTATTCAGGAAAAGGCTCGTACATGCCTGGGCGGCACCTGCCCCGTGTACCGGCGAAAAATTCGATGAATGTTCCGGGCTGGGTTTTAGCCTGCCTCGTTTTGCATCGGAAGAAGCTTGTTGGCGAATAGGGGAGAACCTAACCGGAAAGCAGGTGCAGGTCGGGTAGACCTACACCTGCACACATGAAATTACCAGATTACTACTCGTTTTCACATGTGTTTCCAGTTGGATAGGTGGGATTTGGGGTTACACAAGGCCATGGGATTTACTGTCGATGTCAATACCTTGGGATCTAATTTGTCTGAGGGGTGTTGCCCGATGTTCGGGCTCAGGCCTGGCCCATTCTGGCAAGGGGGCCTCTGATCTGGCATCGCTTCAGCGGTATGATATTCCATCTCGATGACGGAATCAAGTCCGTTTTCCCGAAGCCGGGGGTTCTGTCCATTAGCTGCGGCTTTGGCTGAAGGAAGGAATATCGTCATCATGGATGCCATTCCCCTTGATCGGTAGGGTGCCGAAGGGTTTATGGCTTGAGGAGGCGTCACTGATATTGTCCCACTTTCCGCTGGCCGGGCACCATGCCGGGCGGGCGAGTGAAGGGCCCGTCACGGCCCAATCTCCTCAGTTTCGATCAGGGGTATGCCTTGCTCCTGTACCATGCGGTTGAGGGTGGGCACCTCTTTGCGAAGCACGCGCCGGTAGCGGTTCAGCTGCCGGTTGATGGCGGTTTCCAGCTCCCGTTTCACGGCATAGCTCTGTTCGGTGGGCCGAAAATCGCCAACCTCTACCAACTCGTTGAGGTGGGCCAGCTTGTTGGTGAGGCGGATGGGGTAGTTGAGCGGGTCCTGCCGGCTGCGGTTTTGGGTCTGGTAGAGGGATTCTTCCACTTCGGTGAATAAAGAATCAATAGCCTCGGCCTGAGCCAGCAGCTTGCCGTAGGTGGCCTCATCTTCCGCCCAGCGCTTCATCATCGGCTTGAGCTGCTTGCGGGTTTCGCGTATGTGGATGATGGCCTCATGGGCTTCGGTCACTGTGGCATTGATCTCCTGCATGAAGTCGAACTGGGCCTGCAGGTCGGCAGGCTCGGCCGTACTGCGCGGATCGGGCAGGATAGTGAAGGGCTGCTGCAGGCTATCTGCTCCTACCACCAGCCGCACCTGGTAGTCGCCGGGCACGGCGCGGGGACCGTCCAGCCCGGCCCACCACATCACCATACCGTCGAATTTCTTCGCACCGGGATAGCGCATATCCCAAACGAAGGCGTTGCCGTTGCGCTGCACCTCCAGCCGCTCCTTCTTTTCCTCAGCCTGATTCGAGTAGCGCCGGATCTCCCGGCCGCCCTGGTCCAGAAAGACCAGTTCCACCCGGGGGGTATCAGGGCCGAGTTCCTTCAGGAAATAGTGCACCTGCACGCCATTGGGGTGGTTGATGCCGGCATCTTTCACCTCTTTGCTTTGCCGGCCGTCCATGCGGATGCTGGGGGCGGGCTGGTAGAGGTGCATGTCCCTTCCGGCTATGGAGCCATCCAGCTGATGCAGGGGGGAGAGATCGTCCAGCACCCACAGGCTGCGCCCCTGGGTGGCGGCAATGAGGCTGCCGTTTTTCAGGGCCAGGTCGGTGATGGGCACGATGGGCAGGTTGCGTTGGAAAGGCTGCCAGTTTTGACCGTTGTCGAAGCTGATGTACAGGCCGCTTTCGGTGCCGCAATAGAGCAGGCCCTCCCGGGCCGGATCGGCGCGCAGCACCCGGGTGAAGTGTTCCTCCGGAATGCCGCCGGTGATCCGGCGCCAGCTCTTGCCGTAGTCGGTAGTATGGTAGAGGTAAGGCGTGTAGTCGCCCAGTTTGTAGCGGGTGCCGGCCACGTACAGGCCGCCTGGGTGGAACGGATCGGGCTCCAGGCTGTTGATCATCATCCAGTCCGGCATGTTTTTGGGGGTCACCTCGGTCCAGTTTTTGCCCCCGTCGCGACTCAGGTGGAGGAGGCCGTCGTCGGAGCCGGTCCACAGCAGGCCTTCCTCGTAGGGGCTTTCGCAGGCAGCAAAGATGGTGCAGTAGTACTCCACTCCGGTATTGTCTTTGGTGATGGGGCCGCCGGAGGGGCCCAGTTTGCTGCTGTCGTTGCGGGTGAGGTCGGGGCTGATGACCGTCCAGCTCTGCCCCCGGTCGGTGCTCAGGTGCAGGTGGTTGCTGGCCGCGTAGAGCTTCATCGGGTTGTGAGGCGAGAAGAAAACGGGAAAGTTCCACTGGAAGCGGTACTTCATGCCTTCGGCCCCGTAACCCATGGGATTGTCCGGCCATACGTTGATGGCTTGTTCCTGGCCGGTGGCGTGGTTTTTGCGGGTGAGGTAGCCGCCGTAGCTGCCGCCGTACACGATCTCGTTGTCGGCGGGGTCCACGGCGATGTGGGCGCTTTCGCCCCCGGCCGTGGGCTCCCAGTGCCGTTCGCTGATGCGGTTGCTTTCCGTGCGATGCAGAATGCGAATGGTGCTGTTGTCTTGCTGGGCGGCGTAGATGCGGAAGGGGAAGTGATCGTCCGTGGTGACCCGGTAGAATTGGGCGGTGGGCTGGTTCTGGTAGGTGCTCCAGTTCTCGCCTCCGTCGAAACTCACCTGGGCGCCGCCATCGTCGCCGATGATCATGCGGTCGGGATCTTCGGGGGCGATCCACAGGTCGTGGTGGTCGCCGTGCGGGGCCACGTGGGGGGTAAAGGTCTTGCCGCCGTCGGTGCTCTTGTGGTAGCGCACGTTCATGACGTATACTACCTCTTCGTCTTGCGGGTCGGCGATGATGCGGGAGTAGTACCAGGCTCGCTGGCGCAGGGCGCGGCTGTCGTTGATGCGCGTCCAGGTATCGCCGCCGTCATCGGAGCGGAATACGCCGCCCTCCTTGGCCTCCACAATCGCCCACACCCGCTCGGGCTTGGCTGGGGATACCGTTACGCCAATGATCCCGATGGGGCCATCGGGCATACCCTTTTTGTCCATAAGATTGGTCCAGGTATCGCCGCCGTCGGTGCTTTTCCACAGGGCCGAGCCTTCGCCCCCGCTTTCCAGGCTGTAGGGCGTGCGGCGGATGCGCCAGGTGCTGGCGTAGAGAATGCGGGGGTTGGTGGGGTCAAAGGTGAGATCCACAGCGCCGGCATCGGCATTGGCGAAGAGCACGCGATCCCAGATGCGGCCGCCGTCGGTGCTGCGGTATACGCCCCGCTCCTCACTGGGTTTGTACAGGTCGCCCATGACGGCAGCGTACACCCGGTCCGGATCCTTGGGATGGATGCGTATGCGGCCGATGTGGCGAGACTTCTCCAGGCCCATCTGGGTCCAGCTCTTGCCGGCATCCACGCTTTTCCAGATGCCGTAGCCGAAGCTGACGTTGCCCCGCACGGTTTTCTCGCCTCCGCCCACGTAGATGACGTTGTTGTCCCATTCCGAGACGGCAACGGCCCCTACCGAGCCGCCGAAGTAGCCGTCGGAAATATTCTCCCAGCGGTTGCCGCCGTCCCGGGTGCGCCATACCCCTCCGCCGGCGGAGCCGAAATAGAACAGGTTGGGTTTGCCGGGCACCCCGGTCACCGCGCAGGAGCGCCCGCCCCGCCAGGGGCCGATGCAGCGCCATTCCAGGCTGTTGTAGAGGGTGTCGGGGAAGTTGAGTTGAGCGAGCGATGCAGTGGACGAAAAGAGCAGGACAAAAAGCAGGTAGCGGGTCATGAGCCTAGGTTGTATGTAGCAAATGCCCGGCAAAATAGAAAAGCCCTTCAGTTTGCACAAACCACAGGGCTTTCCCAAGGCCTATTTGCTGTGCGCGCGTCAGTTGCGCTGCACCAATACCTTGCGCGTAAGGCTCTTCCCGTTTTGGCTGATTTGCAGGAAGAAGACGCCCCCGGAGTTTCCGGATAGCGAGATCCGGTCGGTTACCTGCCCGCTGAAATCGCCGAGGTCGTACTGGTAGACCAGCCGCCCCTGATCGTTGTACAACTGCAGGCTGGTTTCGCCGCGTTGGGGAAGCTGCAGGCTCAGGTTCAAGCCGCCCCCTTCGTTGGGGGCGATGTCCAGGTTCTTTACCCCGAGCGTATTGTCGGTGGGCAGGTCCAGTCCGGTGGCCTGGTTCAGCGACAGTATTTCGTAACTGGTCAGGCTGCGGATGCTGACGTCTTCTATGCCCCTGGCCTGGAGTTCACCTTCTTCGTAAATAATGGTTTCCCGTTCCTCCCGCTCGCGCTCCAGGTCGCAGCGACTTTTTACGGGGGCTCCTCCGTTCATGCGGCGGTTGTCACGCAGCCAGGCTACTTCGATGCGGTCGCCGGCTCGCAACGAGCTCAAAGCTATGGTGATGTCTTCCCAGTCGAGGATTCGGTTTCCGTTGATGGCCGTGAGGATGTCGGCATCCTCCATGCCCACAGCTTCTGCTGTGGAGTTTTTCACGATGGAGACCTGTACCCCTTCTTCGTGGGGCCTGTAGGATTGACGCACGCCCAGAAAGGCCTGTTCGCAGCGGTCGAGTTCTTCCCGCTCGTAGGTTATGCGCTTGCCGAAGTTCACGGTTTTTATCTGTTTGGCGCCGCGGCGAATGATGTGCACCTGAGCTTCGTCACCGGCGTAGTACTTGTGGAGAATGTCGGTGAGGTCCTGCTCGCGGCCCACCCGGTATTGATCGATGCCAAAAATGTAATCGAAGGGTTTCAAACCGGCTTTTTCGGCCGGTGTATTAGGCACGACCTGGCTGATGTAGCTCCCGAAAGGATTATCGAAGCCCAGCTTTTCCGCCTTGCTGCGGCTGACGTCCCGCGTGTAGATCCCGAGGTACGCCTTTTCGCGCGGCTTGCTCGAATAGGCCGGCCCTTCCTTGCTTTCGGCTATGCCGAAGAGGGTGAGCTGTTCCCGGCTGCGTTCGGCCTTAATCGTGATTTGATCGCCGGGCTCCAACATGTCGAGAGCCAGCGAGATGTCGTCCCAGTCGACAATGGGGTAGCCGTTGATGTGGGTGATGAGATCGCCGTCGCGCAGGCCCATCTGATTGGCGACACTGCGCCGGATGACGTACACCTGCACCCCCAGCCGGTCCTCGTTGTTATTGCGATGCGGGCTGATACCCAGAAAAACATCCCGCTTGCGCTCGGGCTTTTCGGCGGATTGGCGGGAGCCGAAGCGCACCCGGGCATCCCGGGCCTTGCCCTTGTGGTAAAAATACAGGGTGGCCCGGTCGCCGGCGCGGTAGTTGGTCAGCAGGTCGCCCAGGGAAGTCGTGCGATCCGTGGTTTGCTCGTCGATGCCGTAAACGTAGTCCATAGGCGTGAGCCCCGCTTGCTCGGCAGCCGTGTTGCGCCAAACGCCTTCGACATAGCTGCCATTGGCATGGGGGAAGTCCAGGGCTTTCCGCTTCTTTTCACTCAGTCTGCTAAATTCGATGCCGAGAAAAGCCGGTTCCTGTGCCCACGCTATCGTTTGAGCCAGACCCAGCAGGTAGCACAGAAGAAAAATGGATCTGTAGTTCATTTGTGTTGGTTTGTCACAAAAAAAAGACAAGTCATTTGTCCGTTCGTTGCACGTCCGCTGCTCGCCTTGCTAATCGTTTGGCAGGTAAAAAACTTTTGGGGTGACCGGACGGAGGATATCGATTATTTTTGAAAAAAAGATTCGTATGGGGCGATTTTTCCCGGGGATGTTCATCCTATTCCTTATACTGACTGCCTGCAAATCTTCAAAAATACCTAAGCTCACCGAGGAATATTCTGAGATGGCAACGGAGCAGGAATCCATTTTGTTTCTTCCGCTTCGGGTCGATGTGGAAGCGCTGAAGCGTTCGCTCGACCGGGAGCTGACCCTCTTGTTGAATCAGGAGGAACCCTTTACCGACGGCGAACTCACCGTGGCGGCCTCCAAGCTGGGCGACCTGAAACTGGAGGTAGCCGACCGTCAGATCCGATACGGCCTGCCCCTTTCGCTGGACATCACCTATGATGTAGGGTTCAGCCGGGTAGGGGCTAAAGGCGATATCGACCTGGAATTTCTCACCGATTTTCTCTTTGACGAAAACTGGGAGCTGCGCACGGAGACTCAGCTCACGGATTACCAGTGGCTGCGAAAACCCAGCCTGAAGCTGGGCGGCGTAAGCCTGCCCCTGGGTTCGCTGGGCAACCTCATCCTCAAGTTCGGGCGCAATCAGATCGCCGGCGCGATCGACGAACAGGTTCGGCAGAATGTACCGCTGCGGGAGTGGGTGGAAGAAGCCTGGCAGATGATGCGCGATCCCATTCTGCTGGACGAGACCTACCGCGCCTGGCTGACCGTAGCGCCCCGGGATTTCGCCATGAGTCCCTTCCGCCTGCAGGACGGGCAGTGGGGCTTCACCTTGCGAGCGCGGGCCCAACCGGCCGTCTCCATCGGTGAAAAACCAGCTTCGCTGACCTCCGGTGCGAACCTGCCCCTGTTGCAGCGCTTTTATCCGGAAGAGGGGCAGAATTACTTTGCCCTGTTTATCGAGGGAGCCTTGCCTTTTGAGGAAGCCGAAGCCCTGGCGCGCAGCCAATTGGTGGGCGAGACCTTTTCCAGCGGAAAACGCAGCGTGACGGTCAACGACCTGCGCATGTCGGGGCGGGACGGCCTCCTGCAGGTGGAGGTGGATCTGTCCGGCAGTTACAACGGGAAAATTCAGGTGCAGGGACGCCCCCAGTACGATGCCCAGCGCCAAAAACTGGCATTCAAGGATTTGGACTACAGCCTCGAAACCCGGAATATCCTTTACCGATCGGCAGGCTGGCTACTCAAGGGCAGCCTGAAAGGAAGGCTGCAAAAAGAACTCAATCAATACCTGGATTCGGGCTTGTCCGACTGGAAGGGCATGCTGGAAGAGCAACTTCGGCAAACCGAACTGGGACCGGGTGTCTCCCTCAACAGCCAGGTGGAAGAGCTGCGCATCCTGCGCGCCGAAGCCACCGAAGAGGGCTTTCAGACTACCGTTGGGGTGTCGGGCAAATTGGCCCTGGAGGTCAGCGGAATGTGATCAAGGGTCCCGCTGGAGGATGAGCAGGCGCTCGCGGCCGTTCTCGTTCATGCGGAAGACCAGGGAATCCGCGCCCATGTAGGCAATTTCCACCGCCTTTTCGCTGCTGGCCTGGTTGAGGGTGTCCAGCCGAAAGAGCGTCTTGCCGCTCAGGTAGTAGGAACCGGCTTCCTGGTAGTTCAGGGTACTGTGGTATTGATACGCTCCATCCGGTTGAAAGGTGATCCGGATCTGGTCGACATCAATGGGCAGAGGCTCGCCTTCTTCGAGCAGGTCAATGGCTTGCCAGTTTCCCACCAGTTCTTCGGTGTCGGCCTGGCAGCCCCAGCCGGCAAACAGCCATGCGGCGAGGCAACAGTACCCCATCAGCTTTCCTCTCATAACAGCATCAGTTTGTAAGGTCATCCAGCATTTGCCTTTAGCACACACCATCATCCGGCTTTGATCGCCGAAGCGCGGCGTGCCGATCTATTTTGGGATTACCTTGCCAGTACGTAACAACGGCCTTCCGGACCAGAGAGCCCGTAAGGGGGATCTCGAAGGCCTATGGAAACGCCACTCGACCCGGCGCTTCCGAAGCGCTGCCCGGAATGCGTGGCTTTTGGGAATCAAGCGTGCAGAAATGGTGCCATAAAGATATAAAATATCGCACCAGCTAAAAAGCCGATGAGCGCCAGCCAACTCACCTTGCGCAGGTACCAGATGAAATCGATGCGCTCCATGCCCATGGCAGCTACGCCGGCTGCCGAACCGATGATGAGCATACTGCCACCGGTACCGGCGGCATAGGCGATAAAGTGCCAGAGCTTGGCGTCGATGGGGGCGTCGTACATGCCCATGGAGGCCGCTACCAGCGGTACATTGTCGATAATGGCTGAGGCAAAGCCCAGCACGATCACCACGATGTCCTGACTCGGGATCACCTGGTCCAGCCATTCGGCTACATAGCGAAGGGTACCCACCAGCTCGCCCTCGGCATTGGTGCCGAAAACCAGGCTTTCCAGAGCGGCTACGGCCATCAGGATGCCCAGGAAAAAAAGAATGCTGGACAGTTCGATGCGCGCCAGGGCGTGATGGGCCGAATACTTCTGGCGTTCATCGGCGGTCATGTTGGGTTTGATCCGTATGTATTCGCTCACCAGCCAGACGATCCCCAAACTGAGCATCATGCCGAGATAAGGCGGGAGGTGGGTGAAGGTCTTGAATACGGGTACGAAAACGATTCCGGCCAGCCCCAGGATCAGCATGCTCCGGCTGCTGAGCAGGGGCTCCACGGCCGTCTGTTCCTCAGTCAGGTTGAGAATGCCGGTAAAGGGTTTCATAAAGCTGGCCACCAGGAAAGGGATCACAAAGCATACCAGAGAGGGCAGCACCAGGTTGAGGATGAGCCCTTCGGTAGACACCCGGTTGCCGATCCAGAGCATGGTAGTGGTCACATCGCCTATGGGCGACCAGGCGCCGCCGGCATTGGCGGCGATCACGATCAGGGCGACATACCAAAGGCGGTCGGTTCGATCGGGTACCAGCTTGCGCAGCAGGGTCACCAGTACGATGGTGGCCGTGAGGTTGTCGATAATAGCCGACAGGATGAAACCCAGAATGCCCACCACCCAAAGCAGTTTGCGGCGGCTTTTGGTCGTCACGTAGTTCTTCAGCACCTCAAAGCCCCGATGCAGGTCGATGATCTCCACGATCGTCATGGCGCCGATGAGGAACACCAGGATTTCGGCGGTCTTGCCCAGGTGGTGGAGCAGGGTATTGACAAATCCCTCTTCCGCGGCATGATGATCCATGGCGTGGTCGGCCAGGCTGAATACGTGTTCGTGCGTGTCGATTACGGATAGCAGGCCGCCGTTGAATCCCACAGCCAGCAAAGCCCAGCAAAGGGCGGCCATGATGAGGGCCGGCACGGTCTTGTCGAGTCGAAGGGGATGTTCGAATACGATGGCGAGATAACCCAGAACAAAACAGGCGATGATACTGGCGAGCATTGCGGCGGTGCTTTTTAGGGGTTTTAGGTTCTTCGGGGGTTGCGAAGGAGAACCCCCGCCATCCGGTAGTGCAGGCAAGAGCCCAACGGATCGCGCACGCTCCCCCCTGCGCAAAGACAGGCCAAAAATAAAATTTTAATCGACCGCCTCTGGCCTTTTGGAAATTAATTTTTGCCGGCCGGGCTTGTGGAGACCAGGCGATTTACAAGGCACAGCCCCTTGCTTTTTTGTACCTTTGTGCATTCCGGAAAACACTGAGAATACATGCTTGAGATCGGATCGGTTCGACTGGGTGAATGCCCTCTCTTTCTGGCGCCCATGGAAGACGTGAGCGATCCTCCCTTTCGGGCGCTTTGCAAGGCGCAGGGTTGCGATATGATGTACACCGAATTCATATCGGTGGAGGGCCTTATCCGGGATGCAGAAAAGAGCGTGCAGAAGCTGGACATCTACGAGGAGGAACGCCCCATCGGGGTGCAGATCTTCGGTGCCGAACTGGACAGCATGATGCGTGCAGCCGAGATCGTGGAAGAAGCGCAGCCCGAAGTGCTGGACATCAATTACGGCTGCCCCGTCAAAAAAGTGGTGTGCAAAATGGCCGGTGCCGGTATCCTGCGCGATATCGATCGCATGGTGAAGCTCACCGATGCCGTCGTGAAGTCCACCAGCTTGCCCGTGACCGTAAAGACCCGCCTGGGCTGGGACGACCAGACCATCTTCATCGAGGAAGTGGCCGAACGGCTGCAGGATGTTGGGATCAAAGCCCTGGCTATCCACGGGCGCACCCGCAAGCAGATGTACAAGGGCGAGGCCGATTGGGCGCCCATCGCCCGGGTGAAGGAAAATCCGCGCATCCAGATTCCCATTATCGGCAACGGCGATATCGACAGCCCCCAGAAGGCCGCTGAATATCGCGATCGCTACGGGGTGGATGGCCTGATGATCGGCCGGGCCAGCATCGGCTATCCCTGGATCTTTCGCGAGATCAAGCACTACTTCCAAACCGGTGAACTACTGCCTCCTCCCACGGTGGACGAGCGCGTGGATGCTGCCCGGCAGCACCTGCTTCACTCTCTGGCCTGGAAAGGGGAAAAGCTGGGCGTGCTGGAAATGCGCCGTCACTACACCAATTATTTTCGCGGCTTTCCCCATATCAAGACCTATCGCAAGACCCTGGTGACCAGCCATGAGCCCGGCGAATTGCTGGACACCCTGGAAACCATACGCGAAGTGTATCGAAAAGAGGAGTCTCTGGTTGCCTAAACAGAACGAACAAGCGTGTTATTTGCCATCAAGGAGAACGAGCGCAAGGTACTGCGGCTGATCGGCGAGACAGCCGGCGAGCTGGGTTATCCGGCCTATCTGGTGGGCGGGTATGTGCGCGATCGCTTGCTGGCCCGGCCGACGAAGGATATCGACATCGTCTGTGTGGGCAGCGGCATTCGCCTGGCCGAACACGTGGCAGCCCGGCTGCGGCCCGTTCCGCGCATCGCCGTGTACAAGCGCTTCGGTACGGCCATGCTCAAACATCGCGATCTGGAGATCGAGTTCGTGGGCGCCAGAAAGGAATCCTACCGGCACGATTCGCGCAAGCCCAGCGTGGAAGAAGGCTCCCTGGAAGATGACCAAAACCGCCGCGATTTCACCATCAATGCCCTGGCCGTGAGCCTCAACCAGGCGGACTTTGGCACCATCATCGACCCCTTCGACGGGTTGGAGCATCTCGAACAAAAGCTCATCAAAACGCCTCTCGAGCCGGGCAAGACTTTCTCCGACGACCCCCTGCGCATGATGCGGGCCATTCGCTTTGCCACCCAGCTGGACTTCACCATTGATCCGGAAACCCTGAATGCCATCGGGGAGTATCGCCACCGCATCAAGATCGTTTCCCGGGAGCGCATCGCCATAGAGCTCAACAAGATCATCCTGGCCGAAACGCCTTCCGTGGGCTTTAAGCTGCTGTTTGACACCGGCTTGCTGGAGCTCATTTTCCCGGAAATGGCTGCCTTGCAAGGGGTGGAAAAGCGAAACGGCAGGGCCCATAAAGACAACTTTTACCACACCCTGGAAGTGCTGGATAACCTGAGCCAGAACACCGACAACCTCTGGTTGCGCTGGGCCGCTATCCTTCACGACATCGCCAAGCCCCCCACCAAACGCTTCGATCCCGAGCACGGCTGGACCTTCCACGGCCACGAAGCACTCGGAGCTGCTATGGTGCCGCGCATCTTCCGGCGCCTGCGCCTTCCCCTCGATCACAAAATGAAATACGTGCAGAAGCTGGTGCGCCTGCACTTGCGGCCCATTTCCCTCACCAAAGAGAACATCACCGACTCGGCCGTACGCCGCCTGCTTTTCGAAGCGGGCGACGACCTGGAGGACCTCATGCTGCTCTGCGAGGCTGATATCACCTCCAAGAACCCGCGCAAGGTGAAGCGGTATCTGGAGAATTACGAATTCGTGCGCCAGCGCCTGAAAGAGGTGGAGGAAAAGGATCACCTTCGCAACTGGCAGCCGCCCATTACCGGGGAGATCATTATGGACACTTTCGACATGCGGCCTTCCCGCGAGGTGGGAGAGATCAAAACCGCTATCCGCGAAGCGATCCTGGACGGCGATATTCCCAACGAATACGGAGCGGCCTACGACTTCATGCTGGAGGTGGGCCGGCAATTGGGCTTTCAGCCGGTAACGGACAAACACGCACACCCCTGAGGCAAGTAAAAGACCTGCTAAGTGACCTTCCGCCACGCGGCTCTGGTATTTAACGTTTTGGCGTAACCCCTTCGGATGGAAGGGTGCTGAGGCGAAAGATCTGGGCGGACGCTTCATCCTCCGGATAAAATGAAGCCTGGGGTTTCCCGGTCCTCCATTTTTTCTTACTTTTGAAAAGCAGAAAAAACACGCTTCTGCCCCTCCTAACACTGAAGTAATCAAGACAGGCCCGGCTGCTGGCCGGGAAATCGACGACCCCATCGAACCCTGGAAGCTGTGCCATCGCTTCGGGCGGGCAACTATCCCCGGTGAACATGCTATGAGAAAGCTCGGAACATTTACCAAAAACCGAGCGCATGAAGAACGGACTGCTACCTATCGTCCTATGGGGTGTGCTTTGTCTGAGCTGGGCCGATACGGCCTTCGGCCAAGACCCCGCTTTTTCGCAGTTTTACGCCAACCGCCCCTACCTCAGTCCGGCCCTGGTGGGGCTGGATAAGGGCATTACCGTGTCGGCCATATCGCGCCTGCAGTGGTTTCGCGCCGATCAGGGCTTTCGGTCGCATGCCCTGGCCGTAGAGCTTCAGGAGCCCCTGCTCAAGAGCGGCTTTGCCCTCACTTTTTTCCAGGACAACCAGGGCCTGGCCAACCTGGCTACCACTTCGGTGGGCTTTGCGTACAGCTATAGCATACCGGGGCCGAAACACAATGTTCACTTCGGGCTTCAGGCTCGCTGGGCACAGCGCCGCATCGACTGGGACCGGCTCACCTTTTCCGATCAGTTGCATCCCATTTACGGACTGGTCAATCTCACCACGGCCCAGCCGCTCAACGACCGGGCTACCTACTGGGATGTGGATTTCGGCTTTGCCTGGCGCTTCGATGCGGGCGAGAGCCGGGGTAAGCGCACCCTTTCCTCCAGCCGCTACATCGTGGGCTTTGCCATCCACCATCTGCCGAGCCTGTTCGGCGCCAACCAGGCCAATGAGTCGTTTCAGAACCTGGAGACCATCGTGCCCCCCCGCTTCACCTTTCACGCCGGCGGTATCATTCCCATCACCTTTTTGCAGGGCGTGAAGAACGAGTTTGCCATATCGCCCAACTTCAAGTTCGACATCCAGGGCGACAACCTCTTCAATTTCAGCCAGAGCTTGCAGGTATTTACCCTGGGCGCCAATGTGCTGTACCACAACCTCTACGCCGGCCTGTACTACCAAGACCGCTTTCCCTTTCCCGGGGGCATCCGCCATACCAATGCCTTCATCGTCGTGGCCGGTGTGGACCTGGAACTCGGGCATTCGGCTTCGGCTCACAAGCTTTTCCTGGGCTTCAGCGTGGACATCAATACGACCGGCCTGGGTATTGAGGGCGGCAATGTGTACGAACTGGCCTTGCGCTACAACTTTGCCGATTTCCCCGGCCTGGCCAAGAAGAGCTATGGCGCTTCTTCCAAGCGCATCCTGGACTGCAAGAGTTTTTATTGATCGCTTTGAAACGCAAAGATCCCATGCAAAACAAATTATACCCGCTGCTCGGCCTGCTGGCCGGGCTCCTCCTTGTTACCCGGCCGGCTTCGACCCAGTGCACCATTGATGCACCCAACGGCTTTTGCGGAAACGCCCCCATCGCTTTTTCCATCGACAATGCGGACGGCAACGCCAACTATGCCTGGGATTTCGACGGCGACGGGACTCCCGACTCCACCGGGGCCGCCACGGAGCACATCTTTCCGCCCTCGGTCGACGATGTGAGCTATACGGTAACGGCCTTTCAGGACGGCAATGCCTGCGGCAGTATTGTGGTCGACGTCCTGGCTGCTCCCGATGCCTCCCTGGGGGTAGACCCCTCGGACGGCACGCTGGATGAAGACAATTTCATTCGGGTGTGTACCAAGGAAACGGAGGTGATGGTCGGCTTTTTCAACACCTCCACCACCATACCCATCAATGCCTCCTACGAAATCGATTGGGGCGACGGAACCGTGGAGACCTTTGACAATAACACCTTTACGCCCAACTCGCTGGTGGAGCACACCTACACCTCCCAGGGTTACAGGACCATCACCCTCACGATAGTGGGGCAGAACGGCTGTACGGCTCAGGAGCAGTACGAGCTCTATTTCGGCAGCAATCCTTCGGTGGGCCTTACCAACCCGGGCAATACCACCGGCCTCTGCGTGCCGGCCACCGTCACCTTTCCCATCGCCCAGACCAATAACAACCCGCCGGACACGGAGTATTCCATTTTCGTGAACGACTCGCTGATCACCACCTACTCGCAGGCCAACCTGCCCAATTCGTTCACCTACACCTTCGAAGAATCTTCTTGCGGGATCACTACGCCCTCGGGCATTTACAAAAATGCATTCGAGGTGAAGATCGTAGCCACCACCCCTTGCGGCAACTCGGCTTCCATCATTGCGCCCATTGAGGTGAGCGCTCCCCCCGAGCTCATGCTGGAGGTAACGCCGCCGGCTTCGGCCTGCCCCGGTGAGCCCTACACTTTCAACAACAATTCGGTGGGCCTGGACGTAGTGAATGGCCCCAATGCCTCTCAATGCCTCAACCAGCTCAACACCAGTTGGTCCATTTCCAATCCCGGTGACTGGACGGTGATCAACGGCAATATTTTCAACTCGGATTCTCTCACAGTCACTTTTGATGTGCCGGGCATGTACGGCATCACGCTCACCGTCAACAGCCAGAATTGCGGCTCCTATACTATCATGGATTCAGTGACCATCGAGGCGCCGCCCCAGATCGGGATCGGCGATGTGGACGTGCAGGCCCCTGCCGGCGGCGTGTGCCCTCCGACGGAGGTGGACTTTTCCACCAGCCTCGATGGGGTGACGGACTACCAGTGGACCGTGGATCCGCCCACGGGCTGGACGTTCACCAACGGAGCGGACAGCACCGACAGCCCCTCCATCACCTTCACCGAAGGCGGCAACTATGTCGTACAGTTGGATGCGGCCAATTCCTGCGCTTCGGCCAGCTGGACGGACACCCTCACCGTCAACGGTCCGCCCACAGCCGATCTGGCGCCCATTCCCAACCGTTGCGAAACGGCCGTGCTCAACTTCGATGCCGGCAATGTGAGCGTGGCCGAGAACGGCGAGCCCGTCACGAGCTACAGTTGGAGCTTTCCCGGCGCCAACGTGCCGGCCAGCGGCGATACTTTCCCCGCCGGTATCGCCTACGATCAGCCCGGCCAGTATACAGTCAGCCTCATTGTGGATAATGCCTGCGGGCCGGATACGGCTGTGCAGACCTTCGAGGTGGAAGCTCCCGTTACGGCCGTCACGCCGGACTCCCTCGTCGTGTGCGGTAACGAATCGCCCCTTCAGCTCAGTGCGACGCCCGGGGGCGGCAACTGGACCGGCAGTGGCGTCAATGCCGGGGGGCTTTTCGATCCGGCCCAGGTGCTGCCCGGACCGGCCTTGCTCACCTACACGGTGGGCGTTGGGGCCTGCGCCGATACCACCACTACCCTGGTGGAAGTAGTGCCTTTCCCCGACTCCGATGCCGGCCCCGACCAGGCGGTCTGTGCGAGTCAGGATAGCCTCCTGCTGAATCCGGCACCGGCGAACGGGACCTGGAGCGCCCTGGCCGGCGGCCAGTTCGACGACGGCCTCTTCCTGCCGGCAGCTTCCGGGCCGGGCGATTTTGCCTTTGCGTATGCCGTTACGGCCGGCAACGGCTGCACGGCCGTGGATACGGTGGCGGTGCAGGTGAATCCCCTGCCCGTATTGAGTGCTCCGGATACAGCCTACTGCAACGTGGCCGGGGCCTTTGACCTGCCCCAGCCCAGCCCGCAGGGCGGCAGTTGGAGCGGCACCGGTGTGGTGGGGCAGGCGTTCGATCCCAGCCTCAGCCCGGGCGAGGGCATCTACCCGCTCACCTACACCTTTACGGATTCCAATACCTGCACCAATGCCGTGGATATCCAGGTGGAGGTGCTGCCGCCCGTCATTGCCCATGCCGGCGCCGACGACTCCCTCTGCATCAGCAGTCCGCCGCTCAGCCTGGCACCCGATCCGGCCGGGGGCAACTGGTCGGGTCCGGGGCTGGTGCTCAGTCAGCCCATTTCCTTTGATCCCGCTCAGGCCGGCGAGGGCGACCATCTGCTCATCTACAGCCTGGGCCAGGGCTCCTGCGCCGATACGGACTCCCTCTGGCTTACCGTGGTGGGCAATCCCAGCGTGGAAGCCGGGCCCGACCTGAGCGTGTGCGCGGCTGATCCGCCCGTGATGCTCAGCGGCTTCAGCCCGCAGGGCGGCAGCTGGGGCGGCCCCGGCATAACTGACGATCAGGTTGCCCTCTTCGTTCCGGACTCGGCCGGGCTGGGGCTCAACACCCTGGTGTATACCTACGCCATTCCCAGCCTGGGCTGCGTGGCCACCGATACCCTGCAGGTGCAGAAGAACCCCCTGCCTGCACCCGCCTTCGACGCGCCCGATGAGGTGTGTACCCAGGATACGCTCCTGCTGATAGACCAGTCGGGCGGTGCCGAGCAGTGGCGCTGGCGCTTCGGCGACGGGGTCACTTCCGACCAGGCCAATCCCGAGCATGCCTATGGGGCGGACGGGCAATATACCATCAGCCTGCAGGTGACCAATGCCTTCGGCTGTGTCGATTCCATTGCCCGGCCCATCGCGGTGGTGGCCCCCCCGGAGATCGCCTTCGCTCCCGATCGCGATCGCGGCTGCGCGCCCCTGGCCGTGACCTTCGCCAACAATAGCAGCGGCGAGAACCTCACCTTCGAGTGGGACTTCGGCAATGGGGAGACCAGCGCCGACGCCCAGCCAGGCACCATCGTCTTTACCGAGGGCACCCGCGACACCGTCTACGAGGTCAGCCTGCAGGTAAGCAACCAGTGTGGCATGCGCCAGCAGATCGATACCGTGCAGGTGCTCACCGTGCCGTTCGTCAATTTCGGCACCGATATCGACACCAGCTGCTCGCCCATGGAGGTGCAGTTTTCCAACCTCAGCACCGGCGGCACCATTGATGTACTCTGGGATTTCGGCAACGGCAATACCTCTGCGGAGTACAACCCGCCTTCGCAGATCTTCACGGCCTTTGATGCGCCCCAGACCTACACCATCACCCTGCAGGCCACCAATCAATGTGGCACCGACAGCCTCAGCCGCGACATCTTCGTCAACCCGGCAGACGTGACGGCCTTTTTCAATGTGCCCGGCCTGGAAGGCTGTACGCCCTTTACCGTGCCGTTCACCAACTTCGCCACCCTGGGTGCCCAGGTGTGGTGGGATTTCGGTGACGGCAACACCTCCACCCAGGCCAATCCGGTGCACACCTATGGCGAGCCCGGAACCTACAATGTAGTGCAGTATGCCGACAACGGCTGCGGCATCGACACCACAGCTACCGAGATCACCGTACTGGCTCTGCCGGAGATCGCCTTCGAGTTGCCGGAACTGGGCTGCCTCAATGCGCCGGTCACCTTTGCGAATACCTCCGAGGGAGCTCAGGGCTTCGTCTGGGATTTCGGCGACGGCAACACCTCCACCCTCAACAACCCCACCCATACCTACGACAGCGCCGGCACCTACACCGTGCTGCTCACCGGCAGCTCGGCCAACACCGGCTGCCTGGACACCTTTTCCATGCCCCTGGTGATCGCTCCGCTGCCGGATGCGGACTTCACCCTGTCCGATACCTCGGGCTGCCCGCCCCTGCAGGTTCAGTTTGAGGCCTCCTCCCAGGTAGCGCAGTTCTTCAGCTGGGATTTTGGCGACGGCAACAGCTCGGCCATGAGCAATCCCGTGCACACCTTCGACAGGGCGGGCATCTTCGAGGTGCGCTTGTCGGCCCGCGACGCCAACGGCTGCGCCAACGATACCACTACCGCCCAGGTGACGGTGCACCCTTTCCCGGAGGCCGCCTTTACGCCCATCCCGGTGGAAGACTGCAGCCTGCCGGCCCAGGTGGTCATGGAGAACGAGAGCCTGGGCGGCGAGGGCTTTTTCTGGGATTTCGGCGACGGCAACACCTCCACGCTCAATGCCCCGGTGCACCTGTATGCGGATTCGGGGAATTACACCATCCGCCTCGTCCTGGAGAACGAATTCGGCTGCCGCGATTCGGTAGCCCGGCCCCTGCGCATCCGGGCAGTGCCCGCGGCCGATTTCGCCATCGCCAACAACGAGGGCTGCTCGCCGGTAGAGGTCACCTTCACCAACCTGTCGGATATGGCCGACAGCTACTTCTGGGACTTCGGCGACGGCAATACCTCCGAAGCACCCAATCCGACCCACACCTATATGGAAGAAGGCGACTATACCGTTCGGCTGATCGCCAGCAGCCGGGATGCCTGCATCGATACCTTCCGGCTGGAGGATATCGTATCCGTTTCCGGCTCGCCCACGGCCGGCTTTGAGGCCACGGCAAGTACCGAGGTGCCTTTCGACGGCACCTTCTTCTTCCGGAATTTGAGCGAGGGCGCCGTGGAGTACCGCTGGGATTTTGGCGACGGCAATACTTCGGTGGAAGAGCACCCCGCCCACCAGTACGCCGGCAACGCCATCTGGGAAGTGTACCTGCGCGCCATCGCCATCAACGGCTGCTGGGACGACACCCTGCTCACCATCGAGCCGCCCATCATCAAGGGGCTTTACGTGCCCACGGCACTAAGCCCGGAGAATGGGGTAGGGGAGGTGCGCCTGTTCAAGCCCAAAGGCATCGGCCTGAAGGAGTACCACATGCAGGTATTCACGCCCTACGGCGAGCTCATCTGGGAGAGCACTCTGCTGGAGAACGGTCAGCCCGTGGAGGCCTGGGACGGCACCCTCAACGGGCAGGTCCTGCCCCAGGATGTGTACGTGTGGAAATGCCGCGCCGTTTTCGAGGACGGCACCGTGTGGTCCGGGCAGGAAGACCGCCACGGCAAGATGAAGAACATCGGCTCGGTCACCTTGCTGCGGTAGGGTGGGGTTTAGTCTTTAGTCTGGAGTCTTTAGTCCGGAGTCTTTAGTCTGGAGTCTTTAGTCTGGAGTCTTTAGTCCGGAGTCTTTAGTCTGGGGTTCCTGGGAGTGTGGTTCAGGCCTGGAGCCGCTCCTGCAGGGCTTCGATCAGTGCGTCCAGCTTTTGGATCGTCAGGTCATAGCCGTCGGTCTGCTGGATGACCAGGTTCCGGCACACCAGGGCGAGGTAACTCATTTCGGAGCGAAAGGATGCACTGAGTAGTTGCTCGGCCCGCCGGTTTTCCAGCAAGAGGGGGCCGACGGAGCACTTGCCACAGATAGCACCTCGCCCTGTCATTCTGACATTTTGACCCCAACCGGTACAAAGCTTGTAGCTCGTTTGGAGAAGGTGGGATGTTCGCAAGCCGGGCGAACGAACCACAGGCGGGTTATCCTGAAAACCGTATTTAAAAATCTTAACCATTCCGGCGGAGCTCCTTAACCCGGAAAATTCACCGAATTTTCCGCCCGAAGGGCTGACGAATTGCAA
>CAZQSF010000075.1:0-19263 GCA_964595955.1 uncultured Saprospiraceae bacterium
GCGTGTTTTCAGCCACTTATCGTCATTATTCACGAATTTTCGTGAATAATCCGGGCTAAGCGGGTTGGGGCCGGGGCTGCTCCAGGTGGGCATAGGCCTTGCCGTCGAACTCGAAAATGCGTTCCACGGCCTCAACCCGGTACCGGAAGATCTCCTCCACCCGGCGGTCCACCAAGAGAGCATCGGCCAGGGTGCCGATAGGGCCGTAGGGCACCTTGTAGTGCAGCAGGTCGCGCATCAGCACCCCGCCCTCGAGCTCCTCAAAATGGTGCTGGTGATGCCAGAGCGCATACGGTCCAAAGCGTTGCTCGTCAATGAAATACTTGTGATCCACCACGTGCGTGATCTCGGTAACCCAGTGCATACGCACCCCCGGAAAAGGAGAAACCTTGTACTGAATCAACATCCCCTGGTACATGGGCACATCCGCCATATCGGTCAGGATCTCGAAAGACATATCCTCGGGCGTGATGGCGTCCAGGTTTTCCGGGCGGGAGAAAAAAGCCCAGACCTCGTCCAGCGGGCGGGGAATGAACTGTGCCCATTCCTTGCATTTTACTCGCATGATCGTTCTTGATTTTCGTACCAGCCTAATACCGTTTCAGGATAAAATAGGTCTTGGTAAGAAGGTCATTTTTTCCTGAAAACCGTATAACCCGCCGAGCCGGCATTTTGTTGCCGATTTCAATTGATGAAAAAAAATATTTGTATTTTGGCCGGTCGTCAGCATGTTTTTCCCTTGGATTATCGTTTACATTTGTGTAGGACAGATCACTACAGATGCGTAGACGGATACTTTGACCCAGTTTTGTATTAAACGTTTGGCATTGCAGTGTTGTCCCAGAATCGAAGCGGCCCGGTTGTTGCCGGCCTTCTTCGTTCGAAAACCGGTTCCCTGCTGGCAGGGCCATCCCAAAAACGACATCCCATGACGATCCAAACCACCCCCCACTACCCCCCGCTGCTATTTCGAAGATCCGTTTCGCTAAACCCCGGCAGGCGCTAAGCCTCACCCCCTTGGATCCGGCTGACAGCCGGTTTTCAGCGGTCTCCGCTATGGGCGGATGAGCAGGCCGCACAGATGGAACATTCCACGTAAAGGTTTGAACTTGCGAAACGCTATGCATCCCAAAAACCCTGAAGTCTTCCAATGGACGAAAGCCTGCCTGCTTGGCGGGGCTCTTTTGCTGTGGTACGGTTTGCTGAATGGCCAGCAACAAGCGGACTATGCCTTCCGGCACATTCCTTGCTGGGCCGGCGAGGCCGAAAACGACTGGCAGCCCAAAGGTGTAGCCTCGACCTACGACCTGAGCTGTGTATCGCCCGGTTTTCACAGCTATTTCGCGCTGTCGCGCTGGGCCTACTGGCCGGCGGAGGCCGGGAACGCCTACACCCTGTCTGAATCCGGCGGGGGACAGGCCGAGTTGCAGCTCGAACCCGGCACCCGTTTTCGCATGGCGATCGACCTTCCCGCCGAGGGCTTTGCTCATTTCGAATGGGAAGTACAGGGCGGTACCGGCCTGAACGGTGTCTTTCGCACTAGCGAGGCGCAAAGCCGCCTGTCGGGCGATTCGGGCCGGTTTCTCAGCGAGCTCCTTCCGCAGGGCAGCCAGGTGCAGCTTGAATGGCAGAACACAGGCTCCGAGCCGGTCCGGCTGAAGATCCGGCGATGGAGCTTTTACAGTCCGGCCCGGGCCGTGCGCCTATGGCCCGAGATCGACGGCAAGCGCCGGGTCGACATCTTCCTGCGACCGCAAATCAGCCATATTGTGCTTCCCCCACCCCGGGTGCTGGGAGCTCGCGATCCGGTCCGGCCCGAGCACACCGGCATTCCCTTTCTGGACGGCGACGGCCAGCCCCTGACCAAAGACGACCAGTACATTTTGGCGGACGGCCGTTTCGGCCTGGAACTCAGCTACCAGGATAGCTATCAGTACACGGATGCGTATACTCTGCTCCACCGCCACTGGCTGATCCGGGAACCTTGCACGGGCAACCAGCTGTCGGGCGTGCAGGAGATCCGCCTGCCCCCCAGCCCGGCACTGACATTCCCCTACACCCCGGACCGCCACCCCTAGCGACCCTTATTTTCACTACTTTTGGCGGCAGTTTTTTTCACTGTGCATAACGGTCCGAACTATGTCCATCGTCCAAGAATTCAATGCCTATCGCGAGCGAATGAACGACCTCATCCTCAGCGAAGACAATCGCGTGATCAAGCGCTTTTTCAGCCTGGACGGCCAGGCCTACCAGAGCGGGGCTCTGCCTCAGAAAACCAAGGAACTGCTGGGCCTGGTGGCCAGCATGGTGCTGCGCTGCGACGATTGCATACGCTACCACCTGGGCACCTGCCACGAATTGGGAGTGACCAAAGCGGAAGTGTACGAGGTATTCGCCATTGCCAACCTCGTGGGCGGATCCATTTGCATTCCTCACACGCGCCGGGCCGCCGAATACTGGGAGGCACTGGAGGAAGAAGCGGCCTGAAATCGGCAGATATCCGTATCTTGGCAGCGCTGTCCTTCGCGCTGCACATCTCACATTCCAGCTCCTTCATCTAAATCCGCGTTTGCATGTCTTCTGCTGCCAACGAACCGTCCTATCTGGCCGATCTCAACCCCGTACAACGGCAGGCCGTGACCCACACGGAAGGGCCCCTGCTGGTGGTCGCCGGCCCCGGCTCCGGCAAGACCCGCGTACTCACCTACCGCATCGCCTACCTGATCGATTCGGGGGTAGCGCCCTGGGAGATCCTGGCCCTTACCTTCACCAACAAGGCAGCCCGGGAAATGAAAGCGCGCATAGCCGGGCGGGTGGGTGAGCGCGCCCACAAGGTCTGGGCCGGTACTTTCCATTCGATCTTTGCCCGCATCCTGAGGGTGGAGGCCGAAAAGATCGGCTATCCGTCCAACTTTACCATTTACGATACCGAAGACACCAAGAACGTATTGGGTGCCATCATCCGGGAAATGAACCTGGACAAAAACGTCTACAACGTCAACAGCTTGCGCGCCCGCATTTCCTCGGCCAAGAGTAACCTCATCACGCCCAAGTTGTACGCTCAGAACGAAGAGCTGCTCCAACAGGACCGCCTGGCCAAAAAGCCGCACACCCTGGCCATCTACGAACAGTACGTGAGCCGTTGCAAGCGCTCGGGCGCCATGGACTTCGACGATCTGCTGTACCGGCTCTTCGAGCTATTGCAGGCCAATCCCGACGAGGTCCTGGACAAGTACCGCAAGAAGTTCCGCTATGTGCTGGTCGACGAGTTTCAGGATACCAACTACCTGCAGTATGCCATCATCAAAAAACTAGTGCACTACCCCGAAAGCCCCCGCCACATCACCGTAGTGGGCGACGATGCCCAAAGCATCTACGCCTTCCGGGGGGCAACCATCCAGAATATTCTCGATTTCGAACAGGACTTCAAGGCCCACGGCATCCGGGTGTACAAACTGGAGCAAAACTACCGCTCCACGGAGAGCATTGTACAGGCTGCCAACGAGGTAATCACCTACAACAAGCGCCAGATCCAGAAAAAGATCTGGTCGGACAAAGGCACGGGCCACAAGATCAAGATCATAAAGGCCCAGACCGACAACGAGGAGGGCAAGCGGATTGCCGATACCATCCTGGAGCAAAAGAACCGCTTCCACCTGAGCAACAGCGACATCGCCGTACTTTACCGGACCAATGCCCAGTCGCGCATTTTCGAGGAATACCTCCGGCGATACAACCTGCCCTACCGGGTATATGGAGGCTTGTCGTTCTACCAGCGCAAGGAAGTCAAGGACCTCATTGCCTATCTGCGCCTGACCGTCAACCCCCACGATGACGAAGCCCTTCGCCGGGTGATCAATTTCCCCAAGCGCGGCATCGGCAAAACCAGCCTGAGCAAGATCGCACAATGGGCCAATCAGCAAAGCCTGTCCCTCTGGGATGCCCTGCACCAAATGGCCTTTTCGGCCCGCACGCAGGAGGCTGTCCGCTCTTTCGTTCAGCTCATCCAAGCCTTCCGCAAGCGGCTGGACGACCAGAACGCCTACGAGCTCGGGCACTTCATCGCCCGCCAATCGGGCCTGCTCAAGCTGCTGCAGTCAGACACCACGGTAGAGGGGGCCGGCCGGTTGGAGAACGTGGAAGCGCTGCTGGACGGCATCAAGTCCTTCGTCGAAGAGGACACCGTGATCGATACCACTACGGTGCCCGACAAATCTCTGGCCTCCTACCTGCAAAATATCGCCCTGCTCACGGATTTCGACGAAAATGACCCACAGACCTCCGATGCCGTCACCCTCATGTCGGTGCATTCGGCCAAGGGGCTGGAGTTCCGCTCTATTTTCGTGGTGGGGCTGGAGGAAAAGCTGTTCCCCTCCTACATGGCCATGGATACCCCCGAGGGGCTGGATGAGGAGCGGCGGCTATTCTATGTGGCCATCACGCGCGCCGAGCAGTTTCTCACCCTATCCTATGCCGTGAGCCGCTACCGTTTCGGCCAGATGCGCTTCAACGAGCCCAGCCGCTTTTTGGAGGAGTTGCCGGCCCGGCACGTGGAAAACACCTACGGTTCCCGCGGCCGGGCAGCATCCCCGGAAAGCGGTGCCAAGCTCCTTGGGCACTTCAAACCGCCCCGGCGAAAAGAGCCGGCCTTCCGGGCCGATCCGGCTACCTTCAAACCCAGCCCTACGGAGCAGATCGCACCGGGCATGGAGGTGGTGCACCTCAAATTCGGAAAGGGCCGGGTGCAGAAGATCGAAGGCGGAGCCCAGAACAAGGTGGCGACCATTCACTTCGAGGAATTGGAAGACAATCCCGAACGCCGCATCATGCTCAAGTTCGCCAAACTGCAGATCCTGTCCTAACGCCTGTCTGGAGTTTGCACGCTGCGACAAAAAAAAGCCGCAACCGAAGTTGCAGCTTTTTTCGTCGCGTGATTTCGGGTCTCCCTTTAGTTCACCTTGAGGCGGAACTTCACCGGGAGGGTAAACATCACGTTAACGGGGCGTCCGGCTTGCTGGCCGGGAATCCAGTTACCTACTTCCTTGTTCATATCGTTGACTACGCGCAGGGCTTCCGCACCGCAACCGGCACCGATATCCCGGAGGATCTCTGCATTGGAGATCTCACCCCGGCGGTTGACCACGAAGCGGATCACGACCGTACCCTCTACGCCGTTTTCGCGAGCGATCTGGGGATACTTGAGATTCTGGTACAGGTACTGCATCAGCTTTTTGGCCGCACAGTCCTTTTTCTCGGCCTTGGTGCCGGCGATATCTTCACAGCCCGGGAAGCGAGGCATGTCTTCCACAACCTTGAAGATCTCCTCCATCTCGGGCTCCTTGGGCGGAGGGGGAGGCGGAGGCGGAGGCGGGCCTTCTCCCTTATCGCTCACCAGCACCGGCGGCGGAACATCTATGACCGTTTTGTCGTCGATGCTCATGTCTTCGAACTCAATGTCGTCATCCTCCAGCAACACGTCGTTGGCTACTTCCTGAATGACGGGCGGCGGAGGCGGAGGTGGTGGGGGCGGGGGCGCATCGGTGCGCGGAGGCGCCACTTCGATGTCGGCGTCCAGGTCGTATTCGATGGCTTCGACTACATCTTCCTGATCGATAGCCGTCCAGTTGAAAGCCAGCACAGCTAACAGCATCGTAAGGGCCATGCCTACCAGGCCGAAAGTTCCTCGCCAGTTGAGCACGTCTACTTCCGGATATTTATTGCGGCCTGTCCGGGGCGATTGGCCGCTGGCGTCGCGTTGCCGTTCGGCCAGATTGGATTCGCCCCTGCGCCGGACATACCACCGGCCCAGGCCGATCAGCAGGAAAGTACCGACAAACAATGCCGCTACGCTCCAGCCTAATACGTTGGTGGTGATGGTCAGATCGGGTAACATGGCGGTAAGGTTTAAGTATGATTAGGAAATCACAGAAACTTTTTTCTGCCGTTCTTTGTACAAACAAATTATCCGGAAATCCACGCCCAGCCGATGACCCCCGTCAAGAGGGCAGCTGACTTTTGTCAAAGAACGATAGAGCGGCTCCGAAGCATCCGAATGGCCGTTCCTTTGGTTTTCGACACATTCTGCCGACTTTTAATTGGCTAAACCGGACTTCCGCTATTGTTCCTTCTTGATCCACCCCCATGGCCATGGCGCATTCTGCTATCGATCTCAGCCGGCAACTCAAAGACCGGGCCCGCGAATTGGGCTTTGCTTTCACAGGCATTGCCCGGGCTGCGTTCATGGAGGAGGAGGCTCGCCGGTTGGAGAGCTGGCTGGAAGGTGGGCGCCACGGCCGCATGAGCTATATGGAGCGCTATTTCGACAAGCGGGTCGATCCCACCAAACTGGTGCCCGGCGCGAAATCGGTGGTGAGCCTGATGTACAATTACCACAATCCCGAAAAGCCGCGCGACCCGGATGCCCCCAAGGTCTCCCAGTATGCTTACGGCAAGGACTACCATCATGTACTGAAGCCCAAGCTGAAGAGCCTGTTGCAGTGGTTGCAGGAGGAGGTGGGCGAGGTAAACGGCCGCGTTTTCGTGGATTCGGCTCCGGTGCTGGAACGCGACTGGGCCCGCCGCAGCGGCATCGGCTGGGTGGGCAAGAACACCTTGCTCATTCACCCCCGGGCCGGTTCCTATTTCTTTCTGGCCGAACTCATCATCGACCTGGAACTGGCCTATGACGCCCCGATCAAAGACTATTGCGGCACCTGTACGCGCTGTATCGACGCCTGCCCGACCGACGCCATCTCGCCCCAGGGGTACCTTTTGGATGCCGCCAAATGCATTTCCTACCTCACCATTGAATTGCGGGACGCCATCCCGGAGGATTTTTCCGGCAAAATGGACAACTGGATGTTCGGCTGCGATATTTGCCAGGAGGTCTGCCCCTGGAATCGCTTTTCCACCCGCCACCGGGAGCCTGCCTTTGAACCCCATCCCGATCTGCTGGACCTCAGCCGGCACGAATGGGAGGAACTGACCGAAGAATTATTTCGCGAGCTCTTTCGCCATTCGGCGGTAAAACGCGCAAAATACAAGGGGCTGATGCGCAACATCCGCTTTCTGAAATCCCTGCCTAACGAATAAGGAGGGCGCGAAAATGCCCAACGCACGACAAAAAGCCCTGCCCTGTCGATGAAATGTAAGGCATTATGCAAAGTGCCTTTTTGCAAGCCTTTTGTAAAAGCAAATAGAGAACCTGCAGCCCTTCCAGTCGTTCAACCCCTAAAGATTGGAAGAAAATTTTTTTCACAAAAATCCAAACGGATGAAGCGACTATTTTATCTATTTGCAGGAATCAGCCTGCTGGCAACCACCAGCTTGCTGGTCGTTTCGTGCAACGACGATGATGATGACAACACCCCCGAGGTGGTCAACATCGTAGAAACGGCACAGAACACGCCGGAACTCAGCACCCTGGTCGATGCCCTGGTGCGCGCCGGCCTGGACGACGACCTGGCTAGCCAAGGCCCGTTCACGGTCTTTGCACCCACCAATCAGGCTTTTGCCGACTTTCTTTCGGACAACGGCTTCAACAGCCTGGACGATGTACCCGTAGATGTGCTCACCGACGTACTGCTCAACCACGTACTGGGGGGCATTGAGGTAGAAGCCGGCGATATCGATGCCAACGGCGTATACGCCAGCACCCTGCTGCCTACCGAGTTCAATGCCGGTGCTTTCGTCAGCCTTTACGCACGCCTGGACAACGGAGACGTCGTGATCAACGGCGGTCCGAGCGTGAGCACGGCCGATGTAGAAGCGACCAACGGCATCATTCACATCGTAAACGGTGTGATCAACATTCCCACCGTGGTAGATTTTGCCACGTCCAGCCCGGGACTGACCAGTCTGGTAGCGGCCCTCACCCGCAGCGACTTGCCCACGGACTTCGTAAGCGTACTGAGCGGCGACGGCCCGTTCACGGTCTTTGCCCCCACGGATCAGGCCTTTCAGGATCTGATCGATGGCAATCCGGACTGGAATGACCTGAACGACATCGACTCGGCGACGCTGGACGCCGTGCTTAAGTATCACGTGAGCGACGAAGGCAACTTCCGCTCTACGGATCTGACGGACGACTTGTCAGTGAATACGCTCCTGATGAATGCCAGCTTCACCATCGACCTGACCGACCCGAACCAGCCGGCGATCGACGATGGAGCCGGCCGAAATACCGACATCATCTTTACGGATGTTCAGGCTGCGAACGGCGTAGTCCACCTGGTGGACGCTGTGTTGTTGCCGAGCAGTTAGAAACCATGGAGAAAACAGGCTTCCGGAACGCCGGGGCCTGTTTCCCATTTATACCCCCCTACCCTTCATCCACCTGTATTTTTTAATCAAAATCCATATTTACCATGAAAAGCTTGCGCCTTTCAACTCTGATGCTGCTTTTTGCAGCCCTGGGAACCATGTTTTCCTGTACTAAAGACACCGCCCTGACCGGCGACGAGGCTCTTTCGCCTCGCGATCGCACTGTCAATAATGGGGGAGGCGGAAACACCGGCGACGGCAACACCATTGTGGACATCGCTATTGCCACGCCTGATCTCAGCATCCTGGTCGATGCTGTCGTACAGGCCGGGCTGGTCGACTTGCTGTCGTCCGACGGTCCCTTCACGGTGTTCGCACCTACGAACGACGCTTTCGTTCAGTTTCTGGACGACAACGGCTTTAACAGCCTGGACGACGTACCCAACGACGTACTGACTACGGTACTGGCCACCCACGTGCTGGCCGGTGAGCTCTTTGCAGCCGACCTGAACAACGGCTACTTCAACACCCTGGCAGACGGCCCCGGCTTCGGCAACAAGCTGGATATTTTCATCAATACCGAAAGCGGTGTGGTGATCAACGGCGGCCCCGCGGTGACAACGGCCGATGTCGATGCCAGCAACGGCGTGGTGCACCTCATCGATCAGGTGATCAACCCCTCTGATATTCTGACCCTGGCTGCCAGCAACCCCATGTTCAGCTCGCTGGTAGCGGCGGTTTCGCGCCCGGACCTGAACGTAGATTTCATCGACGTACTCAGCGGCAGCGGTCCGTTCACCGTACTGGCGCCCACCAACGATGCCTTTCAGGACCTGCTCGATAGCAACCCGGCCTGGAACGACCTGGACGACATTCCCGCTGATGTGCTGGAAGCTGTACTGCTGTACCACGGCAGCACGCAGGGCAACCTGACCAGCAACTTCTTCCTGCGTCGCCCGGTAGTCAATACCCTCCTGCCTGGTGCGACCTATCGCCCCAGCCTGAGCTTCGGCGGTGGCATTTCCATCAACATTCAGGCCAACTCCAACAGCGCGACCGTCCTGGCGGCGGATGTGCAAGGTACCAACGGCGTGATCCACGCCATCGATACAGTGATCCTGCCCTAAGGCAGTTTCGCCCTACCTGACAAAGGAAAGGACCGGCGGCCTCCAGGAGGCTGCCGGTTTTTTTTTGGCAAGGCACGGTCGTCCTCAAAGGGAATGCGCTCTATTTTTCAATGGAGCTCAAAGGAGATTGCTTTCCATATAGCCGCCGTCCGCTTCGAAGGCCTGGAAAAGCACCCAGGCTTTCTGAGCCAGCACGTCGGTGAGTTCTTCCACGAAGTAGCTGCCCGCCAGGGGATCGGCCACTTTGTCGAGATGGGCCTCCAACTTGAGGATATGCTGCACGTTGCGGGCAATGCGGCGGGTGAAGGAGGTGCTGGGCTCCTTGAGGTTGGCGTTGGCAGGCAACACGAAGATCAGATCGGCACCCCCCAGTACAGCTGACATGACCTGGGTGGAAGCCTGGATCATGTTGGCGTAGCTATCGGTCTCGCTCTGGCTTTCCATAGCCAGGTGTACGGCCAGGGAGGGCATGGGCAATTCGGCGGCCCCGTAACCTTGCAGGAGGTTCGGCCACAGCAGTCGCAAGGCACGCAGCTTGGCGATCTCCACAAAGTAACTGGTACCCACAGCCATGGAAAGGTGCATGCGGGCCAGCACATCGGCGGGTTTAAGGCCGCGTTCGGTCAGCTGTACCAGGTACTCGTTGGCCTTGGCCAGCGTGAGGGCCAGCTCTTGCTCGACCGCCTGGATCGCCCCGTGAAAAATGCGAGCGTTGACCTGCACGCAACGGTACCCGGGCAGGTCCTCCCGGCACTGCTGCACAATGGCGAGCAGCTTGTCGAAATCGGGATCGGACTCATCCAGCAGGGGATCCACGTCGATCGTACCCCGAACCTGCCGGGGATCGTGGCCTTGCCGTTCCAGCCACTGGTGCCACTGACTGAGCAGAGCCTGTGGTTGCTTGCGGGAGTACATCTCCTCCAGGTGCACCGATATGGCATCCGGCAGTAATCCATCCAGCATGCGATCCCATTCGGCATCGGAAAAAGTGCGCTTGAAGCGAAGCACCGGCGCTTCCACGCCGCCGTTCAAGGCCTGTTGAAGGCGAATCCGGGCTTCCTCCACCTCATCCAGCGAGATGTATTCGCCCACTTGCCAGCCGGGTTGACTCCGCAGCGGGGGTCGGCGTTTGGGCCGGTCCTCCGGATGGTAAGCCGGCTCCAGGGTAATATCCCGGTTGAGATGCCAGCGAATGTCGTCCAGAGGCTTGCCCCGTAAGTCCTTCTCCATTCGGGCCAGCCATTCGGCCTTGCTCACCGCCGTAAAGTCTGAAAATAAAGGCGCTTCCGATGCCATGGATATCCGCGTTTAATACCTGCATCAAATAAACGCAAAAATTGGGAAGAAGTAGGGGGATACAGAGGGCGGGTTGGGTTGCTAGGTAGTTGGGTACATGGGGCAAAAACAGGAAGGGACTGCAAACCACGGTCTGTAAACGATTGACTGCCGTACTGACCAGGGCGCTGTCGGTCATGGCAGGGCGCTCTTATGACAAACTTTGCTTCGTCATAATCAAAGACCGCTTCGCCTGTTCAGCACGGCTGCGCGGACTGCGGACTCCAAACAGAGCTCACAGCCATTTGATCAGGGCGTCCACGATCTTTTGCTTGGTGGCGTTGTAGGGCGGCATGAGCAGGTCGGCATTGGGCAGCAGGCCCTGCTTGTATACGCCGCGGGCGTTAGTGAATTCGCGGAAGCCGTACCAGCCGTGCGACTTGCCGATGCCGCTGTTGTTGGAGCCGCCGAAGGGCAGGTTGTGGTTGTAGAAGTGCAGCGTGCTGTGATTGATGCAGCTGCCGCCGGCCCGGGTGTCTTGCAGTACCCGGCGGATGTTCTTCTTGCTTTGGCTGTAGATGTAGAGCGAGAGCGGCTTTTCGCCGGCATTGATCTTTTCGATGGGTTCCTGCAGATCGGAATAGGTGTAGATGGGCAGGATGGGGCCGAAGATCTCCTCGGTATCCAGGGGCGAGTCGCCGGGCAGGTCGGTCACTACCGTGGGCGCGATGTAGTTCTCGGCTTCGTCGGTTTCGCCCCCGTACAGGATGCGGGCGCCTTGTGCCCGGGCTTCGTCCAGGTAGCCTTTCACCCGCTCGAAGTGCTTGCGATTGACCATGCGGGGGAAGGAGTCGGAGCGCTTGGGATCCCCGCCGTAGAATTCGCGCAGGGCCTTGCCGTATTCGTCCAGAAAGGCCTGTTTGCGATCGCGGTGGATGAAGACGTGATCGGGCGTGATGCAGATCTGGCCGGTATTGAGGTATTTGGTCCAGGCGATGCGGCGGGCGGCCTGGTCCAGCCTGGCCGTCTCGTCAATGATGGTGGGCGACTTGCCGCCCAGCTCCAGGGTGACGGAGGTGAGGTGCTCGGCCGCGGCCCGCATGACGATCTTGCCGATGGCCGGGGCGCCGGTAAAAAAGATGTGGTTGAAAGGCAGGGCCAGCAGGCTCTGGGACGTCTCCACGGCGCCCTCCACCAGGGCCACTTCCCGCTCGTCGAAGATCTCCTCCACGATGCGCTTCATAATGGCCGAGGCGTGGGGCGTGTGCTCGCTCGGCTTCAGCATGACGGCATTGCCGGCTGCAATGGCCGATACCAGCGGCCCGAAGGTGAGGTTGACCGGGAAGTTCCAGGGCGAGATGATGAGTGCTACGCCCTTGGGCTCGTACCGGATCCAGGAGGTGGAGCCGAAATAGACCGGCGGGGTGCTCACCCGCTGGGGCTGCATCCAGCGCTTGAGGTACTTGAGGGTGTGCTTCACCTCGCTGGTGACGGCGTAGATCTCCGTGGCATCCACATCCAGGGCGGGCTTGCGGAAGTCGGCATAGAGGGCATCGCGGATCTCTTGCCGGTAGCGGAGCACGGCATCACGCAGACGGAGGAGCTTTTCCTTGCGCTCCCGAAAGGTAGTGCGCCCCAGGGCGTACTGATGCGCCTGCTGCGCCTGGAAGATGCGCTTGATCTCGGTCTGGCTGGCGGGACTGATTTGTACGGTCATGGTCGTGAAATTTAGTCAGGAGCAAGAGGAGAACTTCTAAGATACAGGGTTTCCGGGATTTCGAGTTGCCGGGTTCCGCCTAAAAACCCGGAAGCCGCCTGCAATTGGAGTTCTCTTAGTTTTCATGATCGCTTTTGCCATCGGGTATTCGATCAAGAAATGGCTGCTTTTTGAAGGCGTTGCTGCCGTTCCAGGATGAGGTCGGCGGCTTTTTCGGCGATCATCAGGGTGGGCGCGTTGGTATTGCCGCGCACGATGGCGGGCATAATGGATGCATCGGCTACGCGCAGGCCCTGAAGGCCGTGTACGCGCAAGTCCGCATCCACCACGGCCATCTCGTCGCTCCCCATCTTGCAGGTGCCTACGGGATGGTAGAGGGTCTCGGAGCGCTCGCGCACAAACTGGATGATCTCTTCTTCGTTTGCCGGCTCGCGGTCGGGCATGCACCAGTCGCCCCGATAGGTATCGAAGGCGGGCTGTTGCAGGATGCGCTTGCCGATGTGGTAGCCCTGAACGAGGGTTTCAATGTCCCGTTGGTCGCTGCAGTAGCGCGGATCGATCTGGGGCAGGTCGCGCGGGTCTCGGCTGGCCAGGCGCACCTCGCCTACGCTCTTTGGGCAGATGAGGGTGGCGCCCAGCCCGATGCCCCGGCCCGTCTTCGGATTGTCGAAGCCGTGGCGCAGGAAGTAAGCCGGGGCGAAGTGAAACTGCAGATCGGGCGCGTCCAGGCCTTCGCGGGTGTACACGAAGCCACCGGCCTCGGCTACATTGGAGGTTAGGGGGCCTCCCCGGTTCACCAGGTACTGCCAGAGGTGCCGCAGGATGGCCGGGAAGCCTTCCACGGCGCCCACATCCATGGTGCGGCGATAGGGAGTGTGGAAGGCGATGCCGCCCAGCAGGTGGTCCTGCAGATTCTGTCCCACGCCGGGCAGGGCGTGCTGCACGGATATACCGTGCGCTTGCAGTTGCTCGCCCGGCCCGATGCCGGATACCATGAGCAGGTGGGGGCTGTTGAAGGCCCCGGCGGCCAGGATCACCTCCCGGCGGGCGCTCACCTCGGTCAGGTGGCCGCCTCGCTCGTACTGCACGCCCGCCACGCGCTTGCCCTCCAGGATGAGGCGGTGCGCCCGCGCTTCGGTAAGCACCTGAAGGTTGGGGCGCTGCAATGCCGGCTTCAGGAAGGCCTTGGCCGCGCTCCAGCGGCGGCCGTTGCGGATGGTCACCTGGTAAAAGCCGAAGCCTTCCTGGCGAGCGCCGTTGAAGTCGTCGTTGAGCGAATAGCCGGCTTGCCGGGCAGCTTCCAGCAGGGCCTGGCTCAGCGGATGGGGGTGGTGGGCATCGCTCACGGTAAGCTCGCCCGTGCGGCCGTGGTAGGGCTCGCCCAGGCGAAGATTCTGCTCCGAGCGCTTGAAGTAGGGCAGCACCTCTTCATATGACCAGCCCGGATTGCCGGCGGCGGCCCAGCCGTCGTAATCGGCCCGGTGGCCACGGATGTAGATCATGGCGTTGATGCTGCTGGAGCCGCCCAGCACCTTGCCGCGCGGCTGGTACATGGGGCGTCCGCCCATGTGGGGCTGGGGTACGGTACCGTAATTCCAGTCGGCCGGGCTGCGAAACAGCTTGGAGAAGGCCGCCGGGATGTGGATGTTGGGCGAGCGGTCCTTGCCGCCGGCCTCCAGCAGCAGTACCCGCTGCCGGGGATCGGCTGAGAGGCGGTTGGCCAGCACGCAACCGGCCGAGCCCGCACCCACGATGATGTAGTCAAAAGGCCCCATGGATGAGTTTAGTTTGGGCGAAATTTCGCTGCGCTATGCATGTTACAAAAAATTTGGGAAATGGCGAGAGGAAAGGGTTGATTTCATCGGGCCAGGCTCTTCCTCGCCGACTTGACTTTTTTGGAAAAAAGAGAGAAATTGAAAAACAGATTAAGAAGGTCCTTTCGCTCAATGATCGTTCCAGGTGATCCGAGTTCCCGTTTGACGTCTGAATGGAAAGGCAAGTTTGCCCAAGGGACTCCATTTTATTATTTGGCCCTATAACCTGGAAAGCCATGGCCCAACATGCCCCTAAAACCCGCGCTCAGCTTGCCCACGAATACGGCGTGTGCCGCAAGACCTTTTACAACTGGTTGAAGAAACTGGATGCCGAATTACCCAAGCGCCGCAATCTGTTTCCCGCCGAAGTGGAGCGCATCTATGCGCTGTTGGGCAGGCCGGAGAAAAAGCGGAGGAAGGAGTAGCGCTTATGTTCCTGGGGTAAGGTTTTCTTCCTTGCAAGGTATTCGCCAGGGAAGGATATGGGGGCTTCTTTCAGCATCCATGAGGTTGAGGAGAGAACGGGGTGGAAAGCCGGCCATCTTGTAAGACCGTCTTGGAGTGATGCTATTGCGTGGTCTTTCAACTGTTTTTATAGATGAAAAAGAAATAAACCACGATCACACCGAGAGCAATTATCAATGTAAATGGCAAAGGTATAGGTAAACCCAAGAACCGGAATAGAAGATTTAAAACCCCAAAAACCAGGATAATAAAACCTCCTGCCATTATTTTTCTTTTCCTTGTATTTCTCATGTTATATTAATTCAAGGATAGAATGACCTTTTTCGGTTGGCATTTAATCCTTGAAACCCTAGTGAATATTCGGTTTTAAGATAAATAAATGAGGTCATTTTATCCTAAACCCGGTATTCCATCTGAGTAGTCTGGGATATCGTCGGTTTACTATGATATTAAGCCGGCGTAGGAGCATGGGGCTCTCCCTTGTGGATGGGCATTACAAACGGTACACCTCCTCCCGGTCGAGCTGAATGACGATAGCCTTACCTTCTATCTTTTTTCTGGGCAACAGCTCCTTGAGCAGGAACAGGCCGGTGAATAGGACTACCCCGGCTGTAATGGACCAGAGGATATAGGGCAACCAGTCGGGAAACGGTATGGGCCCCCCCCAAGACCCGAACTTGCGATGAGGGCAAGCGACATGGCTATGGTCGCCAAAAGAGTGATAACTACCCCCAGCCCGGCCAGCAACAAAAAGCGCAGCATCCATTTCAGCCGGCGGTGAAAGGGGTTTCGATAGCCGCTCTGCTTTTTATCCAGCCGGATCTACTTGAACTGGCTGAGCGCATACTCCTGTTGCCGCAGGGAAAGACCCTGGTCGAAAATATCCACGACCTCGCCATCAACGATACCACTCTGCTTGAGCTTTCCGATGATCCAATCCCCTTCCCGGATGGTGAGTACGACCTTCCCATTATTGTTCACCAAGTTAATTTGCGGCCTGAAAACGGAGTCGGCTACGGCAAAGGCCGGTCCGGCAAACAGAAGAAGCAGAGGCCAAAACATCAGGGATAAGCCAGCAGGCATGGGCTTCCGGTTGAAAGGTTGACCTGAAGAATGGAGGTGATGCTTAAATTCCGTCTGCCCCAGTTGATTCTTCAGAAAGCCATTTTTTATACACCTGAAAAACCGCATGCCGGCCGGCAGCTGCTGCTTTACTTTTTTTGCCCGTTTACGGGAAGGATCCTACGCGGCGCGTACTGGCCCCCCGTTGGCCCACGCTCGAAGGCGATGGGGATTCTCAGCGCGTTTCAATTGATTTTTGGCTGCATAAAATATTCATTATCATTTACTTGTACCGTTATCCGATCGCGATCGGATCGCAAGCGGATCTTGCCCAAAGCGCAGCTTAAGTCACGTCTTCCTGCCCAGGACCCCGGACGAGGCAATCCGCTTGAGGGCAATCGCTGCGCTTCCGCCCTGCCGGGGCCGTCGTCGACCCACGCACGGAAGCGATGGCGTTTCCAGCGCGTTTCCATTGATTTTCAGCTGCATAAAATATTCATTAGCAGTGACTTGTACAGTTATCCAATCGTGATCGGATCGCAAGCGGATCTTGCCCAAAGCGCAGCTTAAGTCATGTCTTCCTGCCCAGGACCCCGGACGAGGCAATCCGCTTGAGGGCAATCGCTGCGCTTCCGCCCTGCCGGGGCCGTCCTCGGCCCACACTCGAAGGCGATGGGCGTTTCCAGTGCGGTTTAGTTGACTTTCAGCTGCATAAAATATTCAGGAGCAGTGACTTGTACCGTTATCCGATCGCGATCGGATCGTAAGCGGACCTTCCTACCATCCACCCGCTACCCCGTCCCCTTCAGCCCGCCGGCCAGGGCATTGACCAGGAGCAAGAGGCGGGGGAGCCGCTCTTCGGCCTGCTCCGGCGGAAGCTGCCGCCAGGCAGGGAGCTGTTCGAGCTGCAAATCGTGCAACAGGTTGAGGGCCTGGTTGCGCAGGGCGCTGTCTTCCAGCTTGGATACGCGCCGCTCGCTCCGGGGCTTCACCATGATAATTTCGATCCCGTCCAGTGACTGCTCGTAGTCCGTCAGGATGAGGTCCAGCATGGCCTGGCGGGCATCGGCATCGGGCATCAGGCTGGCAAAGCGCCGCATGATGGCCGGGTCGGCATTGAGGAGGTTGCTCTCGATCTGGATGATCAGGTACTTGAAAAAGGGCCAGTCGCGGGCCAGCGCCTGCAGGGTTTCAGCCGTTTTCGCATCCCGGTCCAGCACGTGGGTCAGGGCTACCCCGGTGCCGAACCAGCCGCTGAGGTTGAAGCGCGATTGCGTCCAGCTGAACACCCAGGGGATGGAGCGCAAGTCGTCGAGCGAGCGCCGGCCGGTGCGGCGGCTGGGGCGGGAGCCGATCTTGCTCTGCTCCAGCAGGTCGATGGGGGTGGCGGCGCCGTAGAAATCGAGAAAGGAGGGGTGGTCGATCAGCCGGCGATATTGCTCGCGCGAGCGAACCACCAGCTCGTCCAGCAGAGGATACGCCTCGCGCTGGGGATCGTCGGTATCGGTGTGCAGGGCCTGGCGGGCCGTGCCGGACAGGAACATTTCCAGGTTGTAGGTGGCGTTGAGGAGGTTGGCAAACTGGTTGGCGATGGTCTCGCCCTGTATGGTCATCTTGATCTGCCCGCTGACGGAGCCCGGAGGCATGCTGAGCAGGAAGCGATGAATCTTGCCGCCGCCCCGGCTGATGGTGCCGCCCCGGCCGTGGAAAAAGAATACGGGCGTGCCGTGTTTTTGCCCCACGGCCGTCAGGCGTTGTTCCGCCCGGTAGATGGACCAGCGGCTGGCCAGGATGCCGCCGTCCTTGTTGCTGTCGCTATAGCCCAGCATGACCTCCTGGCGGGGGTGCGCGTACTGCGCCAGTCGGCGGCGGGTGAGGGGATGCTGCAGAAAATCGTCCAGGATGGCTTCGCCGGCTACCAGATCATCTACGGTCTCCAGCAGAGGCACCACCTGAAGGGGCTCGTCCAGCAGGCCTGCCTCGCGGAAGAAGAGGTACACCAGCAGCAGGTCGCTCAGGCTGCGCGTCATGCTCACAATGAAGGAGCCGATGCCCGCAGCGCCGTAGCGAGAGATGTGCTCGCGCACGACCCGGTAATAGTGCAACAGCCGCTCGGCTTCCGGCCCGCAGGATGCGCCGGGGGGCAGGAAGGGGCGGCGCATTTTCAGCTCGCCCTCGATGAAGGCCAGGCGCTTTTCTTCCGGCCAGGCGCCGTAGTCGGTATCGGCAGCGCCGGAGGCTTCCAGGATCTGGGCGATGGCCTTTTCGTGGTAGGCGCTGTTCTGGCGGATGTCCAGCCGGGCCAGGTGAAAGCCGAAGCACTGCACGCGGCGCTCCAGCGGGAAGACCAGCTCCCGGATGATGCCTTTGGCGCGGATGGCCTCCAGCGAGCGACGCAGCAGGTGCAGGTCGTCCAGCAGCTCAGCGGCACGAGCATAGGCGGGGGCATCCCCGGCTTTCGGGCTGGGGTCCAGGGTGTTTTCCAATTTGGCCACCAGCAGATTGACGTACTGCCGCCAGGGTTCGTGCGGGTTGCGCGCCAGGGCGTGCCGGCCGCGCTCACCCAGGGCTTCGGCCTTTTTCCGGATGTGATCCGAGAATTCCTCCGGCACGGGATTGAGATAGCCCGAGAAGCTGAGCTGGCGGGCCAGCTCGCGCAGCGAGCGCAGATGCAGCTTCAGGGCGGCCCGGCGGTGCTCCATCAGGGTTTCGGCAGTAAACTCGGGCGTCACGAAGGGGTGGCCGTCGCGATCGCCGCCCACCCAGCTGCCAAAGTGCAGCAGGGGAAAGTGCGCCAGGGCACCGGGCTCGAAGCCCGCCTCCTGCCAGGCCAGTCGCAGGCGGCGGTCGGTGCGGTCCAGCGCCTGTGGAAAGACGTTGGTGAAGTAGTGCATCAGATTGTTGCGCTCGTCGCCCAGGCCGGGCTTTTGCAGGTAGATCTCGCCGGTGCGCCACCAGCGCTCCAGCAGGCCCGTGATCTCGGCCTTCAGCTCCCGCTGCTCCTGGGGCGACCAGTTGGGGTTCTCCCGCTTGACCAGCAAGCCGTACAGCTCGCGGTGAAGCTCCAGGACAGTGATGCGCTTGGCCTCGGTAGGGTGCGCTGTCAGTACGGGCATGACCTCCAGCCGGGCCAGCGCGGCTGCAATCTCCGCCTGGCTGTGGCCCTGCTCCTTCAGCACCTGCAGGGTCTCCGCCCAGGAGCCCCGGATGGAGGCCGAGCCGAAGTGGGTTTCCGATTGCCGGCGAAAATGGGTGGCGTTGTTTTCCTCCACCAGATTGAGCAGCTCGAAGGCGATGCAAAGGGCCTGGACGAGCTTTTCCGGTGAGCCGGCGGGCTGCGGTCCGGCCGTCTGAGGATCGTTGACCCAGGGCAACTGCCGGGCCACTTGCTCTTCACCCAGAGACAGAAGCATGTCCCGGAAGACCTCCATCAGATACAAAAAGTCGTCCTGGATCTTCTGCAGGCTGGTTTGTTGCAGGGTTTCGGGTGTCATGGGTGCTAGGTTTTTTCCAAGTTATACGGTTTTAAGGATAAAATGAA
>CAZQSF010000076.1:0-18894 GCA_964595955.1 uncultured Saprospiraceae bacterium
TTTTCAGCCACTTATCGTCATTATTCACGGTAATCCGTGAATAATCCGGGTTAATCCTATTGCAAGGATAAAATGAGCTTTTGCGGTTGGCATTTTATCCTTGAAACCCTGGAAGCCAATAGCCGGCCGTTCGCTTCCGTGCTAAATGGCCTTCCCGCAGGCTCTGAACAGTCCGGTCCATGCTCGGCTTCAGCGCCTTGTTCAAAACAAGCCTGGCTGCGTTCGCTCCGAAAGCGAATTCCCAGCAAGCTCATACTGGTCCACCAGGGTTACTTGAGCTGAAGGAGTTGCAATTGTAGGCTTTGCACATAAACGGAATCCGGGCCTTTGTTCCAAACCATGGTCCGTAGAAGATCCCCTTCTTTCAGCTGGGGCAGGCGGCATTCATACTGAACCTCAGTCCATGCGCCGGCATCCACGAAGCGCTGGAAGCGCAGCCCGATCCACTTCACGTGTTCCTCGGGTTCCCGTTCCACATCAAAAACGAGGTAAGCCGTATCCCAGGTGCCGGATTGATTTCCCCGAGTTAAAACCCGGGCTTTCACCCGCACCCACTGCCCCTGTAAGCGGTGTAGGTTTTGCTGTCCTACCTCAACCTTCAGGCTGTAGCTGTAGGCATTTCGCCCGGCAACGCGTTCGGCCGTTTCTCCCGCTTGACGGTATAGCTCCTCGCTTCCTTTTTCCGCTCCCGCCGTCCATTCTGCCAGTGATTGTTCGGCCCGGATCCGATCGGGAGCCAAGGCTTCATCTACATCCAGGTATTTCCGCCATTCCATGGGAGCCGGCCGGGTGCGGGCGAACACCTTCCAATAGTAGGTTCGGGTCGTTTCGTCTTGCGGCAGGATCTTCTGGCGATACTGCCAATCCTGAAATTGGTTGAAGCCCGCCAGCGCCACCAGAAGAAGCAGGACCGGCCACGGCCACCAGGCCACCATCCGCCGGGCCAGCACCACCTGAACAAAAGCGGTGAAGGGAAGCGCCAGCACGGCATAGGATTGAATAACCCCCCGGGCACCGAAAGAGGATGCATACCACCACATGTGCCAGCTAAAGACGATGTAAAGGTTGATCAGAACGTAGGTCAAAACGGGCCAGAACCAATCCTGCCGGCTGCGGTACAAGGGAATAAAGCCGAGTAGAGCAAACGCCATGAGGGGCGTATAGAGCAGCCATCCCTTGCGGTAACTGAACAGACCTTCCCAGAGGTGAGGCGATAAAAAGTCGAACCAATGGCCTTCATAGCCATTGTAGATCCACAAGCCCAAATTGAGCTTCCAATAGAGTAACTGGGGAAGGATGGTGAGTAGCCCCGCCGCCAGGACCCATGCGACGCAGGTCCGATGCCGCCACCACCAGGAAAACCAGGCTTTGGGTCCGCGCGACGGATACATCAGCCAAAGGAGGGCAAAGACCGCTTCGGAAGGGCGGCTGAGGCAAGCCAGCCCCAGGAGGAAGCCGATGCCTGCGGACTTGGCCACATCGGGCTTTTCGGCCCAGGAAGCAATCAGGTTCAGCAGCAGGGCGAATAAGGCGAACAGATAGGTATGGGGCATCCCGCTTTCAAAGCTGACGTAATGGTAGTAGTTGGTGCCCAGGCCGAGCAAGAGCAGGCTGGTCGCTACCACTCCATCATCGAAGTAGCGCCGCAAAAACCGCCTCAGAGCCAGCCACCCCAACAGCGCATAGAAAAGACAGGCCCCGATAATGGCCACCTGGTAGGGCAACGACATGCCGTCGGGCGGATGCGTTTCGTCCCACAGCGCCCAGCCATGGGCGAGGGCAAAAAAGGAGGCATACAACATGGCCTGGCCCATAGTGTAGATCGGCGCCTGCGTTTGTGCATCCAGGCGATTGAGCTGATATACCGAACCGGAAAACCGATAGGTGGCGTGATGGGCTTCCACGAAATCGTAGGATTTCGTATCGCCGTAGATGAACAAAGCCGGCAAATAGAGATAGTAGCCGTACACATCCCAGGTGATGACCCGCAAGGGAGTACCCTGTTTGGCACGCCATGCCCAGCTGCTCAGCCCGAAGACCAGCAGAAGCAGTGCGACGACTCCGGCCGACAGCGAAAATCTCCTCATACCGAAGTGTTCTGAAAGGGCATAGGCTTTTTTCTTGTCCGGCTCAGCTTGTCCGGTATTCCTCGAGAAAGGATTCGACGCACTGCTGGATCCGACCGGATATATCGCTCGCATCTGCCGGTTCGAAAGACCGGCCGGTCAGCAATTCATACAGTTCAATGTAGCGCTCGGAAACAGACTGGACGAACGCGTCAGGCATCTGGGGCATCTGCTGGCCGTCCAGGCCTTGAAAGCCGTGGGCCATCAGCCATTCCCGAACAAACTCTTTGGACAACTGCTTTTGCCGCTCGCCCCGTTCCTGCCGCCCGGCATAGCCTTCCAGGTAGTAGTACCGGGAGCTGTCGGGCGTATGGATCTCATCGATGACGCAGATCTGGCCGTTTTTCCGGCCAAACTCGTATTTGGTATCCACCAGGATGAGCCCCCGCTCGGCAGCCATCTGAGTTCCCGTCTCAAAGAGCGTGCGGGTATATGCCTCCAACTGCTCGTACTCAGCCTCCGGTACCAGCCCCTGATCGATGATCTCCTCCCGGGAAATATCTTCGTCATGACCTTCTTCGGCCTTGGTGGCAGGAGTAATGATGGGTTCGGGGAAAGCATCGCCTTCTCGCATGCCGTCCGGCATGGGCACCCCACAGAGCTCCCGCTTGCCGGCCTGATACGTTCGCCAGGCATGGCCGGCCAGGTACCCCCGGATCACCATTTCCACCTTGTAAGGCTCACAGGCCAGGCCCACAGCTACATTGGGATCCGGGGTGGCCAGCAGCCAGTTGGGCACCTGATCACGAGTGGCCTCCAGAAAGTGGGCCGCCAGTTGATTCAACACCTGACCTTTGTAGGGAATGGGCCGGGGCAGAATGTGATCAAAAGCTGAAATGCGATCGCTGGCAACCATCACCAGCAGGTCGCCTAGGGTATAGACATCCCGCACTTTGCCGCGGTAAAAGGCCGTCTGGCCGGGGAATTGGAAGTGGGTCTCACCCAGGGCATGCGGTAAGGCCATAGCAGCGGATTTGGTTACCGCCGCAAATTAGCCAAAGCATTGTCAAGGGAAAAACCCTTAATCCAGCTGTTCTTCCAGCAAAAGTTCGTTTTCATCGCTGCGAACCTCCACCTTCAATACCGGCCCGGATCCCGACCAATCCATGCGTATCAGGCCAAAGTTCTTGGAAATGACAAGTTCGCCAACCCGATGGCGGTTGGGCTCATCCTCGCCCCAACTCTTTCTCCAGGTGTGGGTCATGCCGCTGGCCGTAAGCTCGTAGAGGGGAACATCCAGACCGGGCACCTCCATGCGCGATAGTTCGGCAATGTGGCGGTCGCCGCTGAGAATCAGGGGGCGGGCCGGCCGGGTGCGGGCCAGCAAATCGAGAAATCGCTGGCGGGCCTGGGGAAAATTGGCCCATTTTTCGAAGAATTGCTCCTCGGGGATCAGCTGTATGCTGGTGCAGATAAGATGCACCTGAGCCTCGCTGTTCGTTAGTTCCTTGTCCAGCCAGTCCCACTGGGCTTCCCCCAGAATATCGCCTTCTTCGTTGGGGAAATACCGGGGTTTCCCGTCGGGGTTCTTCTCCAACCCATCCCGGAAGTAGCGCGTGTCCAGCAGAATGACCTTCACCTGCTTGCCTTCAGGGCCGAAGGTGTAAACCTGATAGGCCCCCCTTCGCTTCCGGGCATCAGCTTCGGGCGAAACATCCAGGAAATCCAACAACAATTGCTGGCTTTCGGCCCGCATGGGATATTCTTTACCGCCGTCGTTGACTCCGTAGTCGTGATCGTCCCAGATGCCCACCACCGGCACCTCGTCGATAAACGCCTGGTATTCCGGATGATTCTTTTGCTTGAGGTATTTGGCCTTCATCACTGCCATATCCTCAGTATCGCCGTAGATGTTGTCTCCGAGCCAGATCCAGAGGTCCGGTTCATGATCGGCTATGTGCGGCCAGATGTGCTGCGATTTCCCCTCTTTGTTGCAGGAGCCCAACGCGATGGTGGTAAGCAATGAGTCCGAAGGCAGGGTTTGCCCCCGGTAAAGCGGCCGTTCTCCGCTGGATGCCGTTTGAGCATGAGTACAGGACAGGGCGAGGAGCAACAGGCAAAGGAGGTTCAGAACGCGCAGCATAATGGGTCAGAGATTTTGTACCGGAAAATACGAAGCGGCAACCGTCCGGATGTGAACGACAGGTTAAGTTTCGCTCTCCCGCTCATTCCGTCATCAGCTCCAGCACGGCGGCTACCATAGCCTGGGTCCCGGTCTGAATGGCGGGCTCGGCATCGGGTGCAAAACGAGCTGTATGCAAGGCGGGCAGGCTTTCGTTTTTGGACCGGGCATTCTCTAGCTTCCGGGCATTGCTGGCCCCCAGCCAGAAGAGGCAAATGGGGACTCGCTCCTCGGTGCGGCCGTATCGACCGAAGTCTTCGCCTACCATTTTGGGCGGCATTTCTTCTACCTTATCCTCGCCGAATTCGCGCACCCACCGCTCGCCCAGTCGCTGTGTAAGGGCCGGATCGTTGTACAAGCTGGGCGTGTACTCCTCCCTGAGGGCCAGAACGGGGTATCGGTCTTCCGGTATGCCGGCGGCCAGGGCCTCCCCCATGCAGATCCGCTCGATCTTCTCGATCAGGGCCTGGCGCACCTCATCGGAATAGGAGCGCAGGGTGAGTTCCAGCTGCACCTCGTCCGGGATCACATTGCCCTTGCTGCCCCCGTGAATCGAGCCCACGGTGACTACGGCCGGTTCCAAGGGAGAGATCTCCCGGCTGACGATGGTTTGCAGCGCCAAAACGATACGGGCTGAGAGAACAACGGGGTCCAGTGTCCGTTCCGGAATGGCGCCATGACCGCCCTGGCCGCGCACGATGATGTCCATCATGTCCACATTGGCCATGGCATAGCCCGGGCACAGGCCCACCTGGCCGGCGGCCAGATCGGGCGTGACGTGAAGGGCCAGCGCGTAATCGGGCTTCGGGAAGCGCTCGAAAAGGCCGTCCGCCAGCATGGCTTTGGCACCGCCGGATCGCTCCTCTGCCGGCTGCGCAATGCACACCAGGGTTCCCGACCAATCCTTTTTTCGCCTGGCCAGTGCCCGCGCCGCACCTACCAGCACCGTCATGTGTACATCATGGCCGCAGGCGTGCATGACCCCCACGGCTCTGCCGGTCTCATCTTCCACCCGAACCTCACTGGCGTAGGGTAGCCCGGTTGCTTCGGTTACGGGCAAGGCATCCATATCGGCCCGGAGCAGAACGGTGGGGCCGTCCCCATTGCGAAGTACGGCCACCAGGCCGTATCCGCCAACCCGCTCGGTCACTTCCAGCCCGGCCTGGCGAAGCTCCCGGGCCAGTCGCACCGAAGTCTCTTTCTCCTGAAACGAAAGCTCCGGCCGGCGGTGCAGGTCGCGGTACAACTCCAACAGATCCGAGTCCTGGGCAGGTGAATAGACCAAGGGCAACCCCAAGGCCAGAAGGCTGGCAATCAACACCTTGTACAAACCCTTTTTTTGCATGTGCGCCAAATTTAATTCGGTTTGCCTGAGCGATTTTCGGCAAACTCCGACTTTTTACCTACTTTCCCAAATTCTTTATGGAAGCAATCGACAGCGTACGCATCAACTTCAGGCCCGAACAACTCTTCTGGCTCAACCTCTGCCTGGGCTTCCTGATGTTTGGGGTAGCACTCGACCTGAAAGTGGATAACTTCCGCTATGTGTTGAAGAACCCGCGGGCCTCCCTGTTGGGGTTGGGCTCCCAGCTTCTATTGCTCCCCCTGCTTACCCTGGGCCTGATCTGGCTTTGGCAACCTCCGCCCAGTGTGGCCCTGGGCATGATCCTCGTTGCGGCCTGCCCGGGCGGCAATGTGTCCAATTATGCCGTACATCTCGCAGGAGCTAACTCGGCCCTTTCCATCTCCCTGACCACGGTCACCACCTTGTGTGCAGCCCTCATCACACCGGTATCGTTTGAGCTTTTCTCCCAATGGATACCCGGCGGCCAGGTCATCCGGGAAGGGATTGCCCTGGATTTCGGCAGTATGCTTCGGATTTTCGTCACGCTGATCCTGCTGCCTTTAGCTCTGGGTATGACGCTGAATCACGGGCTCCCCTCCCTTACCCGAAAGCTGCGCAAGCCGGTGCGCTGGTTGTCCATGGCCATATTCATCGGATTCGTGGTCGTCGCTTTGTTTGCCAACGGCGAGGTCATTTCGGAGTATCTGGGCCTGGTATTTGCCCTGGTCTTGGTGCACAATGCCCTGGCGCTCACCACCGGCTACACCACGGCCAGCCTGGCCGGCCTCCCCCTTGACGACACCCGGGCCATTGCTATTGAGACCGGCATCCAGAATTCCGGGCTGGGACTCATTCTCATTTTCAATTTTTTCGACGGGCTTGGCGGGATGGCCATGATCGCAGCCTGGTGGGGGGTCTGGCATCTCATTTCGGCTTTTACAGTGGCCATGTGGTGGCGATCCCGTCCGGCTGAAGCCTTCTCGGCCGGCGCGTAGAGCCTGGATATTTTTTATCTTTCTAGAAAAAACATGGGCTATGCACTTATTACCGGCGCCTCTTCGGGCATCGGCTATCACTTGGCTCTAGAGTTTGCAGCCGACGGTATTCCCGTCATTCTGGTGGCCCGTAGCGCCGAAAAGTTGTCTGCTCTGGCTCACGAACTGGAACGGGACTACGGCATCGACGCCAAGGCCTGGCCGGCCGATCTGGCCCTACCCGGTGCGCCCCAACTGGTGTACGATCAAGTGCAGAGCTGGCAGGTCCAGGTAGATTACCTGGTGAACAATGCCGGCTTCGGCCTTTTCGGCCGCTTCGATCAAACGTCCTGGGAGCGCGAACTCCAGATGATCAACCTCAACGTCACGGCGCTGACCCACCTCACCAAACTCTTTGGGCTGCCCATGGTAGAAAGAGGCCGTGGCCACATTCTCAACCTGGCCAGTACGGCCTCCTTTTTTCCGGGGCCGCTCATGGCCGTTTACTACGCCACCAAAAACTACGTGCTGGCCTTTTCTGAAGCCATTGCGCAAGAGTGGAAGGAAAGCGGGGTGAACGTGACGGCCCTTTGCCCGGGGCCCACCGAAAGCGGTTTCCAGGCAGCGGCCGACCTGGAAGCGTCTAACCTGGTGGCCGACAAATCCCTGCCCACAGCCGAGGAAGTGGCCCGCTTTGGGTACCAGCAAATGAAAAACGGAAAAGTCGTAGCCGTACACGGCTTCAACAATACCTTACAAACGCTGGCACCGCGGTTCCTGCCTCGCGGCATGGTGAGGCAAATGGTGCACAATGCTCAAAAAACAAATGAGTAAACCCGGTCACTCCTCTTCGCCCATGCGATTGAGCAGGAAGTGCAGCCCGATCTGCGGCATGATCATATTGGTGCGGGCCGTCTGAGGAACGAGTACATCCTCCACATTGTCGGGATCGATCACTTCCATGGAGTCGTCCAGAACCAGAAAGTCCAGACGGGAACCGAAGAGGAACGCACATCGCAGGTCGAACAAGATGGAGCCCTTGCCTCCGCTCAAGTCGAGATGAACCCCCAGCGAGCCTCCGTAACTGAGTGCGATATCGTTTTCCAGGCTCCGCGAGTCGAGCAGTACCTTATCGCCCGGTATCTGGGTATCGTACAGCTTCACCCGCGTGTAGATGTTCTTGAATCCGAACAGGCCATCCAGATAGGGTTGTACGGGAAAATCCAGCGGCGGTTTTACTCTGAGGATCAGATGCCCCAGAAAGGCCGAGTTTTTCACCACGAAGCGCCGATCCAAAAATTCGGTAAACGGCCCCTGGTCGATGACCAGCGTATAATCCGTCTGCCGCCGTTGAAAGACCATACCCCCCAACTCCACTCCCAGCTGAAAGGGCACGCCTTCCAGGCCGAACAACAGGCCGCCCGCCCCGCCAAACCCCACATCGTTCAACTTTTCCTCAAACTCGTCCAGGGGTACACCGATTTGAAAATCGCCGTACAAATCCCAGGTGAGTTGAGCCGGGAGTGGAATCCCGAAATGGAGTGCGATGAGCAGGGCAAAAAAGGATGGGTATTTCATGATCCGGACGTTGCTAGGGCAATATTAAGCCGCATTCTATATTAATTGGTTTCAATTCGCTTTTTTTCTAATTTTGTTCGACTAAAATCCTGCAAACCATCATCAAAAGACCAACAAAGCATGAAATTCGAAATCTTCAAAAGCGAAAAGAACGAAAAGATCTATTTTAACCTCAAGGCCGGCAATGGCCAGGTAATCCTGCAAAGCCAGGGCTATGCCGACAAAAGCGGCGCCAAGAATGGCATTGAGTCCGTAAAGAAAAACTGCGGCAACGATGCCAACTTCGAGCGCAAGCAAGCCGCCAACGGCAAGTTCCACTTCAACCTTCTGGCAGCCAACAAGCAAATCGTGGGCTCCAGCCAGATGTACGCCTCCAAGGAAAACATGGAAAAAGGTATCGAGTCTGTGAAAAACACGGCCCCGAAAGCCGATGTGGTCGACACCACGATCGCAGCTTGAGTTTTTCCCACCAAAAACAGATATGGCTTTGCCCGGTTCCGGGCAAAGCCATTTTTTTGCCTCATGCTTCGCCTCAACCTCTGGTCCAGTCCGCGCAATGTGTCCACCGCCCTGATGTATGCCTTTGCTCAGCGAAGCGATTGCCAGGTCGTGGACGAACCCCTGTATGCGGCTTATCTGGCCCACTTCCCGGAATTGGATCATCCCGGCCGGGCAAAGATCCTGCAGTCGCAGGCAAACGATCCGGCTGAAGTGATCCAAAGGCTGCTGCGCGGGCCGTACCCACATCCCGTGGTGGTGTACAAGCAGATGACCCATCATCTGGCAGCCCTGCCCGACTGGTCGTTTGCACGGGAGATGGCCAATGTCCTGCTCATACGCGATCCGCGGGCCATTATCGCCTCCTACAGCAAAGTGATCCCCGAGCCTACCCTGCAGGATGTTGGCATCGCCCTGCAGCACCGGCTGTATGCATACCTTCAAAAGCAAGACGCGCTTCAGGCTGTCCTGGATGCAAGAGAGTTGTTGCGGAATCCGCCGGAGGTGCTCCGGCAGCTCTGCGAACGGCTGGGCATTCCCTTTGACAAAGCCATGCTCAGTTGGCCCGCCGGACCGCGGCCCGAAGACGGGGTCTGGGCCCAATATTGGTACCGCCGACTCCACCGCACGACTGGGTTTCAGCCCCATGTAGAACGCGAGATCACACTCAACGAACAACAGGAAGCCCTGGCTGCGACCTGCCAGCCTATGTACGAGGATTTGAAGCAGTACGCCCTGCGGGCTTCCGACTGAAACGCAAACCCTACCATGCTCCAGCAATACGACCCCCGGAACGAAAACCTGCTCATCTATATCAACGGCACGCTGCATCCCAGGGCGGAAGCCAAAATATCCGTTTTTGACAGCGCCGTACAGGGTGGCGACGCCGTTTGGGAGGGCCTGCGAGTGTACCATGGCCGCATCTTCTGCCTGGATCGCCACCTGCAGCGATTGCAGGATTCGGCCCACGCCCTGGCCTTCGAAGAAGTACCCAGCACCCAAGATATCCGGCAAGCGCTCTTCGATACCCTCAATGCCAACGGCATGCGCGAGGGCGTGCACATCCGGCTCACCCTCACCCGGGGCGAGAAGATCACCAGCGGGATGGATCCCCGACTCAACCAAAGCGGCTGTACGCTTATCATTCTGCCGGAATGGAAGCCGCCCGTCTATCCCGAAGAGATCCGCCTTGTCACCACCTCCGTTCGGCGCAACAGCCCGGCACATCTCGACTCCAAGATCCACCACAACAACCTGCTCAACAACATCCTGGCCAAGATCGAAGCCAATGTGGCCGGAGCCGATGCCGGCCTCATGCTGGATGCCGAGGGTTTTGTGAGTGAGGCCAACGGGGTCAATATCTTTTGCGCCAGGAAGGGGACCGTTTACACCCCCTTTGCAGACGCCTGCCTGCCAGGCATTACTCGAGCCGTGGTACTGGAGATCTGTGATGAATTGGGCATACCTGCCCGGGAGAAAAGACTCTCACTTACGGAGCTTTACACCGCCGATGAAGTGTTCGTGACCGGCACCATGTGCGAACTCACCCGGGTGGGGCGCATCGACGGCCGCGTGATCCAAAACCCGGGCGGTGGTACCTCCACCCTGGATCGAATCCGGGCGCGTTTTGCCGAATGGACCCAAAGCCAGGGCACAGCGATCCCCTCCAATTGATCAGCCGTTTCCTGAGCTTGACGGGAAACGGCTGATCGGTATAGTTCGCTCTACACGGCTTGCTGTGCTCGCTCGTGCAATTTTTCCAGGCCCCGTAATATTCCGGGAACCGTCTGATATCGGGTCATCAGATACAAGAACGGACTCATCAGCCAGGATTTTGGAGTGAAATCCATCGTCATATATGCCACGGAAGCATGGTCGTCCATCGGACGAACTCCCAGCGTAGCCCGGGCTTTTTTCACCGGCAATGAGGTCTCATAGATCTCAACGGTGTAATGCGAACCCTCTTCCCATTCGACGATTCGTTCCTTGAGGAAGTTGCCGTCCTTCATATCGCATTGCCGGGTGCCACCCACCTCGCAGGATTGGGTACCCTCGGTCAGATGCGATCCCTTCAGGAAAGGGTGAAAGGCCTGGATATTGCCGAAGTCGGCCAGATAGGCCCACAAATCGGCAGAGGGCTCGGAGATCTTTCGCTCAACGTGAATGTGCATGATGGTTGATTTAGGAAAATGAACGGATGATTGTTTTTTCGGATACCGAATCAAAAATTAGACCAGTCTGTTTAAATCAGTGAAAAATTTTTAGCTTGCGATAAATTCAAATGTGAGTTGAAACCACTGGTCCAGATACGTTCTGGATTTGGTGACTTTCATGCGGGAAAAGGCACCGTATATGCCGGCGTGCAGATATTCGGCCAAGACCTCAGCCGGCACATCCTCTACGATTTCGCCAGCATCCTGTCCGGCCTGAATACAGCGAGCTATCTCCCCTATCCAGGTTTCAAATTGTTTGTTGGCCGTTGCTGCGAGTTGACCATCCAGGCCACCTATCTCAATGGCTAAGTTGTTCACCAGGCAACCGGCATCCAGTCCGTCCTGCTCGTTGGCCTCAATGATCATGCGGTAGAATGACTTCAGGCGTTCGAGCGGGGAAAGGTCCTGGTTGCGCAATACCGCCCGGATCATATCCAGTTGACTGGAGCCGTAGTTGGCCAGTGCCTGCCGGGCAAAATCGGCTTTGCTGTCAAAAAAATTGTAAAACGATCCCTTTGGAATACCGCAAGCCTCCAGGATCTCATTGATCCCTACCTTGTGGTAGCCCTTCTTCCGAAACAATTCCGCCCCCTGGCGGATGATCGTAGTTTTATCGTGTTTGTAGCCCATAACTAGACCGTTCGGTACAAATATGAATGCAGTTGCGTTTTTCTGCTGTCTTTAACCGGACATTTCCTAAATTTTCCGGAACGCCCAGGGATTTCTAGTCTCGTACAAAAAAGCAGGCTTCATGCGATCCGTAGCCCATTTCGATCTTCGGCCCGAACTCATCGATGCTCTTCAAAACGACCGACCGGTCGTAGCGCTGGAGTCTACCCTCATTGCTCACGGCATGCCCTACCCACAGAACGTGGAAACGGCCCTTGCCGTGGAGCAGGCCGTGCGCGAAGCGGGCGCCCTGCCTGCTACCATTGCCATTCTGAAGGGCCGGATCAAAGTGGGGCTCACCCCTGACGAGCTCGGGCTTCTGGGCAAGAACGACCCGGCGGTGACCAAGTGCAGCCGGCGCGACCTGCCCTTCGTGGTGGCCCGGAAGGGGCATGGGGCCACCACCGTGGCAGCCACCATGATCGTAGCCCATAGGGTCGGCATTCCCCTGTTTGCTACCGGCGGCATTGGCGGCGTGCACCGGGGTGCGGAGACCAGCATGGATATTTCAGCCGACCTCCAGGAACTGGCCCGCACCTCCGTGGCGGTGGTCAGTGCCGGAGCCAAGGCCATACTCGACCTGGGGCTTACGCTGGAGTATTTGGAGACGATGGGGGTGCCCGTGATCGGGTATCGAACGGATCACTTTCCGGCTTTTTACCTGCGGGACAGTGGTTTAGGGGTGGACTACCGGCTCGACAGCCCGGCGGAGATCGCCGAGGTCATCCGCCTGAAACGGGAGTTGCAAATCGAGGGTGGCCTGCTCATCGCCAACCCCATTCCGGAGGCGGAGGAACTGGAACATCGCGCCGCCCAGGAAGCCATAGAGCGAGCTATTGCGGAGGCTGAAGAGCAGGGACTGAGCGGCAAAGCCCTTACGCCCTTTCTTCTGGCTCGCATCGCAGCGCTCACCGGCGGCGAAAGCCTGAAAAGCAATATTCAGCTGGTGCTCAACAACGCCCGGCTGGCGGGGGCTATCGCTGTTGAGCTAAGCACTTAAAGCCGCAGTCGAACGCCCATGCGCATCCACCAGGAGTAGAACTCCTGTTGCTTGATGATGTTCGGCTCGCCCAGGTAAAAGCGCAAGGGGGTATTGGTGATATTGATCCAATCGTAAAAGATGTTCAGATTGTCGGTGATCTGGTAGTTCATGGTATAATCCAGGCGCAGGGCCTCGTCGTAGAATTCGTCCAGGTCCGAGTCGGGCCCGATCTCTACCAGGAAGGCATCCTGGTAGTTTGCCGTCAGGCGGGCAAAGAAGCGGGGCCCGTCATAGAAGAGCGCCAGGTTGAGGGTATGCTCCGCCTGCCCGGGCAGCTCGATCTCCTCTTGGTTCTCGTCGGAGAAAAACTCGCTGAGGTCATCCATTTCCGGATCGATGATGATGGCTTCGGCATAGTTGGCCGGCACCCGTTGCGGTATGAAAGCCCGGGAAAAGGTATAAGTGTAATTGGTAAATATCCCGAAATCGCCAAAAAAGCCCTTGATGAAGTCGAACTTGAACTGGGCCTGGAACTCCGCGCCAAACAGCTGCGCATCCCGCCCGTTGAGGGGCTTGGTGAACTCGAAGACCGGAAAGTTACCCGATCCCGGTTCACCTTCCCGGCCGAATCGCTTGTAGTTAAACACGAAGTCGTCGATCTTTTTGTAAAACAGGCCGGCCGAGAGGATGGACCGCTGGTAGTAGCGCTCCACCATGAAGTCCACGTTCATGGAGCGGGGATACTCCAGATCGGGATTGCCGATGGTGATCTCGCGCCGGTCTTCCTCCCGGGAGGAGATCACGTCCACGTAGTTGGGCCGGGAATAGGTGTAGCTCAGGGCCCCCCGCAGGTTGATGCCCCGGGGCAGGGCATAGCGCAGCTGCACCTGGGGCAACCAAAAGTCGATGGTGCGTGTCGTGTTGAACGTATCGATACCAATGAATCGGTTTCCGTCCAGTTCTACGCCAAAAGCGCGGTTCTCCAGCACATCGGTGCGCTCGTATCGCAGGCCGCCCACCACGAGGAGGCGACCCATATTGTGGTGTACCATCCCGTAGCCGGCGTAAATGTTTTCCCGGTATCGGTAATCCAGGTTGTAAGTGTTCTTGCGGGTTTCGTTTCGGTCAATGATGAAGAACTGGGGGAAGAACTCATGAAAATCCCGGAGTACATCTGCCGAAGGCATAAACTCCAGCACATAGCCTTGGTTGAGGAGATTGTCTTCCCGAAAATCGTCGGATGCCGTCACCAGATTGAGGGGGTCGCCCATGCCGGGATAGATGTTGGAGGTCTCAAAATAGGCACCGTAGGTGAGCGAACGGATATCGCGTTCCTTGACCCGGGCGCGCAGCTTGCCACCGAATTTGAAGAAGCCGTCCTGTGAACCGCTCAGGGCGTAAGGGATCGTGAAGTTGATGCGCGGGGTCCAGAGGTCTTCCCGGGTATCGTGCTCTTCGAAGATCAGTTCGTCCATTTCGAAGTTCTCGTAATCCGTAGCGTTGCCGGCATTACTTTCGATGGGGAAGGTGGCCCGGGGGTATTCCGGGTCTGACACATCAAACTGGATGGTGATGGCCTGGCCGGGGCTCTCGAAGCGGGATTCCACCCGGTCGGGCTGCCGCTCGCGGGCGTTGGCGTAGAAGAGCTGGTAATCGACGGTCATAAAGTTGCCGATGCGGTGCTCGCCGCCCATGGCAACAGTGCTCAACTCCTGCCGTTTGACCCGGTCGCGCACGTCGTGTTCCACGCCTCCAAAGAGGTAGTAGGTGGCGTTGAGGGGGTCGTCCAGGTCGTAGATCAACCGGCGGCGTATCTCGTCATCGGTGAAGCTGTTGTACATGCCTCGCAGGTAGATGTAGGAGTGTTCGTTGAAGCGATAGTCGAGCGTGGGGCTCACCGCCACGCGGGTGCGGGTGATCTCGTAGTGGCGCAATTGGACTTCGCGCCAATGCAGGAAAAAGTTGTCCTGGCCTTCTTCCTGATCGTCTTCATTGAAGAAGGGGCCCTTGGTGAACTTATACTCGATATTGTCCGATCCCTGGTTGTTCTCAAAAAAGCTGGCATTGAGCTGGAAACCCAGCTTGTTGTAGCGTTGGCCATAGGAGAATTGGAGGTTGTAGATGGGCTTGCCGCGCAGGTTGTTGTAGCCGCCCGCCACGGTGGCGAAGATCTGGGGCGGTCCTTCCTGGGCTTCCCGCGTCTTGATATCCACCGATCCGCCGATGCCGTCCAGGTCCATATCGGGGGTAATCACCTTAGTGACCTCCACCCGCTCGATCTGATCCGAGGGGATAATGTCCAGGCCGACGTAGCGAAAGTCGCCCTCCGGCGAGGGCACCTGCTCGCCGTTGATGTTGAAGTTGGTGAGTTCGGGCGGGGTGCCCCGAAGCTGAACGAAACGCCCTTCGCCCTGGTCGCGCTGCAGGGTAATACCGGGGATGCGCTGAATGACCTCGGCTGCATTCAGGTCGGGAAAAGTTATGATCTGCTCGGCGGAGATGATGTTCTTGATGTTCTCTGCCTCCTTCATGTCGACCACGGCCTTGAGCTGCCCCTCCACGATGCCGTTCACGACCACCTCGCTGAGTTCCACGGAGCCGGATCGCAGCTTGACGGTGAGTCGACGGCCCGACCCCGGGCGCACGCTCAGGGTCTGCGGATCGTAGCCCACATAGGTGATGATCAGATTTACGGAAGCCTCCCTGATATTCTCCAGGGCAAAGCGGCCGTCTACATCGGTCACCGCTCCCTTGTTAGTGTTTTCGATGGCGACGGTGGCGCCAATGAGGGGCTCTCCGGTCTGCTCATCCACAACCCGCCCGCTGATGGTTTGCTGGGCGTGCAGGCCGGTCAGGCCAAAGAGGATCAACAGGGCGGAAGAAAGGAGTCGAAAGATCGGTCGCTTCATGCCGATTGGATTAGGAACTGATCTTACGCAATGGACTAGTCTTTTACAGGATGCATCGGATTGTGCAACCTACCTCGACAGTCGTTTTGCGTACCATCAGCGGGTAAAGTTGGTTTGAGGAAGAAAGGGACCAAACCCGGCGGGAGCAGTCCCGCTGAGTTTGGTCGAAGCGCAGGAGATGCAGCAGCTGCATCTCCTGCAAATGGCTTATTCCACGATAATTTGTTGTGCATACACCTTGCCGCCCTGCAGCGCTTGCACCACGTACATGCCGGCGGGCAGATCGTTCACGTTCATTTGCAGACGCTTACCGAAGTTGCTGCGCAGGCCTTTCACCTGCTGGCCGTTCATGTTGAATACGTTGATCACCGCCTCATCATTTTGCTCCAATTCGATGGTGATCATCTGATTTGCCGGATTGGGGAACACAGTCAGGGATTCCACTTCCGGAGCAAACAGTTCGGTAATGCTGGTAGCTACGTTGGGCGAGGAGAAGTAAATGAGCAGCCGCGGTACGCGCTCGGGCTTGTTGGTACCGTCGCCGCCGTCTTCGGGATCGGCGATGTTCTCAAAAGATTCGAATTCGCGGGCATTCTCCACATCGCTCGGCCCCTGGTTCTCACCCAGCAGGATGAATGCAATGGAATTGCCGGCTTCCCAACCGTCGCGGTCGATAACTTCCTGGACCAGATCCTTGAGGTTGGGCGTGCGATGCGGCGTCCACAAGCCCCAGGGCTCATCTACGATCCAGCGCAGCTGGGTGTCGGTGAGCGGGCGATCGCTGATCAGCTGATCGTCGGTGAAGGTCTGAGCGTCGTCCGTAGCCTCGCAGGCAATGGTGATATTGGCCACATCATCGGCCGTCTTGATCTCGTGCGAATGCACTTCGATGTAGACGGAGTCGATCACGGCACCTTTCGGGATCCAGATGTTCTGGAAGCGCAGGCCGGCCGTGAGGATGTTCTGGTCTTCGGGCGCACCTTCCCAGCCGACGTCGATATCGTCGTCGAAGAGGGCGTCGATCTCGTCGTTTTCCTGCTCGGCATCGTCCGAAGAAGCCGGGAAGGTTACGCCTTCATCGGTGATGGTATCGGTAGCGACAATGCGCTGATCCAGCAGGGCCGACTCCACCGTGTAGTACACCACCAGTTCGGGTACGCGCTCGGGCTTGTTGGTGCCGTCGCCGCCGTCTTCCGGGTCGGCGATGTTCTCAAAGGATTCGAACTCGCGGGCGTTTTCCACATCGCTCGGCCCCTGGTTTTCGCCCAGGATGATAAAGGCGATGGCATTGCCCGGCTGCCATCCATCGCGATCCACGATCTCCTGGACCAGTTCCTTGAGGTCGGGTGTGCGATGGGGGGTCCATAAGCCCCAGGGCTCATCCACGATCCAGCGCAGTTCGGCCGCCGTGCGCGGACGGTCGCTGATGAGCTGATCATCCGTGAAGGTCGGGGCGTTATCGCTGGCATGGCAGGCGAGCGTCAGGAAAGCCACATCATCGGCGGTCTTGATCTCGTGCGAATGCACGATGATGAAAGCCGAGTCGATAATGGCTCCTTTCGGGATGTACAGGTCGCGGAAACGCAGCCCCGCGGTGAGAATGTTCTGGTCTTCCGGAGCGCCTTCCCAGCCGGCATCAATGTCGTCGTCAAAGAGGGCGTCGATCTCGTCGTTCTCCTGCTCGGCATCGTCGGAGGAGGCCGGGAAGGTTACGCCTTCATCCGTAATGGTATCCGTGGCCATGATCCGGCGGGAGATCTGAATGCTTTGTGCATCCAGGTTCACTGACCAAAAAGCCACAGCGAACAGCAAAAAAAGTTGTACAAGTTTCTTCATGAAGAATGCATTTCAAATGAATTAATGTGAATGATTTAAAGAACGCAAGTGCATAAAAACCTATCACTAACTCAAGATTAAGAATTGATTAACTCCAATCCGAAAAGTGCGTATATGGATGGATGGTACTTTTTACATCCTTAACCTAGTGAGACCTGTCATCCGGTTGGTCGGGAAAGAAAGATTATGCGGTCGGAAGGAGGAAAAAATATTCCAGCCGCTTATACCTGAAGCGAAATGAGATCGTGAAAATGAACGAGCCGGATGAATGGGGCATTCATCCGGCTCGCGGAAGGATTGAGGGATAAGCACTTTACTTTCCGCCCATGTAATCCACTTCGAATACGGCCAGCGGAGCGGTTTTGGCTTTGCTGAAGCTCAGGCGGGTGCGGTCTTCGTTCAGAGCAAAGTTGTCCACCTTTTCCATCACCTGGCTGATCTCCTGGCCCAGGTCGGGCTTGGGGCAAGCCATGGAGGTGGACGCAAAAGGCCCGAAGGAAATGGTGCCCTGATCCCCCATTTCGTAGCTGCCGATCAGGTTGTTGCAGCCGTCATTGCCGGCCACTTTCCAACCTTCGGCCTCGCCGGTAAGCTGGATGTAAGGCTCTTTCATCAGGTCCATATCGGCCACCTTTTTGCCCGCAATCTCCACCAGTTTCCAGCGGGTGTTGACCAGGCCGGGGCGGGCCTTATCCAGTCGGTACTTGTCGGCCAGGTCGCCGGTGATGCGCTTGCCGTCCTTGTCGAGGTGAAAGAGCGCGTTTTCCCCGACCTGGTACAGGCCAGGCGCATCGCCGTCCAGGCCGGCCAGCCGGATCGTTCCGCCCCCGGCGTTCCAGGTGAAGGTGCCGGTGGTAGTAAACACCTCGTCGGATTTACCCAGGTATTTGGTCTTCAGGACGTAGGTCTCATCCTGATTCAGTTGGAGCATGGTCTTGATGCCTTCGCAGTCGGCGCAAGGCAGGGTGCCGGTGTACACGCCGTCCCAATCGAGGGCGTTCATACTGTTGTCACCGGTGCTCATCAGCCCGGATGGTTCGGCATCTTGCTCGGTGCCTTCTTCGCCGGATGGGGCGTTGCAAGATACCAGGGCAAAGGCCAGGGTTCCCGTCAGCAGGAAAAATGGAATGGGTTTCATGAATGGCAGTTTCTTTAAAAATTAGACCTCTAATATACGAACAAGGATCGTATCAAAAGAACGAAAAACGCGAACTCCTGACTCAAGCTGAAAGGGGGGAACCTTCAAGGGAGGGTCAATCCGTCCCCTCTCGTTCCCGGGCTTCCAGTTTGACCAGATAATAGCGGGGCCGGTAGGTCCACATAGCTCCTGTGGCGGCGTCGATCAGCCAGAAAGGCCAGTTCAGCAGATTGATTACCGAGACGATGTTGAAATCCGTGGCGGGCTGAATAGTCTTGGTCTCGTATCCGTCCGCTTTGAGAGTAATGAGCTGGCCGCGAAACTGTTTTTTTACCCGCACGGGCGTGGGCGTTTCGCCCATATGAACCCCATCCACCAGCACTTCAGCGCCCGCGGGCTCCGAATCGATCTGAATGGTTTGGCGCGAACCGGTAAATACGGTCGCGCAATTGCAGAGGAGAAGACTCAACCCAAGGCAGGTCAGTACAAAAGACTTTTTCATAG
>CAZQSF010000077.1:0-18812 GCA_964595955.1 uncultured Saprospiraceae bacterium
TTTTTACCAAGACCTATTTTATCCTGAAAACCGTGAATACCGCTTCAAGTATGAATCCCGCTTTCAAAATAGGTTCAGTTTCTGCATCCAACCTATTTTAAAGCGGGACAGGTCATTTCATACTTGAAACGGTATTAGGAGCGTCGGGGCTCCTTTTTTTGACGCGAATAAAACATGAGAAGCAGGATGGGCAGCAGGCTGAGATCGGCCAGAAGGGCAAAGAGAAGCGTGAGGGCGAGCAAAAGACCCAAATAAAAAGTGCCGAGGAATTGGGAGAAGCAAAGTGTGGAAAAGCCCGCCAGCAGCAGGATGGTGGTCACCGCGATTGCTTTGCCGGTAGACCGGTAGGTCTGTCGCAGAGCGGCTTCGGCATGGTCATGGCGCTTCATTTCCCGGCGGAAACGGGTCAGGAAGTGGATGGAATCATCCACGGCAATGCCGAAGGCCAGGATGAAAATGATGGAAGTGGAAATCTTCAGATCAATGGAGGCAAAGCCCATCAGGCCGCCTATGAACAGGAGGGGCAGCAGGTTGGGCAGAAGGGACAGCAGGCCCAGTCGAACGGACCCGAGAAGGAGGGCAAAGAGCACGCCCACCAATACCACGGCAACGGCGAGGCCCACCAGTACGTTGCGCGCCAGGTAGCTGTTGTTGAGGTCCAGCAGATGCGGGGTGCCGGTGAGTTGCAGGCTGAAAGGGGCTTCGGCCAGCTGCTCGCGGGCAAATGCGGCCAGCCGCTCGTTTTTCCGGCGGATGGTCCAGCTGCCCAGGTCCTCCAGTTTACCGTGGATGCGCACCCAGCCCGGCGGAAAACGCAGGTAATCGTTCAGATCGGCCAACGGCCGGTCTTCGAGCACCTTGCCGGCCAGCAATCGCAGCAAGTTCGTGTCTCGGGGCAGGGTGAAGGAGCTAGGATTGCCCAGGTCGTACTGCATGTGGGCATAGCGCAGCATGCGCGCCGGTGAAATGAGCTGCCCCACCCCGTAATCGGCAAGCAAGAAGCTGTCCAGCCGGTCGATGGCCCGCAGGGTAGAGGGGGCGAACACGGCCTGCCGGCTGGTATCCTCCATGCGCAGGACGAGTTCGAAGCCCCGGGCGCCGGCAAAGTGCCGATCAAAAAAGGCAAAGGCTTTCCGCTGGGGGTGGTCGCTGCGCAGGTCTTCGAGCAGGTAGTTGTTGAGCTGGACCCGGCTGACTCCCAGAACGGCCAGAAGGATCAGCCCGGCTGATAGCCCGAGAATAAGCCTTCGATGCCGGATTACCCCGTCGAAAAGCCGGTCCAGGGTGTTCTCCCAGGGCAAATGCCGCTGGTGAAGCTGGCGGCGCAACCGAGGCCAGCTGAGCACGGCAGCTGGAATGATCGCGTAGGTGGCCATGAGGGCAAAAAAGAGGCCTGCCGTTCCATACCAGCCCAGTTCCACCAGCGGCAGAAAGCTGGAGGTCGTAAGCGTAAGAAATCCGATGGCCGTGGTAAGCGTGGTGAGCAGGGTGGCCCATCCCACCTCCCGCACGGCCTTCTGCATGGCGGGCAAGGGAAGCAGGCCGTACTGGCGGTTGAGCTGAAAATGGGTAATGAGGTGCACGGCATCGCTCAGGCCGATGACCAGCAGCATGGTGGGAATGATATTGGAGATGAAGTCGAACGCCCGCCCGGTGTAGGCCACGAGTCCGGCCGTCCAGGCCACGGCTATCAATACGACGGCCATGGGCAGCAGAATGCCTCCCGGAGAGCGATAGGCAAGCAGCAGGAAGAGCAAGATCGCCAGAATGGCCAGGCTGGTGAAAAGAGCCGTCTCGCGTCGAATGGTGCGCACCATGGTGGTTTGGCCGAAACACTTGCCTGCGATGTGCACCTCCCGGAAAGAATAGTCCTGCAAGAGGGTCTCCACCTCCCGGCGAATCGTTTCGCAGGACAAGCTGTCCGAGGCGCTCAGGTGGTTTACCTGCATGGCCACGGCAGGGCTGCTGGAGCTGAACAGGGTGCCCCTCAACAGGGGGTCGTCGGCCAGGCGAAGGCTGTCCGAGGCATAGCGCTGGGGGTCCGTCACGTGAAGGACGGGCCTGGAGAGGGTTCGGGGCCCCAGGGGTGAGGGATTGCGCTGAAGGTAGCGCAGGCGGGTAGGGCTGACAACCTCAAGTGACCAGTCTTTCGCTTGCAGCTGCCGGCTCAGCCGATCCACCTGCTTTAAAAAGGTGGGTGAGAATACCCGGTCTTCGGCAACCAGCCCGATCAGCAGGTAGTCGTTATCGTTCCCGAAATGGGACTGGAAGGTTCGAAAAAAAGTGGTGCTGGAGTCGCGCAGCGGGAAAAGCCGTTCCAGTTCATAGTCGAAGCGAATATGCTGCAACTGCCAGCCCCAAAAGAGGGTAGCCACCAACACCAGTACCATAGCGATTCTCCACCGGACCAATACGGGATTCATAGAGAAATTTGAGAAGGCCAGGCCACGGCGATATATGCACCGTGGTGCGAAAGAGAAACAGGGAGGCGGTGCGAATAGTTGGGCCGCACCAGGCTGGGGATGCCCCGGTACGGGGCCTGGATCTGCCAGGAATGCGGCTCGGGCAAATGGGTTGTCACCACCTCCTGCAGCAGCTGACGCACGGCCAGGGAAGGCGGCTGGCCGGCTTCCCGCCTTCGCAAGCACCAGGCCGGCGGGGCCAGGTCGGCTTCCCAGCAGCGGGCCAGCAGGCAGTCGGGGAGGAGGAGCACGTCCAGCGGATAGCTCGCCAGTTGGCCGTCTATTTGGCCCAACAGGCGGTCGGGGGCGCGCTTGAGTTGCACCACGCGGTATCGCTTGGGGCAGAAGCGCTTGGCTACCCCCCGGCGGGCCTCCACCTTAAAGGCGCTTTCCTTGGCAGCCCAAAGAGCCCAGCGCTGCCGGGCATTGCTTGCCAGGGGCTGTTCGTCTGCCGTCAATACCTTATTCCAGAACCGGCGGCTTCGCCGGGGCGTACTTTCGGGGAGCAGTCGGCAGTCGATGACGTCGTTGCCGATCAAGACTGCATTTTTTCCTCGATCACGGCCACCGCTTCCCGCACGGTGGTCATTCGCTCCGCGGAATCGTCGTCAATTTCTATGTCGAAGGCGTCCTCGGCATCCAGAATGATATCCACCAGATGGGCGGAGTTGATATTCAGGTCTTGGATCAAGTGGGTGTCTGGAGTGACCTGATCCAGAAGATTTTCATCTTCGAGATAGGGTTTGATCAGCTCCTTGAGCTTTTCGATAAGGGTGTTTTGGTCCATAGATCGGATTGTCGTCGAAAGATAAGTACACTGTTCACATCCCCAAAGCCAAAACTGGCTTTGGCTATAATGTTCGGTCCTTCGGAATGGTTTTCGCCCACGACCCGTTCCGGAGCGATCAGCGCCCCGATCTCGGGATGCAAATCCTCGCAGTTGCGGGAAGGGTGCAGAAAGCCCTCGTGCAGCTGAATGACCGCGGCTACGCACTCAATGGCACCGGCAGCGCTGAGGCAATGGCCGATGAGGGATTTCAGGGCATTGACATAGGGAAAATCCCGGCCTCGGCGATCGAGCGCCCGGGTCCAGGAATGGATCTCCAGGGGGTCGCCCATGGTAGAGGTCAGGTGGCCCGATACAGCATCGATTTCCCGGGGCTGTACCCCTGCGCTATGCAGGGCCCCCTCGATGCATCGGCGCACGCCCGTCGGGTTGGGGGCGGTCATGCTGCCCCCCTGGCGTTGCCCGCCGCTGAGGCTGTGCCCCCCCAGGACCTCGCCGTAGATCGCAGCACCCCGTCTGTGGGCCGTCTCCCATTCCTCGAGCACCAGGGCTCCGGCCCCGGATCCGGGCACAAAGCCCGCTGCTGTGGCGCTCATGGGCCGGGAGCCCTGCTCCGGCCGTTCGTTGTGCTTGCGGGTGAGTACGCGCAAGGCATCAAACCCACCCCAGATGTAAGGCCCGTCAGTATCGCAGGCGCCGCAGAGCATTCGCCGGGCTCCGCCCCGCTGGATGTGCTCGAACGCCAGGCGCACGGCTTCGGTGCCGGTACTGCAGGCCGAGGCGTTCGTCGTCACCCAGTTGCCCAGCCCCAGCCGGCCGCTGAGGTAGGCGCTGATGCTGCTGGGCATGGTCTGGGGGACGGTATGGCTACCCAGGCGTTTTACCTGCCCCTCGTCGATGAGCCGCATGCCTTGGCTCAGCGCCCGCACCCCGGAAATGCCGCCTCCGAATACGCATCCGCTTTCCCAGTCGGGCTCTTCCCGCTCAACGGACAAGCCCGCCGAGCTCCAGGCTTCCTCTGCGGCAAGTATCCCGTACAGCAGGTTGTTGGCCTTCCAGTGCTTGCGCTCCAAAGGAGAAAAATGCCGTTGCTTCAGTTCTTCGGTGAGCGCGGGTTGCCCGCCTATACAGCAGGCAAATCCCAGCGCCTCCAGTTCGGGAAAGAACCGAATGCCGGAACGCCCTTGCCGAAGGGCATCCGTGAAAGCCGCCAGCCCTATCCCGTTGGGGGCGGCCACGCCCAGTCCGGTAATTGCCACGCGCCTGGGTTTCATGCCTGTTTTTTAATGACCATGCCCGACATATTGCCCCTGCATACCGTTTCGCCCGACTGGTTCTTCATTTTGCACTGGACCTTGAGTTTTCCAAAGCGCCAATATTCCTTTTGAGCCGATACCGTCACCCGCTCACCCGGACGCACCATCTTGAGGAAGTCGACATCGGTGGAGGTGAAGGCAAATGCATCCAGAGAGCCGCTGCGATAAACCCCGCTCAGGAAAATCCCGAACGTCACCAGGCCAATTTGCGCCATGCACTCAATGAGAATAACGCCGGGCGTTATGGGGTTGTCGGGGAAGTGACCGCGATAGAAATGCTCATCCGGGCGGAACGTATATTCTCCCACGATGCTTTGCTCGTCGATGGAGAGCAGGCGGTCTACAAACAGGAAGGGCCGCTTGTAGGGCAGGAGGTCCACAAGCATTTGAAGCAAGACGGCTTTTTGGGAAAGTGGTTCCACGGCTTAAACGATTTTTTCGCCGCCATCAACCGGTACGATCGCGCCGTTGATCCAGGCGGCTTCATCGGTGCAGAGCAAATATATGACATTGGCCACATCGCCGGGCTGTGTCAGGCGGCCGAGCGGATTTCGCTGTTCGGCAAACTGCAGCAGGGCTTCCTGCCCGGGAATGAGCCGCAGGGAGGGCGTATCGGTAATGCCGGCCTGAATGAGGTTGCTGCGAATGCCGTGCGGGCCGAGTTCGCGAGCCATGGAGCGCGACAGGGCTTCCAGCGCTGCTTTTGCCGTACCCACCTGTGCGTAGTGCGGCCAGGCCCGCTGGCTGCCCTCGCTGGTCAGGGCCATACATCGGGCATCGGGAGCGAACAGGCCGGTGTCAAAAAGGGCCCGGGCCCACTCGTAATAGCTCGTGGCCATGGCGTGGAGGGTCAGGGCAAAGTCGCTCGGTCCGGCTAAAGGCGCCGCAGCTTGCTGTTCTTGCGGATCGGGAGCGAGCCGCCGCAGATTCCCCCGGGCGATGCTGTGGAGCAGGAGCTTTACCCGGCCGTGGGCCGCTTCGGTCAGCTCGTCCAGGACGCGCGCTCGATTCTCGGCTTTCAAGGCGTCCAGATTGTAGGTGCGCAGCTGTATGCCATGCTCGCGCAAGGCCGTCCACTCCGCCTCCAGAGCGCGAGCCTGCCGTCGCCTGTCGCGGTGAAGCAAGCACAGGTGCATGCCCTCGCGAGCGAGCCGGTGGGCCGTTGCCAGCCCCATGCCGCTGCTTCCGCCCAGGATGACCGCCCAATAGCCGTTGTCAGAGAAATAGCCCATATCAAGACCAGTGAAGTAAAATCCGCTGGGCCGAAAACCCGGGGCCGAAGCTGAGCATCAGCCCGCGGTCGCCCGGCTTCACGCCTTGTTGCTCAATTTGATGCAATACGTACAGCACGGTTGCGCTCGACATGTTGCCGTAATCCCGAAGAATGGCCTTGGTTGCATCGATATTCTTTCCGTGCGCGTGCAGCATTTCCTCGACCAGCTGTACGATCTTTTTGCCCCCGGGATGGAATACGAAGTGGTCGATGTCATCCAGGGTCAGGTCGTATTCGGACAGGAATCCCGGCAGAATGTCGGGGAAATGGGTTTCGATGGTTTCCGGCACGGCCGGGTCCAGGACCATCTGGAAACCGTCGTTGTTGACCCGATAGCCCATCATGTCGATCGCATCGTAAAAGTGGTACATGCCATGTGCACCCAGGCTGGGGCCGGGCTTATCTTCGTCGAAGCCCAAAATGGCACAGGCGACCCCGTCGCCGAATATGGCGGTGCTCACGATGTTGGTCATGGAGTAGTCGCCGGCCTGAAAGGTGCAGGAGGGAAATTCAGCCGCGATGATGGCCGCCCGCTTGCCGGGATTGGCCTGCAGCAGTTGTTTGGCGTAAATGAGGGCAGAGACCCCGGCTGCACAGCCCATCTCCGTTACGGGAAGCCTGAGCGTATCCTGCCGCATGTGCAGGCGGTTGATGAGGTAGGCATCCAGCGATGGGATCATGAAACCGGTACAGCTCACGGTGATGATCATATCCAGATCCCGGGCATTCAGCTGGGCGCGGTCCAGGGCATCCCGCAATGCTTTCTCACTCAGCTCTATGGCGTGATGTACGTAGCGGTCGTTGCGCGTTTGAAGGGATTCGTTTCGGATCATGTTCTCCGGCGGGGTAACCGAGTAACGCCGCTCTACCTGTGCGTAGCGAAAAATACGCAAGGCTTTTCGCTTCAGTCGGTCGTCCTGGCCCTCCAGCCATTGTTCGGCATAGGCCAGGGCCTGGGGGAGGTTTTCTTCCAGCTGAGGCTGAACGGTTGCGGTAGCGAGTATCTTGGGGTTCATGAACTTCGGATTTGGGCCTGTTGCAACAGCAATTGCCAGCGAAAAGCCCACTGCCATTTGAGGCTGTGCGAATAAAAGGAGATCGAGGGGATGAGCTCTTCCCAGTCAGCCCGTCGAAAGCCCTTCCGGATGGAAATGAGCCCGTCGTGCCGCGGCATATTGGGTATGTGGAAGAAGGCGCAAAAAAGCTGGAAGGCCGTATAGGCAAGCGGAGTGCGGTGCAAGTCGTTGATCAGTACAAAGGGTATGCCGGACCGGTGCATTTTCCGGATCAGGCTGCAGATTTCGTCTTCGGAGAAATGGTGCAGAAACAGGCTGCAGAGCACGACATCCACATCGGGCGGGAAGGGGTCGGCAAAGGCATCCGCTGCCTGAATTTCGATGGACGGACAGCCGGCACACCGTTCGCGGGCATAGGCAGCGGTGTTGGGGTTGGCGTCCCAGCCCACCAGCTCCAGCTTGCGGCCCCGGGTGTCTCCCCAGCGGGCAATGGCGCGCAATGCGTCTCCGCCTCCGCAGCCCAGGTCCAGGACCTTCCAGACTTTGGGCTTTGGGCTGCTGTGTTGCCACAAGGTATCTAGTCCGCCCAATATGAGGCGATGGCCACCCAGAAGCCGGTTTACCCGCTCCAGGCTCAGCAGTGCGCCTTCCAGTTCGGGGCCCTGGATGCTGAGGTCATCCATGCGTTCTTCCAATTGGGCGCGCTGGGCGAAATCGCTAAACATAGGCGGGGGTTCCGTGGGTGCGGCTAATGATCTGCGTCAAGATAGGCGGAAAATAGCGAATTGCAGCGAAAGCGGCATCGGTAAGCCCGGGGGTGCCGAAAAGCGCCTGCAGGTTGCGGCCCCATCGCATCCGCTGTGCGTATCGTTGGCGCCACGCCCGCCGGTAGTCGCGCTCCATAGCTGCGCGGCTTTTCTTACCCCGGAGGAAGGGGTCGGCCTGTGCGCCGGCCAGCAAGCCGGAGCCAATGGCCATGGCCATACCGTTGCCGCAGAGCGGACTGATCAGGCCGGCGGCATCGCCCAGCATGAGCATTCCCCTCTCCACGGGGGGCTTGCGCGCAAAAGACACGTTGGAGATCACCAGAGGACGATCCCAGTGCCGAACCCCTTCGGCGAACAGCCGGTCCAGGATGGGGTTGGCCCGTAGCAGCCGGCGTTCCAGCTCGGCCACATTGCCGCCGCAAGCTTTCAAGGCCCCGGTACGCACCAGATAGCAAACATTTACCCGTCCGCTTTCCACTTGCGAAATGCCGCAATAGCCCTCGGGGAAGTTGTGGAGTTGCACTTCGTCTTCCGGGCATGCGCTCCAGCTCATGTGCTGTTTTACCGCCATCCAGGGAGCCGTTTTCCGGAGAAAACCACGGCTCAGTTCCCTGTCGATCAGGGAGCGTTTGCCGGTGGCATTGAAGACGAGTCGGGCCCGGTAGCAGGCCCCCGTTTGGGTGTGCACTTCGGCCAGGGGGAGGCCCGGGCGAACCGATACCACCTTTTGGCCGGTCAGCAGCTTTACGCCGGCCGCCCGGGCGTGCTCGGCCAGAAAGTGATCCAGGGCATAACGGCTTAGCCCCAATCCTCCCAGGGGCAATACATGCCGGAGGCCCTGCCCGCCCGGGCCGGTCAGCCACAGCTTTTTTTGAACCCTGGGCCGCAGGTCATACAGGTCGACCCCCAGCGACCGAAGCGCAGGGACAACTTCCAGCGACAGGTACTCTCCGCACACCTTGTGCCGCGGGTACGATTTCTGCTCCAGCAGCGCAACTTCATGGCCGCTCCGCGCGAGCTGAATGGCGGCGCTCAGGCCTGCCAGGCCGCCGCCCAGGACGAGTACGTCGTTCAGTTCGCCAGTGTGCATTGGATGTCAACTTCTACCGTGTTGCCCAAAAGTAGGCTTTTGCCGCCCACATCGAAGTCCAGGCGATTGATGGAGAAAGAGCCCTTGAGCGTATAGCCTCGTTTGGATGGAATGAGTTCGAAGGGAATGCGAATGGGCTGTGTGGTCCCTTTGATCGTCAAATCTCCTTCCAGGGTCCAGTCCGAGCCTTTCCCCGCGATCCGTCGGGACTCGATTCGCATGCGGGGGTACTGCGCTACGTGCAGGTATTTCTCCTGCTTGAGATGCTCGTCGCGAGCATTTATGCCGGTTTGAATACTGGCGGCTTCTACCGAGGCTTGCAGCCGGCCTTTCTCGGGCTGATCGGGCCGGAAGGTGCCGGCGACCTGAAGTCCTTCCAGTTGGCCGTCGACCCAGAAGCCCGCATTTTTTATGCGGAAGGCGACCTGGGCGGAGCCGGGGACCAATGTAAGCTCCTGGCTTTGCGCCGGCAAGGCGAACAGCAGACCGAGAACCAAGGGTAGATTCAAAAAGAAAGCGTGGATCGGGAAAGACATCATGAGCGGTTAATCCTGAAGGGCGAGCGGCCGGGCCACGTCCAGCAATTCGCTAAGCATCATGGCCGTAGCCCCCCACACGATTTTGTTCGACACCCTGAAATAAGGGACCTGCTGCAGGGTGATCGTTGCGCTTATGGCGATATCCGTATGGCCGGCCGTGGCCGGATGATGAAAGTGGTGAAAAGGAACTTGAAGAACGGATTTGACCTCGGATGCTTCGGGTACGAAGCGCGGGGTATAGTCCAGATAACCGATGTAAGGATGAACCAGGAAGTTACTTACCGGGATGTAGAGTTCGGTTAGCCGGCCCAGCAGGTGGATATCTGTTGCGGTCACCCCTACCTCCTCTTCGGTTTCCCGAAGAGCAGTTTGCCCGAGGTTTTCGTCCTCCTCTTCGTAACGGCCGCCGGGGAGGCCGATCTGGCCCCGGTGCCGGTCTCTGGAATTGTGCGACACCCGTTCGATGAGCACGATGCTAATGTCCTGATTGTCATTAGGGTAGAAAAGCGCCAAGACCCCGGCTTGTTTGGCATTTGGCGGGGGAGCGGGGGCGTGCTGGCGGCCTACATGCGCCATACGGTACTGGGCTTCCCGCCCGGGCAGCGGTTGGGCAAGCCGATCCTGCAGCTGTTGTATGAAGCGATCGGAAAAGGACATGCTTTTGTAACGCAAAAGCCCGGAAGGGAGTTGCAAAAAATGCGCTTAGCCCTTCCCGTTATTGGACTTTTGAAGATAGCGTTCGAGCGCCATGGTCATGGAAGGCACCTCCGGGGTGGGCGCTTTGATGTTGATGGTCAGGCCCTGGTCTTCCACCGCTTTGCTGGTCGAATTGCCGAAAACGGCTATGCGGGTCTCGTCCTGGGTGAAGTCCGGGAAGTTCTCGTAAAGCGAGACGATGCCCAGGGGGCTGAAGAACACCAGCACATCGTATTTCACATCGCTCAGGTCGCTCAGGTCGGAGCTGACGGTGCGGTACATGAGCGCATCCTGCCAGTCAAATCCGTTCTCGTCCAGAAAATGGGAAACGGCTTTGCTGCCCAGGTTGGAACAAGGCAACAGGAACTTTTCCTTGTTTCGGTGTTTCTTCAGGGCCGGGGCCAGATCCTTTATGGTTCGCTTGCCCACAAAGACTTTCCGCTTCCGGTACACGATGAACTTCTGCAGGTAGTGCGCCACCGCTTCGGAGAGGCAGAAGTACTTGGTATCCTGCGGCATTTTGACCCGCGATTCTTCGCAAATGCGGAAAAAGTGGTCAATGGCGTTTTTGCTGGTCAGAATGATCGCACTGAAGTCTTCCAGCCGTATGCGTTGTTTCCGAAACGCTTTGACATCCACTGGCTCTACGTGGATAAACGGCCGCCAGTCAATTTGGAGGCCGTATTTCTTTTCCAGTTCGTAGTAGGGGGAGCGTTCAGGTTTGGGCTGGGAGACCAGAATGGTTTTCACTTTCTTGTATGTCTCCTCTTTCACGTGTTCGTTTACTGCTGACATCCAATGAACCTTTGGACAATACCTAGAAAATCACGAGTATCTGTCTTTACAACTGGCTGATAATCAACTTAACCAGGACGAAAACAGGGGCAATTTCGACGCTGCAAATATACAACAAAAAATGAAACTTATTGCTCCAGATCTTTTTGCCGGCGATGGACAGGCCGCGTAGGGTGCGCAGCAAATAGGCCAGGATCAGAAAGGCCAGCACCAGGTAAATCAGTCCGGAATGCAGGCTTTCGGGCGCAAAGGCAAGCAGCACATTGATGGGAAGGAGGATCATGCCCAGGGCAATGGAAAAGAGCCGTATGGAAAAACCGTATGAGTCCAGTTCCCGGGCAATGGGGAACACGGCGCTGAGCAGTTTCAGAAGCAGGTGCTTCAGGCCGAAGGCCGCGGCCAGGAAGGCGATCAGGGCAGCGAGGCTCACCCAGGGTGAATACCCGGCGCCGAGCCCGCCCGGCCACAGGAGTTGAAGAAGGAAAAAGCCGGCATTGCAAAAAAAGAAAAAGTACAGCAGGCGGAAAGGCCAGGGGTTTATGCCCTCCAGCTCGCGGTATAGCAAATTGAATTGGTTCTGGTTGAACAAGGCGGGTATAATGCGCTGCAAAAGCGGGCGGAACAGCGTGAGCAAAATGGCCAGAAACACCAATAAGGCCAAGGTGACCCCGAGAAGAAAGGTCGTGGAAAGAGACTTCCGCTCCTTCGCTTTGGAGGGGAAGAAGAGCGCATTATCCGGGGCAGCGCCAGAGGGTTCCCGCTCGACAGAGCGACCCAGCCGCGGGATCAGTTCAAAGGGGTTGCCCGTCGGGGCAGGCGAATCCTTGTTCTCGGACAGCCCGGCAGCTGGCGGCACGGTCAGGCGAGGGGTGAGCTCGAAAGGATTCTCCTGAGCCGGGGAAAAGCATGCCAGGATTCCCCAAAAACCTCCGAGCAGAGCCAGCCGATGGAATGCCTTTCTTGCCATGATGCGAAAAATAGAAAAATTTTGCAGCCCCGGAATAGATCCCGTACTCTGCCCGGTTGGGGGCGATTCCGGAAAATTCATGGAATTTTCGGCCCTGCGGACCGGCACATAGCCCCATTTTTCAACGCGGCGAATGACCAGGCCTGAACGTGCTCGTTCGTATTCAGGGGTATATTCCAGGCTAAAGACTTGTTAATGCGTCGTTAAGCCTGTGCCGGGCTTGACCGGATGTTCTTACTTTGGATGCTGCCATGAAGAACAGTTGGATCAGACGGCTCATTGCGCTGGGGGTGCTGGCGATCGCCGGCATCGTTGCCATTCAGGCCTATTGGGTGATCAGCACCTGGAATATCAACGAAAAGGAGTTCCACCAAAAGGTGAACCTGGCTCTGTACAGGGTGGCGACGGATATGGCCGAACTCAACGGCAGTACCCTTCCCGCCCGGCAGATCGTACAGCAACGCACCTCCAATTACTACGTGGTGAACATGGAGGACGTCATCGATCCCGGGCTTCTGGAGTATTACCTGCAACGGGAATTGGAGGCTCTGGCCCTGAGCGAGGATTTCGAGTACGCCGTCTTCGATTGCACCACAAATGAAATGGTATACGGCAAGTACTTCAGTTACTCGCCCAAGGGCCCACCACCATCCCGGCCCAAGGCGCTGCCAAAAGCCGAGGGCCTGAACTACTACTTCGGCGTGAAATTTCCCAAGCACAGCGGCTATCTGTTCAGCAAGATGCAGTTTTCCATCATCTTTTCGCTGATTTCCCTGCTCACCATCCTGTTCTTTGCATTTTCCATGTTCATCATTTTGCGGCAGAAAAAGCTGTCCGATCTGCAAAAGGACTTCATCAACAACATGACCCACGAGTTCAAGACCCCTATTTCGACCATAAAGATCTCGGCGGGCGTATTCCTGAACGATCCGAAGGTAAAGGCGGATAAACGGCTCAGCCGGTATGCCCACATCATACAGGAACAGAACCAGCGGCTCGACAACCAGGTGCAGAAGGTATTGCAGCTGGCCAAGTTGGAACGAGACCGCTTTGCCCTGCGTCCGGAGCGGGTTGAGCTCAACGCTCTGGTGCGGGAAGTGGCCGACAGCGCATCCATTCGCGGAGGCGACCAAAGCGGATTGGTGCAGGTCCGGCTTCCAGCCGAGCCCCTGCACGTGCATGTCGATCGCTTTCATCTCACCAATGTCATCTACAACCTGCTGGACAACGCCATAAAGTACGGCGGCAAGGACCCGGCCGTGGAAATATCGCTGCGGCAGGAGGGGCGTTGGGCAGTACTCCGGGTGAGCGACTCCGGCCCGGGCATCGCCCCGGAATATCAGGCGCGCATCTTTGAAAAGTTCTACCGCATACCTACCGGGGATGTGCACGACGTTAAAGGCTTCGGGCTGGGCTTGTTCTACGTCAAAAAGATATGCGAATCGCACGGCTGGAAAATCGGCCTGGACAGCGTGCCGGCCGAGGGAACCTCCATGATCTTGCGCATGCCGGCCTTATTTTAACCCGTTGCTATGGCACCTCATTTATTGTATGTGGAAGACGATGAAAGCCTGAGTTTCGTCACTCGGGACAATCTGGAGTTGCAAGGCTATCGCATGACCTGCTGTGCGGACGGCAAACAGGCCCTGGCCGCCATACGGTCCGATCGTTTTGACCTTTGCATATTGGACGTCATGCTTCCGGAGATCGATGGCTTTACTCTGGCCCGGCACATTCGCGAGGCGGATCCGCACGTTCCCATTCTCTTTCTCACGGCCAAGAGCCTGAAGGAAGACCGCCTCAAAGGCTTCCGGCTGGGAGCAGATGACTACATCACCAAACCGTTCAATATAGAAGAGCTCATTTTGAAGGTCGAGGTATTTCTCAAGCGAAACAAGATAACGGCCCTGCGTTCGAACCAGCAGGTATGGCAGCTGGGCAAGTACCGCTTCCACTATCGCAACCTCAGCCTGACGCTGGACCAGCAGGAGCGAAAACTCACCGTAAAGGAAGCCGACCTGCTCCGGTTGCTGGCCGAAAATGCCAATCAGTTGCTCAAGCGGTCCACCATTCTGGAGCAAGTATGGGGCCAGGACGACTACTTTTTGGGCCGCAGCCTCGATGTGTTCATTTCCCGATTGCGAAAATACCTTCGGGAGGATCCCAGCCTTCGCATCGAGACCGTGCACGGCGTGGGCTTTCGATTGCTCACCTCTTGAAACATTGGGCAAAGCGCTTCAAAGCGCTTACCTTTGCGGGGATTTTTACAAAGCGGTGTTTTTCAAGGCTCGGCGGTGAGAATAGTTCGGAGGAAATTGTAGTTTTGCGAGCCTTTGAATACCTGCCTTAGAGCTGTAAGCGTTGTGGGGTTTGATAGCAGGCAGATTCGACATAAACGCAAAATCGAGTAAGTGGCATGGCGCTGATTAGTAAGATCCGTAAGAATTTTTATCTCATTGTTGTTCTCATCGCCCTGGGGCTCGGCGGCTTTATCGTCATGGATATGACCTCGGGCCAGCAAAGTGCGTTTGGCGGCCCGAGTACGACCCTGGGCCGGGTGGACGGGCAAAAGCTGGACTACAACCAGTTTATGCGCATCGATCAGGTCCAGCAGGAGTTTTACCAGGGTGTAGATGCCTTTCGCCGGCGCGACGTGCTGTGGAACTTCTTCGTGGAGCAGGCCATTGTGCAGCAGGAAGCCGAAGCCTTGGGCCTGGGCGTGGGTAAAACGGAGTTGCTGGACCTTCAGTTCGGTCCCAATCCGAGTCCCATCATTCAGCAGAATTTTGCCGATCCGCGCACGCGGCAGCTCAACCGCCAGCAGCTCAATGAGTTCAAGCGTCAGATCGAGAATAACGAACTCACGGAGCCCTTCCGCTCATTCTGGGCTCAGCAGGAAAGAGAGATCGTCAAAGAGCGATTGCAGTCCAAGCTTACGACGCTGGTTTCCAAAGCCATGTACACGCCCACCTGGATGGCAGCCCTGGGCGAAAAAGAGCAGGGGCAGCAAGTGGATGTCGCCTACGTCAAGGTGCCCTTCGACGAGCTGGCCAATGAAGATGTGAGCGTCAGCGAAGACGACTTCAAAGCCTACCTGAGCGAAAATGCCGCCCGGTATGAAACCGATGAAGAGACCCGCAAATTGGAGTACGTGGTCTTTCAGGTGGTTCCGAGCGCGGCAGACAGCCTTTCCTGGCGGGAAAAGATCGCCGGGCTCTTGCCCAAGTTTCGGGAAACGGAGGACGACTCCCTCTTTGTGACCACGCGCTACGGCTACATGGATGGTGCCTATCTGACGGCCGACCAGGTCAGCCCGGCCATTGCCGATACGGTGTTCAGCCTGCCGGTAGGCACCGTTTACGGCCCCTATCTGGAAGAAAATGCCTACAAGGCGGTCAAGGTGGTTGACCGCATGGTCGTTCCCGATTCGGTTCGGGCCCGCCACATCCTGCGGCCGGTGAGTACCCAGGAGGAGTACACCAATGCTCTCACTTTGCTGGACAGCCTGAAGACCCAGCTGGAGGCCGATACGGCCTCTTTCGACTCCCTGGCTCTTCAATACGGCATGGACGGCACCCGGACCAAAGGCGGCGACCTGGGGTATGCCGCTCAGGGCCAAATGGTTAAGCCCTTTAACGATCACATCTTCTTCAAAGCCGAAGAAGGCGAGTTGGAGATCATTGCCACGGAGTTTGGCCTGCACCTGGTGGAAGTGACGGGTAAAAAGTACATCGACGAAGCCCAGGGTGTGAAGTTGGCGTTTCTGGAGCAGTCGATTCGCCCTTCTGAAAAGACCCAAAAGGCCGTCTATGAGCGCGCGTATTCGGTGCTCAGCGAGAACCAGCTGTTGGAAGAATTGGAAGCTGCGGTAGACGAAGCTCCCGACCTCACCCTGGAAACGGCCACGGCGCTTCGGGAAAACGACTTTGCCGTAGGCGATCTAGGCCCGGGGCAGTCCGCCCGGAGCATGGTGCAATGGGCCTTCCAGAAAGGAAAGGTGGGCATGGTGTCGCCGGAGATCTACAGTTTCCGCGATGAAGTGGAAAACTACACCAATCGCTATGTGCTCGCCGGCCTGAAAGCCATTCAAAAGCCGGGCCTGCCCGATCTGGCGTTCATTCGCCCGGAAATCGAACCGCTCGTCATCAACCGGAAGAAAGGCGAGAAGATCGCTGCCCAGCTTCAGGGGGCCCAATCGCTGCAGGCTGCTGCGGCCCAATATTCCGCGGAAATCGACACCCTTACGGGCCTGACCTTCGCCAACAATTTTATTCCCAGCCTGGGCAACGAACCGAAGGTGCTGGGTACGGCCTTCGTGCTGGAACCCGGCACGCTGTCGCAGCCCATTGTGGGCCAGAGCGGGGTATACGTCCTGCAGGTGATCAACAAGCCCTCCGCTGCGGGATCCGGCAACCTGGCCCAGGTGCGCCAACGCATGTCGGCTTCGGCTCGAAGCCAGGTACGCACGGCTATGATGCAGGCGATGAAGGAGCAAGCCGAAATCACGGATAATCGCGCTGAGTTTTATTGATCCGGCTCGTTGTGGCCAGGGCCGGAGCTTTGGCGGTTACCGCATTTTTGATCATCTTAGCCGCCGAAAAAAAGACGCCACCACAAACAAAATGCTAAAGCCATGGCTGATGAAATAAGAAACGTCGGCAGCAAGGGATACTGTCTGCTGATCGGGTTTGTAGCCCTGCTCCTGTTCGTCATCCTCGTGATCGCCGTTTATCAGTACAATTTCAAGTTTCTCAATTAAGGGCGCCACCCCCTTTGGAGAGGGCCTTCCAGCCTGAATGGAGGTTTTTCCACCTGGGAAAACCTCCATTTTTTTATGGGTTCAAGGATAAAAAGACCTTTTTCGGTTGGCATTCCCGGCCGTCCGAATTTCCTGCCGGAGGCATGGCAGGCGGGTTATCCCGGATATCGCTATCAAAAAGGCTTGGGTCCATCCCAACCACTTCCTGGTCGGCATTGGCATCCCTTTCACTACTATCCTCTGGCCTGCAAATGGATCTTTCGGCACCCGATTTCGGTACAAAAGGCATCACCTAGCAAGGGCCCCTTGCGGAAGTATCCTCCGTTTTGCGTCTCAGTTGGCACCAAAAACACTTTTGAGATGGCTTCTAATTCTGTTTCAAGTATGAAATGACCTAGAAGGTATTTCATACTGAAAACCGTATAAGTTCAAAACCGAAGGTTTGGCAGTGTGCGTTTGAGTGTGGTTAATTGCACAGGGGAATACGTTTGAGATTGTACTTAGTCCTTTTCATACAGGCGCCGGATCTCTTTGGCGTATCGCTCCAGGATGGCGGGGCGCTTGGGTTTGAGCGTAAAGGAAAGTTCGCCCGTTTGGGGGGTCCAGTGGTCGGCCGTCAGAAAGAAGTCCCGCACCCGTTCGTGGGAGCGCAGCGACTCGTTGAGGCCGTCCAGCAAGCTTTCGTAATGGCCTCGCACCAGATGGTTGTGGATCATGTATTGCGGGGCGGTCCAGTGAATGTCCTGTTCGGTGCACCATTGCTCGAGCAGCGTGAAATTGGGGAGGAGTATTGCGCCTACAAAAGGCCTTCCGGAGCCGAACACCATGCATTGACTGATGAAAGGCGAATGCTTCAAGTGGTTTTCCACCAACTCGGGCGATACAAACAACCCGCGGGAGGTCTTAAAGAGGGAACGGGCCCTCCCGGTAACTTTCAGGAAGCGGGAATCCTCAATGAGGCCCAGGTCGCCGGTATGGAGCCATCCATCGGAGTCTATGGTTTCGGCGGTGAGTTCCTCGCGCTTAAAGTAGCCCATCATGACGTTGGGGCCTTTGACGAGGATTTCGCCCAGCCCTTCGCGCTGTTCGTTCAGGGGTTGGATCCGCACCTGTACCCCGGGCAGGGGTAAGCCCACCGTACCCAGTTTATGCCCCCCCGGCTCGAACCGGTTGAAAGCCACCACCGGCGATGCTTCGGTAAGGCCGTAGCCCTCGCGCACCACGATCCCTGCGGCTGCAAAAAGACGGCCCAGGGTTTCGTTCATGGCGGCGGCTCCCACGGCTATCCCCTTGAGTCGCCCGCCCAGGCGCCTTCGCCAGCTGCGAAACACCAGGAGCCGGGCCAGAAGGAGTTGGAGGTAATACCCAAGCGCGGTGCGCCCGGGCCGCTTCCGCTGCCCGATCCGGACGGCCCAATGCACCACGCGCCGAACGACCGCCGGCCGCCGGCCGGCCTGCTCCAGTACCAGCGCCTTCATGCGCTCCAGGACGCGCGGCACGGCCGAAAAGTAATGTGGCCGGACCAGGGGCAGCGCGCGCTCCAGGTCTTGCACCCCCGGCAGAACGTGCACGGAGGCTCCGGCAGCCAGGTATACGTAGAGTACCGTGCGCTCAAAAATGTGGCTGTATGGCAGAAAACTCACCACCCGGTCTCCCGGGCGGATGGGCAGCACGGCCAGGCAGGCCTTGATGTTGCTCACCAGGTTCTTGTGGCTGAGCACCACCCCCTTGGGAAGGGCCTGGGTCCCCGATGTGTAAATTATAGTGGCCGGATCGTCCTCGTGAATAACAGCCCGCAGGGCCTGCAGTTTTTCCTGCTGAACGGGTTCGGCCTCCAGTAAAAGGTCGTGCCAGCCGGGCAAATCGCCCGTTTCGGGCTGGAGCAATACGATCCTTTCGTTGAAAGCCGCCCGCTCTTCGGCGGGCAGGATCTTTTCCAGCATGGCTCTGTTCTCGGCGATCAGCAGGGCGGGGGCAACCTCCCGGAAGATCGCCTCCAGGGTCGGCAGGTGGTTTGCGGGATGAAGGGGGACCACCACGACGCCGATCTGCTGGAGGGCCAGGTCGCAAAAGATCCAGGGCACTGAATTGTTCAGGGCAAGGATCACGGCTCGCTCGCCCCGTTTAAGACCCCGGTCGAGAAAACCCACACTCAGTTTGTTGATAATGGTCACGCAATCCGAAGAGGGAAACCGTTCCCATTTGCGGCCGTTCAACTGGGCCAGTGCGGAATCGAGTGGATGACTGCTCTGCTGATACGTGAAAAGCTCAAACAATCTGCGAAAATCCATAATCAAGAGGGGTACCTGAAGCCGAAAGGGGCATCAGGGATCATAGGTGTTTGG
>CAZQSF010000078.1:0-18362 GCA_964595955.1 uncultured Saprospiraceae bacterium
GGCCCTGACTACCATCACCTTACGAAATCTGCCATGCCCAACCTCACGTTAAATACCTTCTGCCGGTACAGTTACGGGCTTGCAAAAAGCATGTTCACCAGTAAAAACGATCCCGCGATCAAGCCGAGGTGGTAAAGGGGCCTGATCCCGGGCGGGAGGGGTTTCAGGCTGATCCCCAGCCAGGCCTCCAGGATGACCCATAGGGCAAACAGGCTGAATACCGGAGCAAAGAGGAAAACGCCTCGCTGAAGGAGGAGGGTCGCGGCCAGGTCGTGCACTGCACCGCTCAGCAGGAAGGTGCCCAGCAGGGCCACAGGCCTGGGCAGCCGCTTTTGAAGGGGCCGGTAGCTGTAGTAGAGCAAGTAGTAGGAAAAGAGTGGATTCCAATTCCGCCAGAAGCCGGCAAAGCTGGTTGCGAAAAAGGATTGCCGGAGCATATGGGCGATGCCGGCCGCGGATTCGGCACGGCCGCCCAGTTTTCGGCGCTCGTATTGTCGGTAAGTCGGTCGGATGGCAGGTCGGGTTTGCGGTCTGAATCAGGCTTTTTGGAGGCGGTTGCGATGCTTTTCTTTAGCAAACCGGGCAAAGTGCATGGTTTTCAGCCCCAAACGTTTTTCTTTCAAGGGCGGCGTTCCTTTCTGCCGGTTGCCAGAACGGAAGGTCCGGCCCGGTTGTGCATCCCCCATTCGGCCAGGGAGATCCAAAAGGGGGAGATCATCAGGGTGAGCGAAATGAGGCTAATGGTAAATTGGTACTCATAGGTGCCGATGATGGCCAGATTGAAGGCCGAGGAACTGAGCAGGAAGCTGAGTTCGCCGATCTGGGCCAGCAAGGCACCCCCCAGGAAGGCGTCGCGCCAGCCGCAGCCGAAGAATCGAAGGATGAAGGTGTTGAGCAGGTGGTTGGTCAGGTAGACGGCCAGGACCACTGCCACGATGGGAAGGGCATTCTGCCAGATGAAGGCCAGGTCGATCTGAAGACCGACACTCACAAAGAATATGGCCACAAACACTACCCGGAAGGAGTGCAGGGTATCGTGGATCCAGCTCGTGGAATCGGCGGCGTGCAGGATCATGCCGCCTACAAAGGCCCCCAAGGCAGCCGACAAGCCGAACAGGGAGGTGAGCAAAGCCCCCCCGAAGCAAAAGAGCAGGGCCAGGAAGACCTGCAACTCGTGGTCCCGCTCAATGAGGGTGGAAAAAGGCAAACGCACCCGGTGTCGGGTGTACACCCAGATCAAAATGCCGATGATGGCCAATCCGCCAATGAGCATGAGCAGGATCTTCTGCAGCGGAGCGCCCTCTCCGCCCAGAAAGGAGGTTATAATGAGCAGGGGCACGATGATGATATCCTGGGTGAGCAATACGCTCAGCACGCTTTTTCCAACGGGGCTCTCGATCAGGTTCTTTTCTTCGATCACCCGGATGATCACAGCCGAACTGCTGAGCGCGATCGCGAAACCCAACACCACCGAGCGGGTGATCTGCCAGTCCAGCGCATAACCGATGCCCAGTACGATGAGCACGCTGGCCCCTACCTGCAAAAAGGTGCCGATCAGGGCTACCCGCCACTGCCTGACCAGCTCGGGCAGGCTGATCTCCATGCCGATAAAGAACAGGAGCAGAATGATGCCCAATTCGCCGTAATGGTGGATGGCCTCGGCATCGGTGACCAGGCCTAAACCGGACTCTCCCAGAAGCACGCCGATGAGGATGTACCCCACGATGTAGGGCTGTTTGATGCGCTTGAGCACCAGTCCGATGAGGATGATCCCGATGGCCAGGATCGAGATGAGGCCTACCATGGGATCGATTTGGGAAAGGAGCATAAGCGGCCGGTCCGGGTTTACCTCCATAAACCGGGCGAAGGGGAAAGCCGTTCAGACGCAGCCCTTTTGCCGGGCTCAATACTTGACCACCCGCCGCACAGCCATACCCTCAGCCGTATAGATGCGCAGCAGATACCAGCCGGCCGGATAAGCGGATAGGTCCACTTGCCGTGCGGCCGTCCAGTGATCCAGAGGCTGTCCGGTGGGTGCGATCAGCTCTACGCGCTGCGGGATGTCGCCTTCCAGAAGCACCCGCCCGTTGGTCGGGTTGGGAAACAGCCGGATATCGGCAGGCGGCAAGACCGTACGGACAGACGTCAGGTCTCCCTCCTCGCCCAGCAGGTACTCCCATACCGGCCGGTACACCGGGGCGCCGGTATCGTCATCCAGGATTGTCATCCAGTCCACCACGGTGACGTTGTGAAAATTGGGAATGTTGTTGGCCGAGTCGATGGGAGCCGAGCTGATGAGGCTGTGCGTGCGGCCGTAGGGCCGCTCCAGGGTATCCACGGCGGTAATGGGTCCGTAGGCTGCCATGCCAAAGTTTTCCCAGGTCGTCGGGATGCCGTTGTAGATGTTGGCGTCGCCGGTGTGGATGAAGCCGTAGTAGGCGCTGTCGGGCGTGGGCCCGGGAGCGAGGATCCAGTCGGGATTGCGGCCCGGCCGCAACCAGTCGATCCAGGAGAACATGATCACCTGCTGCACGGGAAAAAGCCGCGAACCGAAGGCGGCGTGGCCGCCGCCCTGGGAGTGGCCGGCCAGCACCAGTTGGGGCCAGTGTACGGCCGTATCGCCGCTCAGGTACTGGCCCCAGCCTTCATCCGGATAGGCGTCGTCCAGGTACCGGATGAGCCGGAGCAGGCGGTACACCACCGAATTGGGGCCGTCCACGGCGAGGGAGTCGTGCAGATCGGTGCCCAGCCAGATCTCGGCACGGGCCCGCCCGTGGCAACTGGGGTCGAAGGTAAGTGGGCATACCTCCAGGTTAATGGAGTTGCGGTTCTCATAGCACAGGCCGATACTGTGGTAGCCCAGCGAGGCGGCGGTCTGCTGAAAGAGGCGATAGTCCTCCGGAGCGCCGTTGGTGCCGGGGAAGAAGACCATCAACCGGTTCTTGGGTGTGGCCCCGGTGTCCCGGTAAATGTAATGCGGCAGGTCCAGCCCGTCGATCAGGGAATCGGTTTGGCTGGGCAGGCCGGTGCGTTCGATCAATTGGGCGCAGAGGGGCATGGTGCCCATGGCCGTCAGGAAAGCGAAGAGTACAACATTGCGCAGCATAAGCCTTGGTTTGGGACTTGGATGCCGCTCAAGGCCAAAGGTTTATACTCCCTTTCAAAGGGTCTGGACGTTTTCCGGTCTCCAGACCCTTCAAAGGGGAGTATGCCGGCAGGAAGCAGGCTATTTCCGGCTCGACTGGATCACAAAACGGAGGCGCGCCGGATCGCTCTCGGGAATGACCTGCTGGTTGCGCACATAGGTCAGGTTGTACACATTGGCAATGGAGTTGGAAAAGCTGCCGAAAACCTGACCGACCTCGTCAATAGTGTTGGGAAAGACGGCTACGCCGCCGTTAGCGGCCAGCGTTTCCAGCACCGGTCGATCCACGCCGCCATTGCCCTCAAAGCCGATGGTGAAGCTGTTGACCTTGATGTTGCTGGTATCCTGTGTGAGCTTATCGAACAAAAAGCCAGGGGTGTATTGCGGGGCCGAATTGTTGTCGGTACCGTCGGTAAAGGTCACCACGGCCTTGCCTTCGGCCTCGCTTTCCTGGAGGAGGTCGATCCCCATATTGATGGCTTCGTACAGGGAGGTAAACGGCCCCTGCTGAATGCTGTCGATATAGGTTTTCAACTGATTCTGATCGTTGGTCAGGGGCAGGTAGTCAATGAGGTCGGAAAAGCTGACCAGACCTATTTCCGCAGAGGGCGATGCGGCGAATACGCTGTCGATAAAGTCGTTGGCAAAGGCTTTTACGGTCTCGAAATCGTCGCCGAGCGAAGCGCTGGCATCCAGCACCAGCACCACGTCCAGGTCTTCGATCAGCTCGTAGGACATGGTGAACTCCACGTCTTCCTTCCAGTCGTTGATGTCGTCGCGAAACTCGTAGGCCGTAATCTCCTCGATCTCATAATTCACATTATCGTTGCCGATCAGGCGCACGTTGTCGATGACCACATTGGTGAGGTTGGGCGGCACCGCAAAACCACCGAAAGTCTTGGAAAAATCGATTCGAACTTCGGGAGAAGAGCTTTGGGCATCGAAGCGGATCTCCGGGTCGTTTCCGGTGGGATTCCAAAAGTCGATATGCAATTCGAAGGTCGTTTGGCGGGGGCCTTCATCCTCTTTCTGGCAAGCCATAGTCAGCACGAGCACAAGGAGGAGCAGGATTTGTCCTGGTTTCATAACGGGCTGTTGGATTGGTGAACGATTCAACGTGCCGGAAGGCAAAAAGATTGTGTAGGAGGTCCTGCTTACTCCCCTTTGCGTCCGAAGCCCGAGATGCGGGTAGAGATGCCCAAATGGTTGAGCCCGCCGGCATTGTGGAAATGGGTGTGGCCGTAATCGAAGCGGAAATTTCGGACCCGGAAGCCCAATCCGAAGCCGAAACCGGCCAGGCTGCCGAAGCCGCTCACCAGCATTTCTTTGCGCAGGCGGTGGTTGTAGGATAGCCCGATGCGGAAGTTCTCGCGCTTTCCGAAGAGAAACTCTCCGCTGAAGATGATGTGGCGAAAGAAGTTATCGACATTGGTCGCAAAGGCACTGCGCTCCTCGGTTTCCTCGCCGAGGATGCTATTGTCGTCCAGGTCCCGGTTGGGATCATCGTATAGAAGATTCCAGCGCTGCAGGTTGGTGTAGATGACGGTAAGGCGAAACGGCAGGTATTTTAGCTTTTTGGAGATGCCTATCTGAACTTCGAAGGGCAAGCTTTCCCGTTCGCCTTCTTCGCCATAGGCCGAGAATTGAAAGCCGATGTGGCGAAACACCAGGGAAGCGACAAATTGGCTGGCCGTGTCGAAATAGGTGGCGCCCAGGTCGGCGGCCAATCCCAGGGAATTATAGGTTTCGAAGCGGGAAGTGACCAGCCGGAGGTTGGCACCTACGCTGAGCCGGTCGTAAATTTGTTTGCCGGCACCTAGGTTGACAGCCACCTCGGCGGCTTTGAAGGTGCCCAACTGCTGGAAAAACTCGTTCGTATGCTCAAAGGTGCCGTAACTAATGTATTGCACTCCCCCCTGAAAAGTGGTGCCGATACCGTCAAAATGATGCGCATAGGCAGCATATCCATGTTGGATGCCGGCAAAGTAAAAACTGTGATTGACGGCCAGGGTCGTATGCATGTCGGCATTGAGCACCGCGGGATTTTGATAGCCGAAACCGAGGTCGGCATCCCGCACGGCGATTTGTGTGCCCCCCAGGTAAGAGGTTCGGGCCGAAGGCGAGAGGTTCATAAACTCGTAGACATGACGGCCGGCCAGCGGCTGTGCCGACGTCTGTGGAAGGAAGAGCATCCATCCGATAGCGGAACCTAACAAAGGGAGTAGCAGTTGCCTCATGTCGTCGTTTTGCGCATCAATTATTTTTTCTCGATCCAACCCACCGGTTAGCGGGGGCAATGGAGCCGCAAGTTAGCTTAGTTCGAACCATCTTCGGCGGCCTGCCAGCGCGTTCGGCACACCCCTTGTTCGCAATCCATGATGCGAACCAGGCGACCGGTCTCGTCATAGAGTTTCAGCTCGCCCTGTTCAAAATCGCCGTTCAGGTATTGGCCTTCGGCTTTAAGTGAACCGTTGGGGTGATACTCCACGAAGGGGCCGTTCTCCTGATTGTCCTGAAAACGGACGCGCTCGCGCAATTGGCCGTTGGGATAGTAGCGCTCCCAACTGCCGGCCATGACGTTGTCGATGTATTGCCCCTTCAGCTCCAGCCGGCCATTTTCGTGGTATAGCCGGTAGGGGCCCTGATATTGCCCGCTTTTATGGGTTTCCACGGAAAGCGTATCGCCGTCGGGGAAGAAGAGAATGCGCAAGCCGTGAAGCCTGCCCTGCTCATAGGTGCTTTGCTCGTACAGGCGCCCTTCTTCGTCGAACATCCGAAATATGCCTTCTTTAAGACCGTCTTCGCGGCGCTGCTGGAACGAGAGGCGAAAACCATTTTCCGTCAGCGAATCTACCGTGATCAGATCGCTGCCTTTCCTCTGTGGACCCTGACAGGCAAGGAGAAACAGGCCGCTTCCCAGAAAAAAGAAAAGGGACAGGTAACGCATGGCTCGATTGTTGGAAAAACCACCACTGGAGGTTCCAATAGCTCATAACGCAAAAGGGTGATTCAGCGTATACTCCGGATGGACCTTAATGCCCGTTGGACGACACGGTGACTTTCCGGACCGGCTCCCGGCCGATGCTGCGGTAGTTGAACCCTTCCTGGCGCATCTGTTCGAGATCGTACAGGTTGCGTCCGTCAAACACCACCGGCTCCTTGAGCAGCTGACGCATCACTTTGAAGCTGGGCGACCGGAAAACGGACCATTCGGTGAGTATGGCCAGGGCATCGGCATCGATGAGTGCTTCGTACTGGTCGTCATAAAGGGCTACCCGATCGCCGAAGAGCTTGCGAACATTGCCCATGGCTTCGGGGTCAAAGGCCCGGACCTGGGCACCTTCGTTGAGCAGGGCCTCTATGGTGTAAATTGCCGGGGCCTCGCGGATATCGTCCGTATTGGGTTTGAAGGCGAGCCCCCAGAGGGCGATGGTCTTGCCTTCCAGTTGGCCGTCGAAGTGCTCGCGGATGAAATCCATGATGCGCAGGCGCTGGCGAGTGTTGACGTTCAGCACCGATTTGAGGATCTTAAAGTCGTACTGGCTTTCTTCGGCCGTCTTGGCCAAAGCCTGCACGTCTTTGGGAAAGCAACTCCCTCCGAAACCTACACCGGGAAAGAGGAATCGCTTTCCGATGCGGCTGTCGCTGCCCATGCCCATGCGAACCATATCCACATTAGCGCCCAGCTTTTCACACAGGTTGGCAATCTCGTTCATAAAGGTGATGCGAGTGGCCAGGTAGGAGTTGGCCGCATATTTGGTCATTTCCGCCGAGCGCTCGTCCATAAGCAGGATGGGGTTGCCCTGTCGGACAAAGGGGTCGTAGAGGTGCTTCATCTTTTGCCGTGCTCTTTCGCTGGAGGTGCCGATGACGACCCGGTCGGGCTTGAGAAAGTCGTCCACGGCTACCCCTTCGCGCAGGAACTCCGGGTTGGACACCACGTCGAAGAGTTCCTCGTCGAGTTTGGCGGCCAAAGCCTCGTGAACCCGGCTGGCCGTACCTACGGGCACCGTGCTTTTATCCACAATAATGGTATAGCGCTCGATGAGGTCGCCCAACTGACCGGCAACGCCCAGCACATAGGAGAGGTCGGCTGAACCGTCCTCGCCCGGCGGGGTGGGAAGGGCCAGGAATACAATTTCAGCTTGGCGCACCGCATCCTTCAAATCGGTGGTGAAGTGCAGCCGGCCCTGTTTGGTATTGCGCTCAAAGAGCACATCCAGCCCCGGTTCGAAAATGGGAATATCCCCCCGATTGAGGCGGGCTACCTTTTCTTCGTCTATATCCACACAGGTTACATGGTTACCCGTTTCGGCAAAGCAGGTGCCAGAAACCAGGCCTACATAGCCTGTGCCAACGACAGCGATATTCATCAGTTTCGGATTTAAAAGTGAAACGGAAAAGAGCAGGCAGGAAGATAGCACATCAAAAGTACGCAAAAAAACCATTCGATGGTGAGCCGAAGAGCTCGTCTTTCTCATTTTCCGGAACCCAAAAAATAAGTATGTTTCCGGCACGAGTTTCCAAAAAAATATACGGGCATTGCGAAAGAGAACCCGGGATTTTTTCTACAGCTTTCCGGTGCAGCTCGCCGTGCTGCACCTGCGCAGCAATTTGCTGCTGCTCGGGTTGTGGCTCATCCTCGCGGGGTTTATCTCCGGCAACCTGGGTTACAAGCTCGGGTTTCAATACCTGTTCCTTGATCCCGAGTATTTGGGCGAGGTAAACTTTTGGAGCTTTTTTTTTCTGGGCCTGGCTTTCGGCGGTTTTTTCATGACCTGGAGTTTAACCACCTACCTTCTCACGGCCCACCATTTTCCGTTCCTGGCGTCGCTGTCCCGGCCGTTCACCAAATATTCGATCAACAATCTGCTGCTTCCGGCGCTGTTTTTCGGCTACTTCCTGGCCAAGCTCATGCATTTTCAGCGCAACTTCCAGCGCTGGGCCTGGGATGAGATCCTCCTGCTGCCCATAGGCATGATCACCGGGGCTCTCGTGCTGATCCTGCTCTACACCTTCTATTTCCGCTTTACCAATCGCGACATTTCGCATTACACAAAGGGGAAACCGGGCCCCTCGGAGAAAGCCATGACCCCCGGCCGGCGCGATATGGAGATGGACGTCGTACAACTCGATGCCAAGCGCATTCCCGTGGAGACCTACCTCACCGAGCGCTTTCGGTGGCGCCGGGTGCGCAGTGTGGCGCATTACGATGCCGAGCTCTTGCGCAGCGTGTTCCGCCAGAATCACCTCAACGCGCTTTCCATTCAGCTGATGACCCTCATCCTGCTCATGTTCCTGGGGTGGCTGATCGACTACCCCACCTTTCAGATCCCGGCAGGAGCCAGTATTTTCATCATGTGCAGTGTATTTACGGCTTTGATCGGAGCCATTAATTACTGGTTCCACAATTGGCGCAATACCATTATCATCGTGCTGCTCCTGCTGGTCAATTTCCTGACCAGTTTCCGTACGATCGGCCACCGCAACCAGGCCTACGGACTGGATTACGAATCTCCTCCGGTCTCTTACGCCCAAAAGGTTATGCTTGGCGATAGCCTCCTTCAGCGCGTCCGATCAGACAAGCAGGCTACGGAACGGATCCTGGACCGGTGGCGCTATCGCCTTACGGGTTCCCTGAATGCAAAGCCCAAGCTGGTGATTATCGCCGTGAGCGGCGGGGGGCTTCGATCGGCCACCTGGACCATGAAGGTGGTGCAGCATGCTGACAGCCTGCTCGACGGCCGGCTGATGGACCACGCAGCTCTGGTGACCGGGGCCAGCGGGGGGCTCATCGGTATGGGCTACTACCGCGAGCTGTATTTGCGAGAGCAATCCGGCGACTCCCTGTGCCGTATGGAACCCTTCCATATCGACCGCATCACCCAGGATCTGCTCAACCCCATCGCCTTTACGCTCACGACCAACGACCTGTTTCTGCCCTGGGGCAAGTTCGAGGCCGGCGGGTATACCTATCGCAAGGACAGAGGATATGTATTCGAGCGCACCCTCAATGCGAATGTAGACGGCCTGCTGGACAAACCCCTGGCCGATTACCGGGCACCCGAGCAGGCCGGCCTGATCCCCTTGCTGTTTATCACGCCTTCCATTGTGAACGATGCGCGCCGGCTCATCATTTCGGCCCAGGGAGCCAGCTACATGATGCTTCCTCCGGTCGGGGTAAAACGCCCCCGCGCCGTAGAGGCCGACGCCGTCGATTTTCAATGGCTGTTCGAGGATCATCAGGCGGACAACCTGCGCTTTTTGAGCGCTCTGCGCATGAACGCCACGTATCCCTATGTGTTGCCCACCGTGCATTTGCCCACAGAGCCCGAAATCGAAGTGCTGGATGCAGGCTTTCGAGACAATTATGGCCTGCTATCAGCTACCCGCTTCATCCAGGTCTTCCGGAAATGGATCCGCGAAAACACCAGTGGAGTCGTGCTGGTCCAGATCAGCAGCTCGCAGAAAGTGGATGAAATTGAGGAGAGCGACCGCGAAGGCATCGTGGAATCCCTGATCAATCCCCTGGGCATCGCCACCCAGGTGCTCAACCTGCAGGAATACGAACAGGACAATACCCTGGGCTTCATCTACGACATGCTGGGGCCCGACCGGTTTCATCACCTTCGGTTTGAATACCATCCTCCCTCCCAGAGCAAGGTGCATGCTTCCATCTCCTTTCACATCACCGAGCGGGAAAAAAATCAGGTGATGCAGGCGCTGCAACGCCCGGAGAACCAGTCCTCGCTCCGACAGTTGGAAGACTTGCTCCGGCCTGCTAGAAACTAAACCGGCTTCTCGCTTGTCTACCTCTTCGAAACAGATAAACCGAGGGCATATGACTATCCTTCCCGCATCCGCGCTGGATGCCTCCCTGACTTATGACGAATATCGCCGGCTGATCGACGCGCTGCTGGCTGACGGAAAAACAACAGGTACGAATCACAGCCGAGCCATGCTGGAGTACACCCGGATGAGTGTAGTGCGCATGAAAAGGTTGGATAAAACCATTCGCTTGCTACCCGAGTTGGCTAGCGACCTGAAGCAGCTGACTAAGCCTATGATCTGGCTGGTGCTCACGGAAGCCTGGTGTGGAGATGCCGGTCAAAGCGTTCCGGTGATGCACGCACTGGCCGCTCAAAATCCGCATGTTGACTTTCGGCTTTTACTGCGGGATGAGCATCCCGATATCATGGATGCCTTTCTCACCCGGGGAAGCCGTTCTATTCCCAAGTTGATCTTCCTGGACGGAGCGAGCCGCGAGGTATTGGGTTCATGGGGGCCACGACCCCAGGTGCTTCAGCAATGGATCGATCAAAGCCGGGCACATTTGGCTGGCCTGAAAGATGAGCAGGCGCGCAAGGCCTACGCTAAGCAGATGCTCACGGAAACCCAGCGATGGTACGCACGGGACAAAACCGCCAGCTTGCAAAGAGAAATCGGAGAAGCTCTGCGTCGCGCCCTATCAAGCGAAAAGGCACAGGAAGAGGCTTGGGTCAGGCCTGCGTCCAGCAATCGATGAGGGTTTTGAGGACGACGAAGAGGCCTTCCCGGCCTTCCTTAGTCAGCATGCCGTCCTCATAATCGGAAAGGGCATCTTCGGCAAAAGCCAACAGATCCTCCTGCTCAGATTCTTCGAAGAAAGCATCCAGGCGCTCGTGGAAGACCCGGCTGGCGCTTTGCGCCAGCAAGGCCCAGTTGGCATCTTCTCGCTCAGTGAGTTGTTCGGGACGGACCTCGGGGAGGCCGCCGGTACGTACCTGGCCGATGGCCCGGGCCAGCACCATCACCAGATAGAGCAGGAACTCCCGCTCCTGACGGGTAAACGCATCGAATTCGGGAGAAAACAGCCAGCCCATCACCACGTCCTGTTGAAGTTGAAGTTCGGAAACGAGGCGCTCGTAGTTTTCCCCTTCGAGCTCTTCAATGGCTTTCTCGATCACAGACTCGGGTACGGGATTCATACGCGCAGGCTTACACGTCGTAGGTCAGGCTTACCTCTGCACTGGTGGGGTGACTTTGGCAGGTCAGTATATAGCCTTCGTTCACTTCTTCCTCGTCCAGGGCAAGGCAAGTGTCCATGCGCACGGATCCGTCCAGCACCTTGGCCATGCAGGTGGAGCAGGCGCCGGCCGTACAGGAATATGGAGGATCGTAGCCTTCATCCAGCAATACATCGAGGATGGTCTTGCCTTTGGGCACGTGCACCTCGATGGACTGACCGTCCAGAGTTACTTTCACCTTGGCCATGCCGGGCTCGGTTGGTTTGCCGGCTGCTGCCTGGCTTTCCTCTCCGGGGATGATAGAAGAGAAGTGCTCCACGTGGATGCGGGACTTGTCGATGTCCAGCTGCTGCAGGCTGCGCTCGGCCCGGAGGTTCATGTCGCCCGGGCCGCAAATGAAATATTCGGCCGATTCGCTTCGCAAGGGATGTTCGTTCAGAAACTGCCGGATCACCTGGCCGTCAATGCGCCCCACTTTTCCAGTCCAGGTCATCACGCCCTTGGAGAACAAACCGGAAAGGCCTCCCTTGGTCTTTTGGCGGTTGGGCTGACTCAGGATGTACTCTACGTGCAGTTGGCCGGCATAGCGCTGCTGAAGTTGATCCAATTGCTCCTTGAAGATGATGTTGTCTTCATTCCGGTTGCCGTAAAGGAGGAAAACATGACTTTTGGGCTCCCGCTCCAGGACGGTTTTGAGGATCGACATCAGCGGAGTGATGCCGCTGCCCGCGCCGAAGAGGTAGTAGGTTTTTCGTTGTTCGTCCTGTAAAGGAGTGAAAAAGCGGCCCTCCGGCGGCATGACCTCAACGGACTCTCCGGCTTCCACCTTCTCGTGAATGTAACCGGATACCACGCCCTTGGGGACGCGTTTTACCGTTATGGCCAGTTCATCCTCAATCGGACTGCTGCTCATGGAATAGGCCCGTCGCACTTCCTTCCCGTTGAGCGGGAAGCGCAAGGTGAGGTATTGCCCCTGTTGGTATTCAAAGGTGCCCTTCAGGTCTTCGGGTACCTCGAGGATCAGAGAGACCGTATCGGCGGTTTCGCGACGTTTTTCCCGGATGACGAGCTTGTGAAATTCCTTAGCCATTTGTACTTTAGAGTTTTAAAAGTTGCAAGTTACGCCCTATTCACGGGGCGTACCAAACAACGGGATTCGGTCCAACTAACAGCCCGAAAAGCGAGCGGTTCAAGCCTTAAAAAAATGAATGTGAAAGATTGGAAGTACCTCATTGCCTACGTGGCTCCTCTGGCGGCCTTGGCGGGCCTTTTGCTCCGGGGCCCCTGGTCGTTCGGGAGCATTTATGTAGCCTTTGTTTTCATTCCCATTGTGGAGCAGTTTTTACCGCGATCCGATCGCAACTTTTCGCCGGAAGAGGAAGGAGAAAAGAGCAAACTGCGCCTGTTCGACTATCTGCTGTACCTCAACATTCCGATCATGTACGGGCTGATTGCCGGGTATTTCTATGTGCTGACGCATTACGAGCTGGCCACCTACGAGCGGATCGGGCTTACGGCCAATCTGGGGCTGATCCTGGGCACCTGTGGCATCAATGTGGGCCATGAATTGGGGCATCGAGCCAAAAAGTACGAACAGGTCCTGGCCAAGATCCTGCTGCTGGCCCCTCTTTACATGCACTTTTTCATCGAGCACAATCGGGGGCACCACAAGAATGTGGCCACGCCCGAAGATCCGGCTTCTGCCCGCCGTGGGCAGAGCATTTACGGCTTTTGGGTGCAATCCGTATTTGGAGGGTATCGCGGAGCCTGGAAGCTGGAGGCAGACCGCCTGAAGCGCAAGGGGCAGCCGATCTGGAGTGTGCACAATGAGATGATCCGGTTTCAGGCCTTTCAGCTGGCTTACCTGCTGGTCGTGGGATTGCTCTGGGGCTGGGCTATGGTGCCTTTTGCCGTTGCCATAGCTGTGGTGGGCTTCCTGCTGTTGGAAAGCGTCAATTACATCGAACATTACGGCCTTCGGCGACGAGCGCTGCCCACTGGGCGCTACGAAAAAGTGGGGCCTCATCACAGTTGGAATTCGGATCACGAGCTCGGCCGCATTTTTCTGTATGAACTCACCCGGCACAGCGATCACCACTTCAAGGCCTCCCGAAAATATCAGGTGCTCCGCCATTTTGACGAAAGCCCGCAACTTCCCTGGGGCTATCCGGCCTCCATCCTCATGAGCCTGGTTCCTCCTCTTTGGTTTGCCATCATGCATCCGAGGCTCGATGCCGGCCGTCCGGAGCTAGCTGTACAGTAAGAAGAAGGTTCGTCCCAGCAGGACCAGGCCGAAGGTGGTGAGCAAAATGCCCGAAATGCGGCGAAACCAAAGCAATTGACGCGGCCCCAGCCAGCGCCGGATGCGCCGCGACATAGCGGCTTTGAAGGAGTCGGTGATGGTGATCAGAATCATAAACCCGCCCAGAAACGGGAAAAAGCCGCCCGAAGGTGGGTTTTCCCTCACGAAAACGGTACTCAGCACGCCGATCCAAAAGAAAATCGCAAAGGGGTTGAGCAGGTTCATCAGCAGGCCTTTCAGCCAAAGCCCGCCGTAGGACGAAGATCGAATGGGCACCTTGCGCGGCCGCATGCGCATGGTAGGGCGGGCGAGGGCAGCGTACAGGCCGAGGCCGATCAGGAAGGCGCCGCCCAGAAAGCCCAAGACAATGATCGCCTGGCTGTTGTAGAAATCTTCGCCCAGATAGGCCAGGCCGGAAAAGACCAGGGCCATGTAGATCGCATCGCTGGTCCACACGCCGGAGGCGAAGGCAATTCCGGCCCGGAAGCCCTGCTCTACTCCGGTTTGGATCAGGGTAAAAAAAACGGGGCCGAAGAGAAAGGTAAGCACAAAAGCGACTTTCATGCCGTCCCAAAATGCCATCATGAGTTGGAAGTTTGCGAAGAGGCGTGCTGCCCCACAAATTGTTCCCAGTGCGAAAAAGCCTCGGGCTTCATCACGCGGGGAAACTTGTTTTGTCCCCCCAATTTACCTTGTTTTTCCTGCCAGGCATAAAACAGTTGCGCCGGGATCACCTCTACATCCATTTTCAATACCGACCGGCGCTCCGTTCGGTAGTCGTCGTTGACCTCCATGAGGGCTTGGTCCAACAACTCGCGCATCGCTTCCCGCTCTCGCAGCGGTTCACACCCCAGGTACCACTGGTGGCTGAAAGCATTGCCCTGCCGAACGGCGCATACGGTAAATTCGGGAATGCGAACCTCCAGCGCGCGCTCCACCTTTTCGACGGCCTGGTTCATATTATCGATGGAAAGATGCTCTCCGCAAACGCTCAGGTAGTGTTTGGTGCGGCCCGTAATCAGGATCTCCGATCGTTCCAGGTTGGCGAAGCGCACCGTATCGCCGATCAGGTACCGCCAGGCGCCGGCACAGGAACTGATGACCAGGGCGTAATCGATCCCTTTCCGCACATTGGCGATCGACACTACGGGGGCGTGTTCGAGCGGTTGGCCCTGCTCGTCGAAGTATTGATCTTCAAAAGGTATAAATTCGAAGAACACTCCATTATTCAGTAGCAGGCGCATGCCGTCGGCGTCCGGGCGGTCCTGAAAGGCCACGAAGCCCTCGGAGGCCAGGTAGGTGTCTACGTAGGTCAGGGGCTTGGCCGTCAGTTGGGCAAAGCTGCTTTTGTACGGACCGATGTGAACCCCCCCGTGTACGTACACCTGGAGGTTGGGCCATAGATCGTGAATGGTGTCCAGGCTGTAGTGATGAATGATCTTTTCGAGGGCCAGCTGGATCCAGGCCGGAATCCCCACAATGAAGCCTACGTCCCATTCGTGGGCATGGCGAACGACCTCGTCGATGCGGGCATTCCAGTCGCTGATCCGGGATATTTTGGTTCCGGGCTTATAATACGGGCGGATCCAGAAGGGTACGCGGCTGGCATTGATCCCGCTCAGGTCACCTTCGAAGTAGCCGTTGTTCGACTGCAGATCGGTGCTGCCGCCCAGCATGAACATGGCCTTGCTGAACAGCTGGGGTTGAATGTCGAAGCGCGCCATGGAAAAGAACAGCCGCAGGGCGGCCCGGCGCATGGCTTTCAGCATGTCGTCCGTAACGGGAATGTGCTTGCTGGCGCTGCCCGTGGTGCCGGAGCTGAGCGCGAAGTAGTTGACCCTGCCTTTCCAGCTTACATTTTCCACGGAATTGAGCGTCATATGCCACCATTTGGCGTGCATGTCCTCGTAATCGAACAGGGGCACGCGCTGCTGAAAAGCACCGATCATATCGTCGGCCTGCAGGATATCTTTGAAGTCGTAGTACTGACCGAAAGCCGTCTGGCTGGCTTTCTTTAGCAGGCGCTTGAGCGCGCGCCGCTGATGACGCACGGGATCGTTCGGGAGCCTGCGCTCCAGCGTTTCACCAATGCTGAGGGCGCGTTTTATGAATGGGCCGAGAATGGGCATTTCCGTTTACTTTTTATTGGATGGAATGGAAAGATACGAAGCAAATGGGCGCATTTCATCCGTAAAGGGTAGCGATCAGGCTCCTCGGTCGGGCCGAATTTCGGAATTCACACAGGTAGATTCCCTGCCAGGTGCCCAGTTTTAAGCGGCCGTTGCAGATGGGCAGGGTAACGGAAGCCCCAAGCAGGGCTGCTTTGATGTGGGCCGGCATGTCGTCCGGCCCTTCTGTGGTATGGGTGAGAAAAGGCATGTTTTCAGGTACGAGCTGGTTGAAAACCTGCTCGAAATCCACCAACACACTGGGGGCTGCATTTTCGTTGACGGCCAGGGCAGCTGACGTGTGCAAGAGGAACAAGTGGAGCAAGCCTTGCTCGGGAAGTGAAGGCAGCTGGTCCAGAACCTGAGCCGTGATGAGGTGAAAGCCCCGCCGAAAGGCGGGCAGTGTAAATTGGGTCTGTTGGATCATGCCCAAAAATACGACGCTTCCCTCAGGGATGTATGGCCTATGCCTATCTGCGGGTGCCTTTGCCGTAATTCGGGCAGCGCAGGCTACCGAAGTAGTAGGTGAGTCCGATCGTGACGCCCACAAACTGATCGCGTGTGCGGCTGTCGCCCCGCTGCAGGCCTTCTTCGCCTATGGGCGCTTCCACCACCCCTGGAATCTCTTTGGATTTGTCCGACATGGCTACGGCCACTTCGCCGCGATTGCGCATCAGTTCGCGCCTATCCGGGTAGGTGGTGCTCACGTCGTCCAGATAATCCGTGAAGGTGGTGCGGGCTATGAGCTCACCGAAAAGGGTCCAGCGATAACTGAGGCTCAGCTTGAGGCCACCCCCATACACCAGCGCAGCGCTCACCTTGGCATATTCCTCGCCGCGGAGCTGCCCTTCCGTGCCCAGGGGTTGCAGGTTGACCCACTCGCCTTCGTACCGGCCTCGAGGATTGAAATAGAACACGCTAAAGCCGCCCAGGATGTAGGGCGAGAACAGGTTGTCGTCGCTGCCGTGCACAAAGGGCAGGAAATTGAACTCCAGCAGGGCCTGCCCCTCTACGACGGGAGATACAAAACTGAGGTTGCGCGCCCGTTCGTAAACGTTGCGCGAAAAGCGGTCGTGCGCCAGCAGGTAACTGAAATTGAACCCATAGCGCATGGCCGTTCGCCGGTTGAAATTATACCGGCCTAAAACGCCCACGGTAGGTCCTGGCAGCCGAAGGCTTACCTGCGTGTTCAAGTCGCCGAAATAGTACACCCCCCCCAGTATGCCACCCAGTTCCCAGCCTTTTTGGGCCGAAGCCGTCAGACCGAAATACAGGAGGGAGAGCATGAGCAAAAGTCGCTTCACAACGGGTTATTTTTCCTTCATATGAGCTTTGCCGAAACAAAGCTAACCTAAAACGGGCAAACCTCCGGCAGTCGTATAGTAAGCGGTCGGTATTCCGGAAGTGACGGCGTCATTTCCGGCTTTTTTGCCGCATTCGGGAGCAGGAGGGTTGCACGGCAAGGGGTGTTTTTCAGGAAGCGCCTTCGCAGGTATTCATCCGGAGCCGGCCGCTTCCTATTTTTATCTTTTTCTTAACACGATTCGTCAGGAACTGCCCGTTATACAGGCATTGCAGCAAAGCGAGGAAGATGGATTTCTGCCATTTCGCTTGTGCGTTCACCAATGACCTGACCTATGTTTCAAAAAATCATCTTTTCAGCCCTGTTGATCACCGCCTTTGCACTGCCGGCGAGCAGCCAGTATTTCTACGCAGGTGGATCGCTCGGCAACAGCTTTCAGAATCACAACCTCCTGAATATTTCGGGCCAGGATTTCGGTATTAAAAACAATGCCTTTGCCTGGAAAGTGTACGGGGGAGCAGGATGGCGCTTCATCGGCCTGGAAGGCGGCTACCGCGACTTCGGGGAGGTAGACAATGTGGAAGATGGCCTGACGGGCACCTCCCGCACCCGGGGGGGCGACGTGATGGCCAAACTCACCCTGCCGATCTCCTTTCTGCGCTTTTTCGGCAAGGCCGGTTTTTTCTACCGCATTACAGATGAAAAGGCCTTTGGAGACGGGATATCCGAAGCTTTTGACCGAACGATAAAAGGATCTGTTTTTTCCTGGGGTGTAGGCGCCGGGGTGCAATTCGGCCCGGTAGGGGTGCGCCTCGAGTACGAAAGCATGGAAATCAATCCCGACAAGCTCTCCATGCTCTCCCTGGGAGCCACCATCGGCTTCGGCGATCACTGACAGCCGGGCTTTAGAAAAAAAACGAGAAGACGGCTTCCGGTACTTCCACCGGAAGCCGTCTTTCAATTTCAGGCGAGGTATTTGCCTACAATGGGCATGCGCCGACCCATACCGAAAGCTTTGGGCGATACGCGCAATACCGGCGCGGTCTGGTGTCGTTTGAACTCGTTGATGTTGACGAGCCGAAGGGCCCGGCGAACGATGGCTTCATCGAAACCCATCTGAATGATGTCGTCCGGCCCCTGCCGGTTTTCGATGTATTCGTACAGGATCTTGTCCAGGATGTCGTAAGGCGGCAGGCTGTCCGAATCCTTCTGGTTGGGCCGCAGTTCGGCGCTGGGGGGTTTGGTGAGAATGTGGTCGGGGATGATCTCTTCCTCCCGGTTGATGTACTGGCTCATAGCTACGACCTCGGTCTTGTACAGGTCGCCGATCACACTCAGACCGCCGCACATGTCGCCGTACAAAGTGCCATAGCCCACCGCCATTTCGCTTTTGTTGGAGGTATTGAGCAGGATGTTTCCGAATTTATTGGAGAAGGCC